>CAZCBM010000364.1:0-3081 GCA_964496805.1 uncultured Rhodospirillales bacterium | reverse complement strand
GCTTGGGTTTGTGGGATTCAATTATAGGTCAAGCAAAAGGGATCTGACCCCTTTTACCTTTTTACCTCCAGAGCCGATCCCTTCGGCGGCGAAGGGTCTTGACGCCCTGCAGGCACTGGCCAATACTTCACCACAGGCGGTTGGATTTCCTAACCGTAACCGTCAATACTCCACCACAGGCGGTTGGATTTCCTAGCCGTTGGGGCCCAGGAACAGAAACCACCCTGGAACTCGAAGGCCAACAAAATCCGCACACCAGGGCTGGCATCGGCCCCGTCGTCTTGCTGTATCATGGCGCCGCTTTCCGATCCCGCTTCACCACAGCCGAGATTAAGCCAAATGAACGTTTTCAAGTTGCTGATGCTCTTTACCGCCACGGCATGGCTGGCGGCAGGCCCCGCCCAGGCCGGCGATGCCCGCACCGAGCACGTGAAGTTTGCCCACGGTTCCACTAGCGCCAGCATTAGCGACCAGATCCAGGGAGACGAGTACCTGGTCTACAAGTTGCGCGCAAAGAACGGCCAGTTCCTTCGGGTGCGACTGACCGCGGACAACCAGAACACGGATTTCAACCTCTACATTCCCGGCCGCGGCCCCGGCGATGAGGCGCTCTACAACTCGGAGATGGGCGGCAAGCGTGAATACTATGGCCAGTTGTACAAGGACGGCGAGCACAGCATTTCGGTGTTCCAGAATCGCAACGCCGCGCGCAAGGGTCGGGTCTCCAGGTACGACCTCTTCGTCGAGATCACCGGCGGCCCCAACGCGGCTGGTGACACCTCATCGTCAGCTGCGGACATGAGCCACGATGCCAAGGTGCCGGGGACCGATTTCCACGCCACCGGAATCATCCCCTGCAGCATGGGCCATGGCCAGCCCACGGGGGATTGCGACATCGGCGTCAAGCGCGAGGGCAACGGTTCGGGCATGGTCACCGTGACCAAGCCCGACGGGGCCCAGCGGGTGATCTACTTTGAACGGGGCAAGGCCACCGGCTACGACCAGAGCCAGGCCGACCGGGGCCACTTCAAGGCGCGCAAGGAGAGCGACCTGAGCATCGTCCACATCGGCGAGGAACGCTACGAGATCCCCGACGCGGTGCTGTTCGGGGGTTGACGCCCACGTCACAGCGGTTCCGCACCCCGGCTTTTTCCCAGCACTCTTATCCGCTATTATCCGCTATAGTGCCGCCGGCAAACCGCCAGACAATCCGAGGGGCAGGCACCCCCTGCCCTCTGCAATACCCCCTAACGGAGTTGACCCATGCAAAGATTGAGCGCCACCCTGACCAGCGCCGCCCTGGCCCTGTCGCTTTCCAGCACCCCGATCCAGGCCAAGGACGGGGAGAAGACCGCCGCCATCGCCGGCATCATCGCCCTCGGTCTGCTCGGCGCGGCCGCCGCCAAGCACCAGCATCGGGAAAACCGGGAGGATTACACCCCGCATCCCATGCTGCACGAGGATGAGAACGCCAGCGGCAGGTGCATGCACAAGGCTGAGCGTCAGATCTCCAAGGTCGGCGGTTATAGCGCGTCGCTCGATCGCGTGGATCACGTCAAGGTCAACGACAGAGGCCAGACGGTGGTGAAAATGCATGTGACTGGCTATTTCCCCGCCGGCAACAAAACCACGGCGGTTCGTTGCGTGATCGAGGATGGCCGCATACTGAAATTCGAGCATGAGGACTTCAAGGTGGCCGGACACAGCTCGGGCATGCATGTCAGCAAGGAGTGGGACCGTGGCTGCAGCGATGCCAAGGTTGACTCTTACGACCGCAGCCGTCATAGCCATGCCTACGAAGACGGCTGGCAGGCCTGCAAATAACCCCGGCTACCAGCCCCGACCCCCTTGCCTTGCCTTTCCCTTCGCAAGGGTGATCGAGGTCAAAGGGATGAGAGTGTTTTCAAGAGCGCCAGGGCCCGGGTGAAGTCATAGTCGCCCGCCGCCTTGGCCACATCCCGCAGGGTGGCGCCCATATCGCTGTCTGCCGCATCCTTAACCAGTAGGGACGCCAGTTCCAGCGCCTCGGTGTCGTCCTCTTGCAGCAGTTGGCGCAGGTGTTCCAGCCGTGGCTGCATCACCGCCCAATCAACCCCCGCGCCAACCGCCACGGCCTGCCCTGGACCGTTGTCCGACGCCGCCAACAGGGCGTCCAGACTGGCCAGCACCTGGGCCAACTCCGCCTCCAGTGCCGCCAGCAGCGGTTGCTGGACCGCTTCGTCTTCCCCCGACTGGCAGGACTGCTCCAACGCGGCCGCCCGTTCTCCCAGTGCCTTCATGCCGAGGCTGGCCGCCATGCCCTTGAGGCTATGGGCGAGGCGGGCGGGCGTCGTGCTGTCGGCCCCGTCCAGGGCAGCGGCAAACTGCGCGGCAAAATCGCCTTGGCCCTCGCCGAAGCGGACCAGCAGGCGGCGGTAGAGCGCGGCGTCGCCGCCGGCAATGGCCAAACCGGCCACGGTATCGATGCCGGCCTGGGGTAACGGGACAATGTCCGTGGAGGGGGCCGCAGGCTCCGCCTCGATCACTGCCCCCGGCGTTCGCCGCGCACCGATCCAGTGGGCCAGGGTCTGGAAGAGTTCGGCCACCCGCACCGGTTTGCCGAGATGATCGTTCATGCCGGCATCCAGCGCCTCCTGGCGGTCCCCGGCCATGACGTTGGCGGTCATGGCGATCACCGGCAGCTGTCTGAATCGCTCCTCGGCGCGGATCTCCCGGGTGGCCTGGTAGCCGTCCATCACTGGCATCTGGCAGTCCATGAGCACGGCGTCGAAAGCGGCCTCGGCCAGCCGATCCAGGGCCTCGCGGCCATTTTCCGCCTCGACCACCACCACGCCGACCCGGGTCAGCAGTTCCTGGGCCAGTTCGCGGTTGATTGGGTTGTCCTCCACCAGCAGCACGCGGGCGCCGCGCAGGGCTACTGCGACGAATGTGGCCACGATTTTCTCGTCGCCTTCTCCTGCAAGGGGCGCGGTGTCTGTCCGTCCTGCATGGCGCGGCGGATGGCAGAGACGGCGGCACATCTGGTGGACCACGTCTTCCCGTTCCTGCCGGTGCGCCAGTGGGTCATCTCGTTTCCCAAGC
>CAZCBM010000363.1:0-3090 GCA_964496805.1 uncultured Rhodospirillales bacterium | reverse complement strand
GCGCCGGCCCGAGGCGCCGGCGCCGTTGTGGCGTCGCTCCGGGCGCCGGCACGATCAGGCGTGCCGGCTGGATGGGGCGGATCTGACGGGGGCGAGGGTCGATCTGGACGCGCTGCGCCACTGTCGATGCGAGGATACGATCATCACGCAATTGCGTCGCCCCACGCGCGTGGCCGTTCCCGCCGTTGCCCTGTAACCTCCGGCGCTGGTCACGGGAGGGGGGCAGGCTCCAGCTTCAGTCGCTGGAGACCACCAGGCATCCACGGCGGAAGCGCCGCAGGTCTTGGCAGATGGCCAGCGCCGTTGTGTGGTCCATGCCCACAAAGCGTGCCCGCCAGAGCCCGGCAATATTGGCAACCTCGGCCGATGCGGAGGTCAAGCGGGGAGAAAAGCCGCGGGCCTCATCCACCGCGCGGGAGCCGCTGTCGCGGTTGCGAAAGGCGCCCACCTGAACGGCGAAGCCGCCACCGGCATTGGCACCCACACGGGCGGCCAGGGCGCCGATGGGATCATCCTCGTTGGTTGACCCTTCTTCGATGGCCGGAGAGGGAGCCACAATGGTCCGCGCCGACGCCACGAGCTGGCCACCGGCGGGCTTGCGCGGGGGCAGCGGGCGGTTGTCGGAAATCACTTGGTTGGCACGGCGGAAGCCCCAATCCAGCAACTCGCTCACATGGGCATTGCGCCACGCCCCCCGGCGACCGCCAAAGACCACCACCACCAGGCGGCGGTCGAATCGCGTTGCCGTGGCGGCCAGATTGAACCCGGCGGCGCGGGTATACCCCGTCTTCATCCCATCCATGCCCGGATAGACCCCCAGCAGACGGTTGGAATTGCGCATCCGCCGTCCGGCATAGGTGAAATACCGCGTGCCGAAATAGTGCATCCGGTCGGGGTGATGGGTCAGGATATGCCGCACCAGCGTTGCCATGTCCCGCGCGGTGGACAGGTGGTATCGGTCGGTCAGCCCGTGAGGATTGCGGAAGGTGGTGCTGCGCATGCCCAACTGCCGGGCGCGACGGGTCATCATTTCCGCAAACTTGGCCTCAGTGCCGCCAATGGCCTCCGCCAGCACCACAGAAACATCGTTGGCTGATTTCACGGCCATCGCCCGGATGGCGTTGTCCATGCTGATGGTGGAGCCCACGCGCAGCCCCAACTTGGATGGCGGTTGGCTGGCGGCGTAGCGGCTCACGGTCAGGGGGCTGTTCAACGTGAAACGCCGGGCATCCAGCGCCTCAAAAGCCATGAGCAGGCTCATCATCTTGGTCAGAGACGCCGGATGCAGGCGGGTATCGGCGCGCCGTGAGTACAGGACCCGACCGGTTTCGTGATCAAGCACGATGCTGGCATATTTGTCCGGGTCCATGCGCGCCGGGTTCATGTCCTGCGCGCCGGCGGGCAGCGCGACGGCCAGCAGCACCATCAGTACCGCCACCACGCGGCCCAGCGTGGGCACGCCTGGTGCTGTGAACGCCGCTTGGTCCCCTGCGGCCGAAATGCGCGTGTGAGCCATCCTGTATCCCATTGATCCTGGTCCCCTGAGCGTTGACCTCGGTCCGAGTTGGTCCCTGATGCCCGGGGCGATGGTCTTTCGGCGACGGCCCTGCGGCGATGGCGACGGGGGGCGGGCCCCCTGGTGCCTGCGGTGCGTCACCACCCAGCAGACCGATCAGAGACTAGGGTGCAGTGCATCCCCTGTCCAGACAGCCACCGTCTTTGAAGCAACTCTCCGGGTCAGCGATGCCGATGCCCTACACTTATCGGCAGCAGGTCTGAAGACGCCGTTAAGCCCCGTCTGAGCGCGGCTGACTCAGGGTGAAAGTTTCAGCAGTGGGGATAAACATCTTGACACCACCTTGTGACATCAGGACAACCAGGAGGCTATTGTGCGTTGCAGCATACCGGTCTGCGGCGTCACCCCCGGCGCGACGAAGTGGGTTGTTTATCGCTTGGCGCCGGTCACGGAGATGCCGCACCGGGGCGAGGCCGACCCATCCCCAGCGGTGGGCCCACAGCAGGCTGCACCTTCCCCGCCGTGCCTGAGCCCCTGCAGGAGAAACATACCCATGGCTGACACCCCGACCACGCCGGACGCCTCGAAGCCCGCCGCACCCGAGACCAAGTCGGAGGCATCCAAGCCCGCCGCGCAGGCTTCCGAAACGAAGGCCCCCGCGACCCAGGCCCCCGCGACCCAGGCCAATGACGCTGGATCACCGGCTGCCGGCGAGCCGGCCAAAGCAACGCCCGCAAAGGCTGCCCCGGCAAAGAAGCCGGCTGCTGCTGCCAGCAAAGCGTCGTCCGCCGCGGCGAAGCCTGCCGCGAAAGCCGCTGCCAAGGCAGCCCCGAAGGCCGCCGCCAAGCCGGCTGCGCAGGCTGAACCAGCCAAGGACACGGCTGCCAAAGAGCCGGCCCCCAAGGCCGCACCGGCCAAGACGGCCGCTGCACCTAAGGCAGCACCAGCCAAAGCAGCAGAAGCCAAGGCAACTGAGCCTAAGGCCACGGCTCAAAAACCGACCCCGGCGCCGAAGGCTGCGGCCAAGCCCGCTGCTGCCAAAATGCCAACGGCCACTGTCGATGCCCTGACCAACAGCGCTCACGATCAGGCCGAAGCGCTGATGAGCAGCTTCCAAGCCCTGTCCACCAGTGTTGAGGGCATGACCGCTGAGGTGATGCGCTACACTCAGGAGGCCGTGGACCTGTCCATGGCCACCACCAAAGCCATGGCCGAAGCCAAGACCCTGCGCGATGTCGCGGCCATCCAGAACGACTATGCCGTCAAGATGATGGAGCACGTCATGGGCCAAGCCACCAAGTTGGCTGAGTTGTCCGGCAAGGCCATGGACAGTGCCACGCGCCCCTGGGCTGAGCAGATGAAGGGCGCCATGTCGTTCCTGACCCCTTTCAAAAAGGGTTGAGGCTGGGCGGGCACCCCTGAGCCTGCTTGCTGAAACAAAATCGACGCGAGGGTGGCGCTGCCGAGCGCCACCCTTTTTTCGTGCGCAGAAGCACCCGCGTGCCTTGGCGGCGGAGAGAGACCCCCCAGCGAAGCGCGACGCCTGGGCGCAGGGCCGACCAAACTGGTCCGTT
>CAZCBM010000362.1:0-3105 GCA_964496805.1 uncultured Rhodospirillales bacterium | reverse complement strand
GGGGCACCCGCGGCACAGCCGAGCGCGCCACCGTGCTGGCGGCTGCCGGCACAGCAACCAACTGTCCGCCGCGGCTCACAAGCGATCCACTGGCGCTGGCCGCCGTTGCTGTGGCTGCGGCGGTGGTCGCTGCGGCTGTGGTGACACCCGAGACCACGGGCTTGACCGGGGGCAGGGGCAGGCGTGCCTGCTGCGCCGGGGACGGGGCTGGCTGGGTAGGAGCTGCGGGCGCCACGGCCATGGGCGCCACTGTTGTGGATGCTACCGCCATCGGCGCCACCGCCATGGGCTCTACTGTCATGGGCTCCAGGGGCACTTGGGTGACGCTGTTGGGATCGGCCGGGAGGGGACTGGTGGCCAGCGGCACCGGCGCCAAGGGGTCGAACCCGCCGGTTCGGTTGGGCTGAGGGTCTTGTCCGGTCAGGGCCACGGTGCGCACGGCGGCCGCCGGGGCTGCGGTGACCCCTGGGCTGGAGGGCGGCAACAGGATGACCTGGCCGGGCTGGATATGATCCGGGCTGGGAATGCCATTCAGGCTGATGAGCTGCGATACCGGGACATTAAACTTGTTGGAGATGATGCCCAGACTGTCGCCCGGGGCCACCACATAGGCAGCCGGTGTGCCAGGGCCGCTGGCTGCGGCGGTGACATCCGGGCCAGACCAGTGGATGTCCGCGCCCTGCGGGCTCTGCGAGGGGGAGACCCCCATCTGTACCACCGGCTCGGTGGGGGCGGCCAGGGCCGGACGGGCTGCCCCATCGATCTGCAAAACCTGTCCCACCTGGACGATGTAGGGCGCCTGCAAGCCGTTGGCGTCGATCAATTGCTGCATCGGCACGCCATTGTTCTTGGCGATGGAATACAGGCTATCGCCCCTGGCCACGGTGACGGTGCCATCGGCGGCCACTTGGCTGCGGGGACTGTCGCCATAGTGACGCACCGGCGCCAGATCGCCGGTCTGCGGGGCCTGACCACAAGCGGCCAGCAGCAGGGCCAATGCCGAAACGGCGGTGAAACGTGAGCGATGCATCCTGTCGATCCCCTTCCTGATCTTGCCGCTTCGCGCGAGAAACTGCGCCCGGCAACATCCCAACCAAAACTGATGGCGTGGCCGGCAAACGGTTCGCTCCGCGCTACTCGCGGACAGGATCACCAGCGATCAAAGGCACGAAGCGCACAGGCCACAGACTATGCCAGTGTAGGCCCGAGGAAGTTTTCCTGATCTTAACAAGGCGCTGGCTGGAAGGAGAATTTCCCAATGGTATCATGAGGATACCATTAACAGCTAACTGATCAGTTAAACTTTGTGGAGGCGTGTCCGCGCCGGCCGCCGTGACCATTATCCGGTCAAAAGGCGCCTGGGCGGGCCAGCCCAAAGTGCCGTCCCCCACCCGGGCCGTGATGGTGTGCAGGCCCAGTCGGGCAAACCGAGAGGCTGCAATTCTTGCGTGTGCAGCGATCCGTTCCACGGTATAGATCTGCGTCACAAGGTGCGCCAAGATCGCAGTCTGATAGCCGCTGCCCGTGCCCACCTCCAACACCCTCTGCTCCGGCGCCAAGTCCATCGCCTGGGTCATGAACCCCACCACTGACGGTTGGCTGATGGTCTGTCCCAGGCCAATGGGCAGGGCCGTGTCCTCCCACGCCCTATGGGCCAAGTCCGGCGGGACAAACAGGCTTCGGTCCACGGTTTGGAGGGCCTTCAGAACCCTGGCGTAGGTGACCCCGTTCTGGCGGACGGCGTTGACCAGGGCAAGCGGGCCTTGATGGGGGGCGGAGGACGCGGACGGTGGCATGGTGGTCACTCAGGAACGGGTCACCCAAAAGGTGCGCATCCAAGGGTAGTCATCCAAGGGTGTCCCTTCACAGGGTAAGCGAAGCCTGTTGAGACTGTCCCATCTGGGGGACGCACCGCACAAGCCGTCTGCCCCGATACTGCCGGAGTCTGAGCCATGCGTCCGATCTTTGCCTGTCTGCTCACCCTACTCGTGCTGACCCTGACCGGAGGCCGAGTGATGGCGGAGGCCCCCATCCTGCACTGGCCCATCCAATGCACAGTCCCCGATCCATGCGTCATCCAGAACTATGTGGACATCGATGATGCCCCTGGCATGCAGGATTACCGCTGCGGCGGTGCGGGCTATCCCGATCACGCTGGCACGGATTTCCGGCTCCGCGATGCGACTGCCATGGCCGCCGGTGTGGGGGTTGTGGCGGCGGCCTCGGGCATCGTGAAGGGGGTGCGCGATGGCATGGAGGACCGGGTGGTCACCGATCCTCAGGATCCCGCCATCGCCGGACGGGAGTGCGGCAATGGGGTGGTCATCGATCATGGGGCCGGTTGGGAGACCCAGTACTGCCACCTGCGCCAGGGATCGGTGCGGGTGCAGGTGGGGGACGCTGTTCAGATCGGCCAGCCGCTGGGCCTGGTGGGCCTCTCCGGGACCACGGAGTTTCCCCATTTGCATCTGGCCGTCCGCCACCATGGGCAGGTCGTGGACCCCTTCACGGGGCAGCGTGGCGGGACGGGCTGCACCCAGGGCATCCAGGGCACCGGGCGCGGCCTATGGTCTGTCTCAGTCCCCGCTGAGGCGTTGGCGTATCAGGGGCGGCATCTTTTTCAGGCTGGCTTTTCAGATCAAGCCGTGAGCCGGCAACTGCTGGATGATGGGGGGCTCCCGTCCGCCACCGCTCATGGGGAGGCACTGGTGGCTTATGCGACCCTGATCCACCTGGAAGCTGGGGACGTTTTTACCCTGACCCTCACCGGTCCGGCTGGCTTCAGACAGGTGGTGGCCAACACCGAGCCCATGGATCGCTTCAAGGCCCAATATTATCAGATGGCGGGACGCCGCCTAACGGCTGAGCGCTGGCCGCCGGGCGTGTATCGGGCCACGGCCAGGGTCACCGATGCTGTAGGGCAGTCCGTGCTGGAGGAAAGCTGGGAGTTGGTCCTGGTGGATTGATACCGGGATGAGCCAGCATCGCCGTTCGGGGCTGCTTACTTGGGGTCGCCGTCTGGGGTCGCCGTCTGGGGTCGCCGTCTGGGGCGGCGATCAGGCGGGAGGGCCTCGCGGAGGGGCCGCCGGAGGGGGCTGGCCTGGG
>CAZCBM010000361.1:0-3126 GCA_964496805.1 uncultured Rhodospirillales bacterium | reverse complement strand
GACAATGCCACAACCCACCTTCTTCGTGAATCCTCTGTATGCGTCCTTGCACTAGATACAGCATCCGCAGCCGCGCCACCCCGGGTTGATCGGTGTGCATGATGTAGACTGAGCCGGCCACTTTATGGTCCCAGTCGGCAATCCAGGCCCGGTCCCGTGCCGGATCAAAGCCCTGTAGAAAGGCATGCATCACGGTTACCACGGCGCGCTCGAACCGCTCCCCATCCCAGCCCTGCTCTTGCTGGTACAGCACGGCATGGCGGGTGATGACATGACCATGATCCCCGGCAACAGGGGCACGGATCAGGGGCAGTGGTGCGGACATAAGGGGTGACCTCCGGCGGTCATGGGGGGAGTCCGGTCATGCCAAGCCGACCGGGGCCGTGCCAGGACTTCACAGGACGCAGCGTCCTGGTCATAGTGCGGCAGACCGCCCCGGAGACTATCCCGGTCCCCCCCGCAGGAGCCATGCTTATCATGCCCAACACGTTCCCCGCCCGGATCACTGGCCTTGCGGTGCGCCCCACCAAGGGTGCCTTGCCGCAGGAGCGGGACTCCTTGACCCTGAGCCCGGAAACCTGTGTGGACGGTGACCATGCTCGCCGCTTGGGACGGCGGATGGTCACGCTGCTGCGGGCAGAGGATTGGGCGGCAGCCGTCGCCGAGGTGCCGGCCGCCGCGGACCTGCCGTGGTTCCGACGCCGCGCCAACCTGCTGGCCGAGGGCCTGCCCAGCCTTGAGAACCGCGCCGGGTGGAGCCTGAAAATGGGTGACGGGATCGTGCTGGAGATCACCGGGGAATGTGACCCGTGCGAGGTCATGGATGCCCAGGCCCAGGGATTGCGCGCGGCCCTTGATCCCCAGTGGCGCGGTGGCGTCACCTGCCAAATCCGTCAGGGCGGCAGTGTCACGCTGGGGGATCCGGTCCATTTGGTCCTGGAAATGGCGGACACTGGGGAGGACACGTGATGAGCAAGGTGCTGAGCCTTGTCCTGGGGTTGTTGGGCGGGCCGGTGGAGGCTCCGGCACCCCCAGACTTGGTGGGGGAGGCGGCACGCCTGATCCGTGAGGAGTATTATGACCCCTCCTGGGCCGAGACGGTCCTGGCGCAGTCGCTGCCTGCCGCGCGGGCGCTGACCCAGACGGGGGGGCAGTCGCTGGCGACCCAGCGGGCGGCGGTGGCGCAGGTGTTGCGCGCCTTTGGTACCAGCCACACCAGCCTGTTGATCCGGGACACAACGGCCTGGATGGAGGTGGTGGACATCTATCGTCCGGATAGCCCGGCCAGCTTCCTTCAGGCGCGGTTTCCGCCCGATGGCCTGCCGCGCTATGTGGGGATTGGGGTTCGGTTGGGGGATCAGGCACGCCCCACGCTGGCGGATGTCTATCCCGGCGGGCCGGCTGCGGCTGCCGGCCTGCTATCCGGCGACAAACTCGTGGCTGTTTCGGATGGCTTGACCCCAGAGGATCTGGGCCGTGACTTTGCCACGGTGACAAGGGACAGCGGCAATCCGCTGGCCCCGCTCCAGGTCTATTTTCGGCGCGGGCAAGACGAAGTGATCCGCAGCGTCACGGTAGCGCCGAGCGTGATCCAGCCCACCGAGGCCTATCGCACCGCGTTGGCGCTCTCCACCCAGCTTTATCGCGCTCATGGCACCCCGGTGGCCTATACCCGTCTTAGGTCGTTGGGGGTCAGCACCTATTGCGAGGATTTGCGCCAGCACCTGGCGCGACCGGAGTTGCGGGAGGCGCGGGCGCTGATTGTGGACCTGCGCGGCGGATGGGGCGGCTGGCCCGTCTGCTACGCCCGGGTGATCGCCAACGACTGGGCCCGCAAAAGCTGGAATGGCCCGCCGGAGATCCTGCCCAAGCCCGTGGTGGTTCTGGCGG
Source organism: uncultured Rhodospirillales bacterium (assembly GCA_964496805.1). Taxonomy (GTDB): domain Bacteria; phylum Pseudomonadota; class Alphaproteobacteria; order CAZCBM01; family CAZCBM01; genus CAZCBM01. The sequence continues at coordinate 1,236 of CAZCBM010000361.1, read as the reverse complement.
ACCGGGGCTCTCGGAGCGCCAAGGAAGTCTTGGCCGGCGTGCTTCAGGACCATGGCGCCCCTGTGGTGGGTGAGACCACGGCTGGCGCCGTGCTGCCCTCCCGCGCCTGGATCCTGGCCAGTGGCGATCTGTTGGTCCTGCCGGTGGAGCAGCGGAGCTTTCTAGACCCGCCCCTGGAGGGCCGCGGCCTGCCACCGAATGTGGCGCTGCCTGCGCCAGACATGGCGGGGCAGGGGCCGCTGCGCGTGGCCCTGGGCATTGCTCACTGGTGGGCAACAGAGCAGTCGGGACCTTAAGGCGACCGGATGCTCCACAGGCTGGGCTTGCCGCAGCCTTTGCGGTCTGGTATGCACAAACCCGTTGGGTTGTTAGAGTGGCCTGCGTTTGCTATAGTTCGTTTCTGGGGGATGGTGATGTCGAGACAGCAGGATCGAGGTGCGACAGCACTCACTTATGGGTTGGTTGTGGGGCTTGTGGGCATCGCTGCCCTTGGCGCTGTAACTCGGGTGGGTACCAGTGTTGAGGGCCTGTTTGTGGATGTTGCCAGCAGCATTGATGGCTCTTCGACTGATTCTGCGGATGCTGAGGGGACGACCGAGCCGACTGACCCGACCTGCACAAACCTCTCCCTTACCTTCAACCAAACCACGCCAGGCGAGTACACCTTGGACGTACCGCTCTCCAGCGCCACCTGTGTTTATGAGTTCCAGGTTGATGGAGGTGGTGGCGGATCTGGCGCCGATCCGACCCGAGGGGGGAACGGGGGACGCAACCGCTTCACCTTCCGCCCAGGTGAGGCTGGGGTATTTGAGATCGTCGTTGGCGGCGGCGGTCATGGTGGTGTGCGAGAGATCTACGGCGCAGGGGGTGGTGGCGCTTCGTCGGTTGGTTTCACCCCTGAAGGGGGCAGCTATTTCACCCTTTCCATCGCTGGTGGTGGAGGTGGGGGCTCGCAACCTGGGGGCGTCAATGGTGGTGACGGTGGCGGTGATGGAGCCGGCGCCAGTGGTGCGGTCAGCGGTTCCTCCCCGGTTGCAGGGGGAGGGGGCAATGGTATCGGGGGCAGCGCAGGATACCAGGGCAGTGCCGGTGGCAATTGCCCGCTCCCCTGCAAAGGCGGACCCGGCGGCGACGGGCACATCTCAGACCCGAGTGACTCTCCCCCCAATACAAGGGGGCCAGGCGGTTTCGGCGTTGGGGCCGGCGCTGGGGCCGACAATGCCACAAACGGAGACC
>CAZCBM010000360.1:0-3135 GCA_964496805.1 uncultured Rhodospirillales bacterium | reverse complement strand
CGATCTCCGTCTTGCCGACACCGGTGGGGCCGATCATCAGGATGTTCTTGGGAAGGATCTCATCCTTCAGCGGGCCCACCACCTGCTGCCGGCGCCAGCGGTTGCGCAGGGCGATGGCCACCGCGCGCTTGGCATCGGCCTGCCCGATGATGTGGCGGTCCAACTCGGTGACGATTTCGCGGGGGGTCAATGCCGTCATGCTTCAGGCGCTCTCTTCGGGGGTCGGCGGAGAATCGGGGGTCGGCGGAAGATCGCCCACCGTCTCAACGGTCAGGTGGGTGTTGGTGTAGATGCAGATCTCAGCGGCGATGCCCAAGGCCCGGCGGGCCACGGCCTGCGCATCCAGCCCCTCCACCTCTATCAGGGCGCGGGCGGCGGCCAGAGCATAGGGGCCACCGGAACCAATGGCGATGACCCCGCCATCGGGCTCCAGCACATCGCCCGTGCCGGTCAGCACCAATTGGGCATCGGCATCCGCCACCGCCATCATGGCCTCCAGGCGCCGCAAATAGCGGTCCGTGCGCCAGTCCTTGGCCAGTTCAACGCACGCCCGGCGCAACTGCCCAGGATAGGTTTCCAACTTGGCCTCCAGGCGCTCGAACAGGGTGAAGGCATCCGCCGTGGCGCCAGCGAAGCCGGCGATCACGGCCCCGCTCTTGCCCAGGCGGCGCACCTTTCTGGCAGTGCCCTTCAGGACGGTGTTGCCCAGGGAAACCTGGCCATCACCGGCGATGACGGTCTGGCCATGGCGGGTGACCATGACGATGGTGGTGCCGTGCAGGGGGGTGGGCTCAGCCATGGCGATCCGGGGTGTGGAGTGATCAGGACAACAACAGCCCTCCCACATGGGCAGTCTGCTGCTGGCCTGCAAGCCGTTGGCAGCACGGCAGCGGGGTGTTACAGGAAGCGCGACCGTACGTGTTGGGCCTTGGCTGTCTTCCGCCCCCGTTTTCAGGCCCTTGTTTTGCGGCCCTTGTTATCCCGCACCGATGGTCTGCTCCGGCCCTCCGGTCGCCCCCACCGCGCCTTTCCTGCCCCGCCACTTGCCCCCCACTCATCAGTGAGCCAGCGCCATGCCCGTGATCCGGGCTGACATCACCGATCAGCTGACGGCGGCTGACCTGGCCGACCTGTGTGACGCCACCGAGGCGGCCATTGACGCAGGCGGTGGCTTCGGCTGGCTGTCCGTGCCGGCCCGGGACCGGCTGGAGCGCTATTGGCATGGGGTGCTGGCGGTGCCAGAGCGCACCCTGATCACCGCGCGCCTGGACGGCGCCATCGCCGGCAGCGCCCAGTTGATCCGACCGCCAGCCCAGAATGAGGCACAGGCCTTCGCCATCGCCTTCACCACCGCCTTTGTGGCGCCCTGGGCGCAAGGGCGCGGGCTGGCCCGCGCAACCCTGGATTGCGCCATCAGCCACGCCCGGTTCTTGGGCTTCGACGTGCTGAACCTGGATGTCCGGGAAACGCAGTCCGCCGCCATCAGCCTGTATGAAGCCCGGGGGTTCAGACGCTGGGGCATCCATCCGCACTATGCCCGGGTGGGCGGGCGGATGATTTGCGGCTATTATTACACCCTTGCCTTGAACGGGGGCCAGACAGACCGCCCCGCCACAGGAGAGTGAGCGCCATGAGCGAGCGTCCCATCTATGACACCGACAATGTGTTCGCCAAAATCCTGCGGGGGGAGATCCCCTGCACAAAGGTCTTTGAGGACGATCATGTCCTGGCGTTCAAGGACATCGCCCCCCGCGCCCCCACCCACATCCTGGTGATCCCCAAGGGCGCCTATGTGGATTGGGATGATTTCAGCGTCAACGCAGATGCCGAGGAGATCGTGGCCTATATCCGTGCAGTGGGTCAGATTGCCCGGGACGCAGGGGTCAACGACAGCGGCTATCGCCTGATCGTCAACAAAGGCCCCCATGGGGTGCAGGAAGTCTTTCACCTTCACACCCACATAATGGGGGGCCGTCCTCTGGGGCCGATGCTGAGCGCCTGACCTCCGCTCCTGCCGCCCTGCCCCTGTCCCGCGCCCCATTGGTGAGTGTGATGCGCCCGATTGCCTTGTCCCTGCTGTGTGTGTGTCTTGGCCTGTGGGCGCTGACGGGTCCAGCGCTGGCCCAGTCCAGCGACGATCCGTTCTCTGCCCTGCTGGACAACCAGTTCCAGCCCCGGTTTGTCGCCGTGGAGGCCCGGCGGGTCCCGCTCTATACCGGTCCCCGCTCCGACAGCTTCATCAAGGCGCGCTACCAACGTACCGGCCTGCCGCTGATCCAGGTGGAGGAGTTTGAGGCGTGGGCCAAGGTGATCGACATGGAAGGCGAAGAGGGCTGGGTGGAGAAACGCCTGGTCACTGACCGGATCCGCGGCTTCATGGTCACGCCCAGCGAGGGCGCCACCGCCCTGGTCTTTGCCGACGCCGACCCCGGCAGCCAGGCTGTGGCGGAAGTAGAGCGCAGCGTGGTGGGCAAGCTGGAGGCATGCTCCGCCTCCTGGTGTCGGGTGATGATCGCCCTGGATGGCACCACCGTGGAAGGCTTCATGGCGGAGGCGGACCTGTGGGGCGCGGATAGCGATTTGCCGCGCTTTTGACCGCCACAGCCGTGGACACCGATTGGGAATGGGCGTCCCTGCTGTCCCGTGTTTGGGTGGTCGCTCGGGTGATACCCTCCCGGGCGTTCCCCTGTCGGAGGCTTACGGTCCGGGCCGGGTAGTCTTTAATAGACGCCGACAGAAAGTGCCCCCCGCCCCGGGGCGACAAGGGGCGGGGGGCGGCCGATCGGGATGGAAGGATGGGGACCGCGGAACCGATCGGCGGTGACCAAAGCGGTTGCCTGCGCTGAGGCGGAAGGGACGTCAGGGAGGACGCGCCGTGCTGGCCTCAGGGGCAACGCGCACCAAGTCAGTCGTTGTCGTGAGCCTCCTCGTGACCCTCTTCGTGACGATCGTCATGATCCTCCAGGTCCATCGGCGGCGGCGGAGGGGGCGGCAATTCACCAGGGTTCATGGGGGCAGGCAACGGCCCGAACCCACCCTGGCCGGGGCCACGACCGTAGCCCATGCCCTGTTGCCCACGGCGATAGTGGCCGCCACGCCGATCCTCATCGCCACCGCGACGGTGACCCTGCCGCT
>CAZCBM010000359.1:0-3151 GCA_964496805.1 uncultured Rhodospirillales bacterium | reverse complement strand
GGCCCAGTTGGGGCAGGGGGAAAGCCCGGAGGACTTGGCCGAGCGGCTGCCAACGCTCGCCCTGGGACTGGCGCGGCGGCTGCTGGCGCGGCACCTGCGGGACCCCATCTGCGCAGACTGCCCGGTGATGGCCGCCTGTGCCCTCTGCGGCGGGCCACGGCTGAAGCAGGTGCTGCCCCGGGATGCCGCCACCGAGGACTGCCCCATCGCTGTGCGTGGCGTGCTGGAAGCCGTCGCCCACCATGAGGAGGATATTAGCTGGTTTCCCTTTGCCTGGGTGCAGAAGGGGATCACCGGTGGCGTCTTCGCCAACAGCCCCATGGGGCAACCCATGGTCTTCAGCGACGCAGATATCCGCTGGCCCGTGTAAGGGGTGGCTCCCCCCTGCAGGGCAGGCCCCCCAGGCCTGGGGGGGGGCGGGTTCTGGTGAGCACACCGGACCCCGCCGCTGAAGCGGCTTCATTCTGCCGCTTCGCCGTCCGCCTCAAGCTTGTTCTGGGTGCGCTGGGTGAAGTCGCTGGCGTCGTGCCGCTCGTGGAGTTGATCCGCCGGATCGCCCCAGAAACGGTTCACCTTGCGCCCCCGCTGAACCGCCGGGCGCGATGCGATCGCCTCGTGCCACCGCAGCAGATGGGGATATTCCTGCACATTCAGGAAGGTGGGTGTCTCCTCCCCATAGAGCGTGCCTGTGGTCAACACGCCATACCAAGGCCAGATGGCAATGTCGGCAATGGTGTAGCTATCCCCGGCGATGAACGGCACCTCCGCCAGACGCGTCTCCAACACATGCAACTGACGCTTCACTTCCATGGTGAAGCGGTTGATCGGGTATTCGTACTTTTCCGGTGCATAGGCGTAGAAATGGCCATAGCCGCCGCCGAGATAGGGGGCACTGCCCATCTGCCAGAACAACCAGTTCAGCGTCTCCACCCGCTGGGCGGGCTCCGCCGGCAAGAAGGCGCCGAACTTCTGCGCCAGATACAGCAAGATGTTGCCGGACTCGAAAACCCGCACCGGCGTCTCGCCTGATCGGTCCAGCAGGGCGGGAATTTTGGAATTGGGATTGATCGCCACAAACCCCGACCCGAATTGGTCGCCGTCGCCAATGCGGATGGGCCACGCGTCATAGTCGGCGGCGAACCCCGCCTCCAGCAATTCCTCCAGCAACACCGTCACCTTGACCCCGTTGGGCGTGGCCATGGAATAGAGTTGCAGCGGATGGTGGCCCACAGGGAGGTCTTTCTCGTGGGTGGCGCCGGAGATGGGGCGGTTGATACTGGCAAAGGTGCCACCGCTGGGCGCTTCCCAGGTCCAGACCTGGGGTGGCGTGTAGACTTTGGGATCATCGGCCATGAGCAAGCCTCCTGCAGACGGGGGAAAGGGGGGCGGCAGCGGTTCGCATGCATCCAGGTTGCGCCAATGCGGGCGAATATTACCTGTCAGGTCCACCCCCCATTCTCCCCAGGAACGACGGGGAAAGGGCACAGGAAGGGACAGCCCACTCAAGCCGCCTTGGTTACCGGCATAACTCGTGCCTGCGCGTCTGCCGGACAACCCCGCCTCAGCACAAAACCCATAAACACACAGTATTTTGAGAAAACACTTCTACCACGCAGGGGAAACAGCCTGCGACAACTCCCATAAAGCGCAGGACTCCAAAGGGGCAACGCCACGGGGGGGGATCATCCGAGCGACCACCAGAAACCTACAGCAGGGGGCACCGACTGCAAATCAGTGTCCACTGCTGTGGAGCGTGTTGCGGGGCGATAGAGTCAGCATCAGCGACAAGCCCCCAACCAAGGGCCTGGGGGGGGCGGGAGACGACTGAAGATCTGACACGCCCAAAAAAGGATCATGGGAAGTGGTGGTGGGGGTTGGATTCGAACCAACGTAGACTAAGTCGGCGGATTTACAGTCCGCTGCATTTGACCGCTCTGCCACCCCACCTTGGGGTTTGCTCAAGTCATACCGAACGTGAATGCCCGGCGCCGTCCTGAGCGCTAACCTTTGACCTTCCTCAACGGCAACAGCCACCTCGCCGGGGCGGGAAAGACCACCGACGCCCATTGAGGGATCCCAATCATGGCCGGCATGGCCGCCCATGAGAGACGGTGATGAGCACAGCTGCCACGCACCGGGCCGCAAGGAAGGTCCGCGCGAAGCCACTGCTCTGCGCGCAAGCCGTTTAGCTACGCAAGCCGCTCAACAGTGTCAAGCCTCAGCGGTTTCTTGGGCCCTCAGTGTCCCGTGGGGCGCCTGTCTGAGCAACGGTGCCGGCAGGTCCCAGCACACCTAAACTAGGGGCGGGGGTGGCAGCCGGTGGCAGATGTCCTATGCTTTGCCGCCAGGGCAACGCTGGCGCTGCCCCCCTGGCTCGCCCCACCCAACGACCTGATCTGATTGCAGGACCCTGCCCCATGCCCTTGCCCGCTCCGCTCTTGTGCCTCCTGCTGCTCTCCCTGGTCCTTGCGAGCCCCAGTCTGGCGCAGACGGACTGTGATCGGCTGGCCGCCTTGGGCGCTGACCCCCGAGCGGTCTCGGCAGGGCTTCCCCTGCGGGCGATTGATGGCGCCGCCGCGCTGGCTGCCTGTGACGCCGCCCTGGAGCGGGACCCCGCGAACCCCCGTCTGGTGTTCCAGCGCGGCCGGGCGCTGCTGAAACTGGACCGCACGGAGGAGGCGTTGGCCGCCTTTCAGGCCGCCCACGGGGCCGGATACCCTGCGGCAACCTTCGCCCTGGGGGTGGCCTACCATGTGGGCACGGGCGTCCTGCCGGACGAACCGCTGGCGATCAGCCTGTATGAGCAGGCCTTCGCCGAGGGGGTGACGGAGGCGGCCAATGGGCTGGCCATGCTCTACAGTTCGCGATTCTCCCCTGCCTTTGATCCCCAGCAGGCCCGCCTCTGGCGCCAACGCTACGCCCAGCAGAAGGCCACGCCATGACCCCCGCTCCACCGATCACCGATCTGGGCCCCATCCTGTTGATGGACACCGATCACGATGTCCCGGCCCTTCGCGCCGCCTTTGCCCAGCTCTGGCCGGAGGTGCAGGTTGTGGAAGCCGAGGAGGTCATCGACCCAGCAACGGTGAGGGTCTGCGTCACCTGGCGCCCGCGCCCCGGCGCCCTTGCCGCTTACCCCCGCCTGGCCCTG
>CAZCBM010000358.1:0-3154 GCA_964496805.1 uncultured Rhodospirillales bacterium | reverse complement strand
ATGGAGGCTCTGCGCACAGGCCTCGGCCCAGCGCTGGATGCGCAGAAATCCATACCCGGTGGCCGGCCTCAGCGCCCCTGCCATGCGGCCAGCATAAGCGAGCCCGGGCCGAGATTTCGGCGGCGGCGTGGTCAATCCCATGGGCAATCGCCCCCGCTCCCGCCGGATCACCCGTGAACTAGGAGAAACATGGCGGCGCACCACCGCCTCCAGTGCCTCATCAGTCACTGTGTCCGGTGTGAAGACAGTGGCCTCCACCAGCGCCCGCGTTGGTGTTGTGGGCAAGATGTACAGAAAGCAGGGCACCCCAGCGATGTCATCGCAGAAGTCCATCAATACGGCTTGACCCGTGTCAAACTGCGCCATGTCCGCCTCAACCTCCAAACCAACGAAGGCCTGGGTCAATAGGGCGGGGGGGACCGCGTCGGTGGCCCTTGCGTCCACCACGTGGGTTGCCTGTAGCTCTGACCCATTATCCAGGGTCACCGTCCATGCCGCCCCAGTGGGGTGCACGGCGTCAGCCCTTCGGCCCTGGATCAGGCCCACGGGTCCGGCGTCGATGGTCTCCAGGCAGCGGCGGTAAACTGCCTCCGCCGGCAACAGGGCGTAGGGTGTCGCTGGTGTCGCCTGGGTTGCGGTCCCTTGGGGACCGGAGATCCGCCACTGGGCCCAACGCTGGGTCACGTCGGCCTGGAAGGGATGGGGCCCGCTCTCCCAAAATCCCCAGCTGCGGTCGTTGCTGTAGTGGGTGCGGGGCTCGACCACGGTCACGGCGAGGCCGGGCACTGGATTTCGAGACAGGCGCATGGCGAGACTGAGCCCGGCGCAGCCGCCACCCAAAATCACCAGATGCTGATCGCCTGCCATTAGGCGTTGGCCCCGGGCAGGCCGGCCAAACCCTGGTGGAGTGCCGGATCGTGGTTGGCGCTTCGGTCCGCCATGGTGCCCCAGCCATGCTGCACAACTGCGCGCAAGGTGAGCCCGATCTTCGCGATGCCAGAGGTGGTGGCGCGGCCGCAGAGGGCGTCGCCCTTGACCCAGCGCAGGCGGGTCCCGATGGCACGGTAGACCAAGGCCGCGGTGCGGATGCCCAACCGCGCATTGGCTGGCAAGGCACCAAGGCCCTGGCGACCGCTCGTGTAGTGAACGTCGGCCAGCTCCAGAAGCCGCAGAACGGCCGCGGCTAGGGTCGGCCGCAACGGGTGGTGACGATCGGCGGCGGCGGCCCGGATGTCCGCGGCCGAAGCGCCTTCGATCCACTCAGCGGGCAGATAGACCCGGCCCATGGCGGCGTCTGCCGCCACGTCGCGGGCGATGTTGGTCATTTGCATCGCCAGACCCAAATCGATCGCATGGGGCCTTGCCGCAGCGTCATCCACGCCCAGCACGTCGCACACCATCAACCCCACCGTTCCCGCCACGGCATAGGCGTAGCGACGCAAAGCCACCAGGTCGGCAATGGCCACTGGCTCAAGGTCCTGCCGCACTCCCTCAATCAGATGGGCCATGGCCGCCCGCGAAACCCCATGGGAGTCATGCAGACGGGTGATATTGGCGACCAGCGGGTGGGGCGAGACGGCGCTATGGCGGGTTGCCCACGCAAGATCCTCCAGGATTTGGGCGGCCTCCTGCGGATCCGTGGCCTCGTCCGCCAGATCATCCACTTGGCGGCAGATACCATACAGGTCTGCCAGCGCCTGCGCTTGGTCCGGGCGCAGAAGCCGTGAGGCCCAATGGAAGCTGCGGCCGTGGCGGCGGAGGATGGCCTGGCCGCTGGTCATGCGGACCGCTCCGTTAGGGCCCAGGCCGAAGCCGACGGGATGAGGCGATCGAGGACCTTGGCGCTGCTCAGCACCCCAGGAACGCCAGCGCCGGGATGGGTGCCAGCCCCCGCCAAATAGAGGTTCCGCGGCCCTTCAGCCCGGTTGTGGAACCGAAACCACGCCGACTGCGTGAAATGTGGAGCAATGGAAAAGCCCGCCCCGTGTAGGCTGAGATACCGTGTCTGGAAATCATCCGGGGTCATGTCAAAGACCCCCTCGATCTGGTGGTTCAAGCCCGGCAGGGAGGTCTGCTCCAGAGCATGGAGAATGCGGGCCCGCAGCCGAGGCCCCTGCTGGGCCCAATCGATCCCCGCCTGCCCATTGGGCACGGGGCACAGGACATAGAAGCTGTCATGTCCCTCTGGTGCAAAGCTTGGATCGGTGGCTGTGGGGCGATGCAAATAGAGCGAAAAGTCCTCAGCCAGGACCTTCCGATCAAAGATATCGCGCAGCAAACCGCGGTAGCGCTCCCCCAGCCAAATGGTGTGGTGGGCTACATCCGGGTACTGCCGCCGTGTGCCGAAGTACAGAACATAGAGGCCCATGGAGTAGCGACTATGGCGCGCCTTGGCACGGGCCGTCCACCGGGATTGCTTGCGGTTCAGAAGCTTACTGTACAAGTGCCCAGGGTCGCCGTTGTAGACCATCAGGTCGCAAGGGATCGGCGGTCCACCACCAACATGGACACATGTCACCCGGTCATCTTCGGTGTCCACGCCGGTAACGGTGGTCCCCAACCGCAGCGCAATCCCCTGGCGTCGCATCAGCCCCACCAGCGCATCCACCACGGCCCCTGTGCCGCCCATGGCAAAGTGCACGCCCCATTTGCGCTCCAAATAGTGGATGAGGCTATAGATTGAGGTCGTTGAAAACGGATTGCCGCCCACCAGCAGCGGCTGGATGCTGAAGGCTTGGCGCAGTTTAGGATGCTGAATATGGCGGCACACGAACTGCCAAACAGTGCGGTCGCTGCGCAGGCGCACCAGCGGTCCTGCTTGGGCCAGCATCCGCGGGACGCTGTGGAAGGGCTGATCGGCCAGTTGCGAAAACCCCACGTCAAAGATGCGGCGGCTGGCGTCCACCATGCGGTGGTACCCGTCCACGTCTGGAGCGTGGATGCGGGCGATCTCCGTCAGGGTCTGGTCCGGTGGCCCATAATCGAAGGTGTCACCGTCGTTGAACCGAAACCGATACCACGGCTCGAGGCTTGTCAGACGCAGGTGATCCGACAAATCCTCTTCGAAAAGGGAAAAAAGCTCCTCGAGCAGAAAAGGGGCAGTGATCACAGTGGGGCCGGCATCGTGGAGCTTTTTTCCCTTTTCGAAGAGGAT
>CAZCBM010000357.1:0-3155 GCA_964496805.1 uncultured Rhodospirillales bacterium | reverse complement strand
GCCAAGTTTCTGCTGGGCCTCCGCGCCGCTGGCGTGCTGGGCCTCCGCGCCACCGGCGTGCTGGGCCTCCGTGCCACCGGCGTGCTGGGCCTCCGTGCCACGGGAGTGGTGGTGGCTGCGGTGCTGTTGGTCGGGGTGGGTCCTCGCAGCGCCGGGGCACAGCAAGACGAGACCCGGGAGGCGGGGCAGCTGGCCCCCTCCAGCCGGGTTCCCCGCATCACCTTGTTGGTCAACAGTTTCTCAGATCCGCTGTACGCGGCCATGGAGGAGGGCGCGCGTCGCGCCCTGGCTGACCGGCGCTTTCTTTTGCGCGTTGAGGCGGTGGGTGCTGAAAGCGCCGTGATTCAGCAGATTGATCTGGTGCGGCGGCTGGTCCGGTCCGGTGGGACAGATGGAATTGTGATTGTTCCAACGGATTCCGTCCGGCTGCTGCCGATTCTGGCGGAGGCGGTGTCCCAAGGCATCGCCGTGGTTACCCTGTCCACGCCCCTGCGCCGCACCTCTGGCCTGGATCCGGAGCGTTTGGGCATTGCCCATGTGGGGATCGATGATGCGGCGGCGGCGGCGCGCCTGGCAACGGCCCTGGCGGAGAAGGCCCTGGGGGCCGAGGAGGAGGGGGCTGTCCTGGTGCTGGATGGATCCCGTGCTGCTGATGTGACCCTGGCCCGTCACCGGGGGGTCTTCACGGCCTTACAGGCCGACCCGCGCATCACGGGGTTTCTGTCTCGGGAGGCTGGCGGGGAAATTGAACGGGCCTACACGCAGACCCAGGAGGTCCTAAGCCTGAACAACGGGGTGCGCATGATTATCGCCACCAGCGGCCTCATGGGTCTGGGGGCCTCCCAATATTGCCATGACCAAAATATGTGTGAGGTGGTGATCGGCACCTTCGATGCGATTGGGCCTGTTCGCCGCGCGCTGGAGGAAGGGCGGTTGGCTGTCATTGTGGATCAGCGACCGGATGATCAAGCTTATATTGCTGTAAACACAGTCCTGGACATGCTATCGGATAGACAGGTGGCATCCCGGACTTTGCTGGAGCCTTACCTGATCGATCAGTCTCCCCTGTCCGAGCGACCATGAGTTCTGCCTCCCGGAAAGAACAGTCGTTGGCAAGGCCGCACCAGCAGGGGGGCGCGGCCCGGTCCCGCAAACCCAACCAACGCTCCAAGCCCGATCATCCATCCCGCATGCGGTTGGCGCAGCGACTGCTGATCTATTTCGTGGCCCTCAGCAGTCTGCCGCTGATCGCGGTGGCGGTGACAGCCGTCACCGTTTCTTCCAATGCTGTTTTGGAGCAGGGTCAGCAGATCACAGCCAAGGTGGCGGCGGAGGAGCGCGAGTATCTGCAACTGCGTCTGGCGCATCTGGAGGCCCTGTTACACAGCATTGCGGCCCTGGATGAGATCGAAGCAGCCGTGGCGGCCCCGGCCAGTGAGTTGGATACCTATGAAGTTCTGGCGACGCGGGCCAAAATCGGCGCGACGCTCAATAATTTCCACTATATGTATCATATCCACCAGCTAAGGGCGATTGATGTCGTGTCAGTTGATGGTCAGCGTTTCCATGTGGGGCAGACTGTCCGCGATGTGGCGCTGCGCGGTGAGTTGCGCGATCGCTTGATCAAGCTGGCAGAGGCGGACCCTGAAGCCATCCACTGGCCCGGGGTGTTCAATGCCAACCGCCTGCGGGAAGGCGCCGCTCAAGGGGCCGCCAAGCAGCGCGATCCCGTGCTGTTGGGGGTCAAGGCCATCCGCAGGGTGGATGATCAGACCCTACAGGCGCGACTGGTGGGGCTCATTATCGTCACGGTCGGACTGGAGTCCCTGGCCGAGCGTTACCGCGAGATGGCGGCAGAGAGTGGCACCCAGGTGATTGTGCTGGATGCGTCTGGCAGCCTGGTGATCCACCCTGATCCGTCCAAAATTGCGGCCGTCGCCGATCCGCTCCTGGCCTCGCAACAGCCCGGCACCGCGCCGCAAACCCTTGAGTTGAATGGCGAGCGGCTGCAAGTCACCGTCGCCCATGCCCATCAACCTGGATGGCGGGTCCTGGCGCTGACGCCCCTGGCCCTGCTGGAAAAAGGGGTCACGGCGATTGTCTGGGTGACCTATGGCGTCCTCATCGCCGCTCTGCTGGTCTCCACCGGGGTGGCATGGTTATTCGGGCGTGAGGTGGTGCAGCCGCTGCGCCAAGTGACGGAGAGCTTCCGACGCTACCAGGAGGGCAAGCTGGACCTTGACCGCCCCCTGAAGCCCAGCGGGACCAGCGAGGTCGAGGACCTTGTTCATTGGTTCAATGCGTTCCTGGCCACCATGAAAGCCCGGACCGAGGATGAAGCGGCTTTGCGTCGCGCCAAAGAGGAGGCGGAGAGCGCCAATCGATTCAAGACTGAGTTTCTTGCCAATTTTTCCCATGAAATCCGCACGCCCCTCAACGCGATCATTGGCTTCAGTCAAGTCATGGGTAGTGAGGTTTTCGGTCCGCTGGGAAATCCCAAGTATCACGAGTATACGCAGGACATCCAACGGAGTGGCGAACTGCTGTGCAGCGTCATCAACGATCTCACAGACCTATCCAAAATCGAATTGGGCCGCTACGAGCTGGCTGAGCAAACCTTTGATGTCAGCGATCATCTGGCACAGGTGTTCCGCCTGTTATACGATTCCGCCCAAGTCCGCCGTCATCGCCTGATGATGGCGCCGGGGGCAGGCCCGGTCAGCCTGAAGGCCGACCCAGTGGCGGTCAAGCGCATCTTCATCAACCTGCTTACCAATGCCATTAAGTTCACGCCGGAAGGCGGGCAGATCACCGTCTCCACCGGCTTGACCCGTGGCGGGCGGCTGAAGGTGGCTGTTCAGGACACGGGCATCGGCATCCCGGCCAATGAACTGGATCGGGTCATGGAGCCCTTTGCGCGGGTGGAAACCGTCCATGTCCGCAGTATCGAGGGCACCGGTCTCGGGTTGGCCATTGTTGCGGCCCTGGCCCGGATGCATGATGCGGAGATCTCCATCGACAGCGTCGTGGACAAGGGCACCACGGTGACCGTCATCTTTCCCGTGGAGCGGGTGCACCGGCCGGAGGGCACTGCGCCCGCCCCGCAGCGACCCGCGCCCCGGGTGGCCTGGGTTTCACGCACTGGTGTCCCCGGA
>CAZCBM010000356.1:0-3163 GCA_964496805.1 uncultured Rhodospirillales bacterium | reverse complement strand
CAAGTCGTTGCGCCGGGTCGCCAGCCACGCCGTTAGGGGCGGGGGTAGAAGGGGGGCCGTCGCGTGGCCAGGGCCGTCGATGGGGGGGGCGTCCAGGGCCTTGAAGACCGGACCGGTGGCCACGGGCACGCCTGGATGGATCAGCAGCAGGGTCCAGGCGGGCAGGCTCTGCGCCTGGTCCAGATGCAGCGGCCGCACCACTTCCCCAAGGCCGGTGACATGGGCGCTTTGGCTGTGCAGGCAGACGGGGCCATCGGCCCCCAGGTCCAGGGCGGCGGCTTGAAGGCGCGGATCCGTCAGGCAGACGCCGGCCTGTCCGGCAAGCCAGCGCAGCAGGGCACCAGCGTCACAACTCCCGCCGCCCAGGCCACCGCCGTGGGGGATCTGCTTGTCCACCTGGATGGCGTGCGGGCCAACCGGAAGCGCCCCCAGATGACGCTGCCAGCCCGCAAGGGCAGCGCCCAGGGTGCTGCGCTCCAGGTTCAGGGCCTCCAGGCCCTTGGACCACGGGCCGCTGAGATGCAGTGACCAGTGATCCGCTGGCCACAGCGTCAGGGTGTCGTGCAGGCTCAGGAACGCCACGAGGCTGTCCAGCGCATGGTACCCATCGGCCCGCTTCCCCAACACCTCCAAATAGAGATTGAGCTTGGCGGGAGCGGTCAGCGTCAGGGGAGCACCCGGGTCCGAAGGGGAAGGGTTCAGAGCCCTGTCTCCAACTTCTCGGCGATGGTTTGGATCAGTTCCTCGTTGCGGGGGTCGTCTTCTTCCGCCAGTCCCAGCGCGCGCTGCCATTGGAACCGTGCCTCACGGCGCCGCCCCTGCTGCCACAGCACATCGCCATAGTGATCCACGATGTCAGCCTCCAGCGGCTCAAGCGAGACCGCCTTCTCCAACTCGATCAAAGCCTCGTCATAGCGCTCCAGGCGGTAGTAGGCCCAACCCAGGCTATCAATCAGGAAGCCATCGCGGGGGCGCTGGCGGACGGCCCGGCGGATCATTTCCAGCGCCTCGTCCAGGTTCTCCCCCCGGTCGGCCCAGCTATAGCCCAAGTAATTCAGGACGAAGGGCTGATCGGGTTCCAAGGCCAGGGCTGCTTTGAAATCCGCCTCGGCTTTGGGCCACTGGTCCGTGCGCTCATGGGCAACGCCGCGGCTGTAGAAAATATCCCAGTCACTGGCGGCGGGTTCATCGCCCAGCAGGTCAATGGCGCGGGTGTAGAGGTCGATGGCCGTGTCAAACTCCCGCTGGCCGCGGTGCAGGTCCCCCAGCCGCGCCAGGACATTCACGTCTTCCGGTCGCTGCTCCAGCAGGCCTGTCAGAAGCGCAATGGCCTCAGGCGTGTCGTCGGCCAGCGCCATGGCATCGGCCGCCCGCAGGTCAGACATGAACCATAGCGGATCCTGGTCACTGACGCTCAAAAGCACGTCGTCAGCATCGGTGTAGTTCCCCCGCTGGATCAACACATTGCCCAGCAGAAGGCGGGCCAGCGCAATGTCGCCATCCAGGTAAAGCGCCATCTGGCTGAACATGGTGGCCAGATCAGGGCTGTTTACCTGATTGAAGCCTCCAGCGATGTCATAGAACACGCGGGCCAAGCCCTGCACCGCCGTCCCGGGCAAGGGGGCCGGGGGTTCGCCCGCCTCGATACGGGCAAAATCCAGTTCCAGGTCAATCTGGGTGGTGTTGTCGGCGTCCAGCAGGTCATAGGCCGCGCGGGCGGCCGAAGCGTTGCCCAGGGCCATTTCCACGGATGCCAGGGCGCGAACCTGTCTCAAAGCCGGGCTGATGTCCAAGGAGGCCCGCAGCAGGGCTGCGGCCTCCTCCTGCTCTCCTCTGGCTGATCGCAGCAGTGCGGCGTGCAGCAAGTTGCGCGGGCTCCGGCGGTCTTCCTCGGCGTCTTCGTCCAGGGCGGACAGGGCCTCTATGACCTCCGTCGCCCCTTCTCCGTTCACGTCCAACCATGCCCGGACCAGATCATTCACCCGCCCTTCGAACAGCGGCAGGTTGCTGCTGAGCGGCACCTCCGCCGCGGCGTCCAGCCGGCCCGCCTTCACCGCCGCGGCGATCTGGGCCAGTTGGCCCAGATAGCCGACATTGCTGTCCTCCGGGATCAGGGCGGAGACCTCAGCGGCTTTCGCGATGTGACCGGTGGACATGGCCAGGAAGAACAGCTTGCCCGCCAAGTCCTCGTTCCCGCCTTGCTCCTGATAGACCCGGTTCATGTAGATGTAGGCAACCTCCAGATCGCCTTCGGCCTGTGCGTGCCGGGCCTTGAGGTAGGCAGAGGCCGGGTTCATGGCCTGCGCCTGGGCGCGAAGCTGGGCCAGTTCCTCCAGGCGGGACTCCGGCGTGGCCGCCGGCTGGGCCAGAGAGAGCGAGGGCAGCGCGAGGAACAGACAAAGGGCGAGGCTTACGGGGCGGAGCATAAGAGGCACAGGCAGGGGGCTCCATACGGAGGGGGAAAGGGGGCCGGTGCCAGACCGGCCCCGGGGCTCACATGTTGGGATAGTTAGGGCCACCACCGCCCTGTGGCACGACCCAGTTGATATTCTGGGTGGGGTCCTTGATGTCGCAGGTCTTGCAGTGGACACAATTCTGAGCGTTGATCTGCAAGCGCGGGTTGGCGCCCCCATCATCCCGAACGATCTCATACACGCCAGCGGGGCAATAGCGCTGCTCCGGCGCATCGAAGATCGCCAGATTGTGATCCACCGGCACGGACGCATCGGCCAGCACAAGGTGGCAGGGCTGATCTTCCTCGTGGTTGGTGTTGGACAGATAAACGCTGGAGTTGCGGTCGAAGGTGACCACGCCATCGGGCTTCGGATAGGAGATGACGGGCATGTCCTTGGCGGGCTTCAGCTGCTTATGGTCCGCATGATGGTGCAGCGTCCAGGGGGCGTGACCCCGCAGGATGTAGGTGTCCAGGGCTGAATAGGCCATTGCCGGCCACAGACCCCAGTGGAAGGACGGCTTGATGTTGCGGACCTTGTAGAGTTCCTTGGCCATCCAGCTCTCCTTGAACCGGGAGGCGTAGCTGGTGGCTTCAGGCGCAGGCGCCTGCGCCTGATCGGCGGTCAGCAACTCAAACACGGCCTCGGCGGCCAGGATGCCGGACTTCATGGCGGTGTGGTTGCCCTTGATCTTGGGCACGTTCAGGAAG
>CAZCBM010000355.1:0-3166 GCA_964496805.1 uncultured Rhodospirillales bacterium | reverse complement strand
CTTCGTCGAGTTGGAGCCGGGCATCGAGGGTCTGGTCCACGTCAGCGAGATGAGCTGGACCAAGAAGAACGTGCATCCGGGCAAGATCGTCAGTTCCAGCCAGGAAGTGGAGGTGATGATCCTGGAGGTGGACACCAACCGCCGCCGGATCAGCCTGGGTCTGAAGCAGTGCCTGGCCAATCCGTGGAACACCTTTGCCGACGACTTCCCGCCCGGCACCGCCATCGATGGCGAGGTCCGCAACATCACCGAATTCGGTCTGTTTGTTGCCCTGCCTGGCGATATCGAGGGCATGGTCCACATCTCCGACCTGAGCTGGGAGGAGGCCGGCGAGGAGGCCATCACCAAGTACCAGAAGGGCGATGCCGTGAAGGTACGGGTGCTGGAGGTTGACACCGATAAGGAGCGGGTGAGCCTTGGCATCAAGCAGGTCACCGGCGATCCCTTTGAGGAGGCCATGGAAGGCCTGCGCAAGGGCGATGTGGTCACCTGTACCGTCACCCAGGTCACTGAAAGTGGCATCGAAGTCAGCGTCAATGACCAAGCCACCGGCTTCATCCGCAAGTCCGATTTGGCCCGCGACCGTGCCGATCAGCGCCCCGATCGCTATGCCGTTGGCGAGAAGCTGGATGCCAAGATCACCCAGATCGACCGCGGTCAGCGCCGCCTCAGCCTCTCCGTGAAAGCCAAGGAGATGGAAGAGGAGAAGCAGGCCATGGAAGAGTTCGGCACGGCCGATGCTGGCGCCTCTCTGGGGGAAATCCTGGGGGCAGCCCTCAAGCGCCGCGAACAAAACGACTGAGGCGGTCCATCCGCTGGTCAGTTTCCCTGGGAGGCGTTCTTTTGAATGCGGTTCTCCCGCGAACACGGAAAAAGGGCGGCCCGCCGGGCCGCCCTTTGTGCTATTGCGCTGGCCGCTGCGCTGGTTCGCCCGTGGCTCCCCGCCTGTCTCCGCCCAATCCGCCTGCCTTTGCCCCGTGACCGTGACCTCGGCTTCTTCTCCCCGTCCCGCCCCGCCGGACCCCCAGCCTCAGGGGTCGCTGCGCTATCATCACAAGGGCCGGCGTCCTGTGGACCACAGCAGCTGGCAGTTGCTGGGCCGCTTCTGGCGCGATTGGATGCGTCCGCACTGGAGGCGGATGCTGGTGGCGCTGGGGTTGATGATCTTCGTCGGCGTTGCCACCAGCGCCTATCCGTTGCTGGTGCGGGAGGCCTTCGATCGTTTTGAGGCCAAGGACACCAGCGCGCTCTGGGCCATCCCGTTGCTGGTTATTGCGGCCACCTTCATCCGTGGTCTGGCGCTTTATTACCAGGTGGTGGTCACCAACACCGTCGTGTTGCGTGTGGTGACCAATCTTCAGCAGGCCGTGTTTTCCCATCTGTTGCACGCCGACTATGCGCGGATCACAGCGGAACCTGTGGGTGTGCTGATGAGCCGAACCACCAGTGACGCGGGGCGGATCAACGGCACGGTCAGCCGGCTGATGACCAATGTTGTGCGCGACAGTCTCAGCATCGTGGCCCTGGTGGGAACCATGATCTACATGGATTGGCTGCTGAGCCTCATCGTGTTGGTGATCTATCCGCTGGCGGCGGTCCCCATTGTTCTGGTGGGCCGGCGGATGCGCCAGATCACCCGGGAGGCTCAGGTTCACAATGCCGAACTGACCGCCATGCTGAACGAAAGCTTCAGCGGCGCGCGACTGATCCGCACCTATGGCCTTCAGGACTATGAGCAGCGGCGGGTCAACGCCAAGCTGGACGGTCAGCGGCACTATACCCTGCTAGCCACCACCCAGCGGGCCCGGCTTGAACCCACCTTGGAGGCCCTGGGTGGGGTGGCCGTGGCCGGGGTGATCGCCTTTGGCGGGTGGCGCGTGGCCAGCGGCACCGGCTCCGTTGCCGACTTCACGGGCTTCGTAACAGCGCTGTTGATGGCCGCCCAGCCCGTGCGGGCGGTGGGGACCCTGAACGCGATCCTGCAACAGGGGCTGGCCGCCATGGAGCGTGTCTTTGGCCTGCTGGATGAGCCCCGGCGGATCCAGGATGCTCCCGATGCCCGGGACCTGTCGGTGACCCAAGGCGCGGTGGTGTTTCAGGACGTCAGCTTTGCCTATGGCGAGGCGGCTCCTGCGGTCCATGGCCTCAGCTTCCAGGTACCGGCGCGGGCCACTGTCGCCTTGGTGGGACCCAGTGGCGCGGGCAAATCCACGGTTTTCAACCTGATCACCCGCTTGTTTGACGTGCAGGATGGGGTTGTGTCCATTGATGGCCAGGACATCCGGCAGGTGAGCTTGGATAGCCTCAGACAGGCCCTGGCCCTGGTCAGTCAGGACGTGTTCCTGTTCAACGACACCATCCGCGCCAACCTGCTGAATGGGTGCCGCACAGGGGCCGATGACCTCACCGAGGATCGACTGTGGGAGGCGTTGGAGGCCGCAGCCGCGGCGGACTTTGTCCGCGCGCAGCCATCGGGGCTGGACACGCTGGTGGGGGACCGGGGCGAGCGCCTCTCCGGCGGACAACGCCAGCGCATTGCGCTGGCCCGTGCCATCCTTCGCGACGCGCCCATCCTGCTGTTGGACGAGGCCACCAGCGCCTTGGATGCGGAATCCGAGCGCGTGGTGCAAGACGCGCTGGATCGCCTGTCAGCCGATCGCACCACGCTGGTGATCGCCCATCGCCTCGCCACTGTGCGGCAGGCCGACCTGATCCTGGTGTTCGACCGCGGCCGGGTGGTGGAGCAGGGAACCCACAGTGATTTGCTGGCGGCTGGTGGTCTCTATGCCCATCTTTGTCAGCTGCAATTCCGGGACGTCGAGGCATGAGCGACGTGGTGAGCCCCACCCCCTCGGCGCCTTTCAGGGCCGTGACCTTGGCCATCTGCACGTGCAATCGGCCGGAGGGCCTTGCCCGCACCCTGGGCAGCATAGCTCTGCAAAAGGTGCCGGACGGTGTCAGCCTGAGCCTGCTGGTGGTGGAGAACAGCCGCGACCCTGCGCTGAAGGCCCAGGCCCATGCGGCCGTGGCCGCTCATCCTGGGGCGCGGGTGGTGGACGAGCCGCAGGCGGGTTTTCCTTTCGCGCGCAACCGGGCCATGGATGAGGCTCTGGCCGCAGGCGCCCACGGGTTGATCTTCATCGACGATGACCAGACGCTGCCCCCC
>CAZCBM010000354.1:0-3185 GCA_964496805.1 uncultured Rhodospirillales bacterium | reverse complement strand
CCCTGGCCACCGCGCGCCTGCTGGCGGCCGAGACGGGTATCCGACCGCTGCTGCTGCTGGATGATGTGGCGGCGCTGCTGGACCCCGGGCGACGGGCGGCCCTGTTTCACCAGCTTCAGGTTCTGGACTGCCAGACATGGCTGACCGGCACGGAGCCCGGCCTGTTTGAGGACCTGGGGTTGGAGACCCACCACCTCACCTTGCCGCTGACGCCCGCTTCGGCTACACCCCCGCCTGCCTGATCGAACGACTCCCCTTCCCTGACCGGAGCTTGACTGCCATGGACCTCGTTGCCCTCGCCGCTGCCATTGATGACGCCTGGGAGATCCGGGACACGCTGAGCCCAGAAACCCAGGGGGCGGTCCGCGAGGCGGTCAACCAGACCCTCGCGGCGCTGGACCAGGGGGAACTGCGGGTGGCGGAGAAGGGCAATGATGGCGCCTGGCATGTCAACCAGTGGGCCAAAAAGGCAGTGTTGCTGAACTTCCGGCTGACGCCCAACACCCTGATGGGGGGTGGCCCTTACCATCCCGAGCATGGGGCCGCCACGTGGTGGGACAAGCTGCCCATGAAAACCAGCGGATGGGATGCCGAGGCTTTCACCCAGGCAGGGTTCCGGGCTGTCCCGCCCTGTGCCGTCCGCTACTCTGCCTATATCGCGCCAGGGGTGGTTCTCATGCCCTCCTATGTCAATCTGGGGGCCTATGTCGATACGGGCACCATGATCGACACCTGGGCCACGGTGGGCAGTTGTGCGCAGATTGGCAAGAACTGCCATATCTCTGGCGGCGCGGGTATTGGTGGCGTGCTGGAGCCGCTGCAGGCGGACCCGGTGATCATCGAAGACGAGTGCTTTATTGGGGCCCGGGCCGAAGTGGCCGAAGGGGTGATCGTGCGGGAAGGCTCCGTGCTTTCCATGGGGGTCTATCTGGGCCAGAGCACGAAGATCATCGACCGGACCACCGGGGAAGTCTTCCGCGGTGAGGTGCCGCCCTACTCCGTGGTGGTGCCGGGCGCTGTACCGGGCGCTCCCCTGCCGGACGGCAATGCTGGTCCGTCCCTCTATTGCGCGGTGATCGTGAAGCGTGTGGATGCCCAGACCCGGGCCAAGACCAGCATCAATGATCTGCTGCGGGCATGACCGCAGAGGGGAGCAGTCCCCTGCGGTTGGTGGTTTCAGGCAAGAGGCATAAGTCTCAAGGGGAGAGTGGGCGAGGCGACTTTCAATGGTGCTCCTGCCCTCCGCCTTGCCCTGCTGACCGCCCCCAAAGGATGCGCACCCCATGGCCACGCCTCCCCCCGTCGCCCTTCGTGAACCGGTGCAGGCGCTGATCCTGGACATCGACGGCACCATCAAGGGCAGCTTCGATCCCAGCGCGCAGCGGGTGGCCAACACCATCTCTCGCTTGGCGCAGAGCCGGGCCGCCGCCCGTGGCCTGGATGCGGCCCAGGTGGAGGCGCAGGTGTGGGCGGAAATAGACCAGACCGATCCCCGCACCTGGATGCACAGCAATCCGGCTGTTTTGGGCGAGTTGTTGCCCTGCCTGAAGGCAGCGACAGGGGAGACCTTCGAGAAGGATGACGCCCGCATCGCCCACCAGTTCCAGACGGAACGGGATGCCAGCCTGACGCTGTTCGACGGTGTGCCGGAGGTCATTCAGAAGGCCCGTGCCGCCGGGGCCGCGGTCATCATTCACACCGATGCGCCGCCGTCCCGCGTGGCTTATGAGTTCTATCGCATGGGCATTGATCCGGACCTGCTGGACGAGATCCATACCCGCCAGGAGCCGGACCTGCCGGCACCGCCCTTCCCCGTTGCCAGCGAGGAGGCTGCCTACACCGATCGGCTGCGGGGCAAGATGATCCAGGAAGGCCAGATCAAGCCCAATCCGGCGGTGGTGGACAGCATCGTGGAGCGATATGGGCTGGATCGGGACCGCACCCTGTTTGTGGGCGATCATGCTTGCGATGGCCTGACAGCGGGAGGGGCCGGTGTGGCCTTTGCCTGGCAGCGCCAAGGGTCCGAGGTGCTGCCCCGAACCCGGGAGATCCAGCAGCGCCTGGTGGGTGATCGCTATCCCCTGGGACCAGAGCCGCAGGAAGCGCGACTGACAGCGGAGGGGTGCTGGCCGCCATCGGTGACCCTGGATCAAGGGTTCCATCAATTGGCTGATCTCCGCTATGGCCCGGCGCCAGGTCGGGACAAGGCGCCGGCCAGCGCCGCCCCCGCTGCCCCCAAAGCCACTCAACCGGGCTACGGCCTGGGCTAAAGCGCGTTTCGCTGAGATAGAGTCCACGCCAGCCCCCCCTCCAAACTGGCGGCCTCCTCCTGGCGTACCTTTGGCCGGCCACCCATTGCGATCATCCTGCCTGGGGTGGCCGGGAGGGGGAGCGGGGTGGTCAAGCTCGGTGGGACAGGCCCTTGAGCGTAGGACCCCAGAGTGGCAACGCCACGAAGGGGATCATCCGAGCGATCACCAGAAACCTATAGCAGGGGCGCCGATTCCAAATCGGTGTCCACTGCTGTAGCCCATGCCGGGTGGCGGCTTGTCGCCAGCCTTCGCCCTGCCACATCTCTGTGCCACCCCTCCTTCGGATGGTCTGTCTGTAGACCCCGTGGTTCAGGCCCTGGTGCCTGATGGGCGGCAGACGGTAGCCGGAGGGGAAAGCGCCTTTGACCGTGGCTGGGAGCGATAATGGCCAGAGTTCTGCTAATCCTCATGGGGCTGATGACGCTGGCGGCGGGCCCCCAGGTGCGCGCCCAGACCGTTGCCCCCAGTCCGCTGGTCGTGCGTCTGGACGTTTCTGGTCCCATCGGTCCCCCCGCAGCGGCGTACATCGCGGCCGGCCTGTCCACCGCCCAGTCCCGCGGGGCGGCCCTGGTCGTCCTACAGATGGATACGCCCGGTGGATTGGTGAGCAGCACCCGGGACATCGTCAGCGCTATCCTGGCCAGTCCCGTGCCCGTGGCGGTTCATGTGGCGCCCGCTGGCGCCCGGGCAGCCTCAGCCGGAACCTATATCCTCTATGCCAGCCATGTCAGCGCCATGGCGCCCGGCACGACGGTGGGGGCAGCCACTCCGGTCAGCTTGGGCGGTCCGCCCGGTCTGCCGGCCTCTCCATCGACCCCGGCGGAGGATGCACCAGCGGCCCCGAAGGCCGAAGAGCCAGCCGCCACGGGCCCC
>CAZCBM010000353.1:0-3216 GCA_964496805.1 uncultured Rhodospirillales bacterium | reverse complement strand
CATGTTTTCTCAGCATTTCAATGACTTAGGCCCAATCATTGGCGGAGGAGGTGGGATTCGAACCCACGGTGGGCTTTCACCCACGCCGGTTTTCAAGACCGGTGCAATCAACCGCTCTGCCACTCCTCCGCGGTGGTCGGGCAATCGCAGCTTGGGGATCCTTGCTGGCCCGGTGGTCACGCGCCGCAGCCCAGGCGAGAGCCACGACCATGCCATCGGGCTCGATGCTTGCAGGGGGTAATGCCTGCCCATGCGGACTCTGACCGACAGCCTTCCTCATACCGCACGCTCCGACTGGTCCACAAGGAAAACGCCAACGAGGACGTTGGACGAACTTGGCGAAAGGGGGAAGGGGACCACCGGAGGGATGCGCGACGGCCGTGAGGGAGACGGGGCGGGCTGGGGCTCCTTCACCAGCCGGCGGTTTTGGGCGCGTCGCTGGGGCGTTTACGCTTCTTAGGGATTGGCCCGGTAAGGTGGGGCCGCTTGTCGCTTGCCCTGTGCAAGGACGGCTGCGGCTCGAAGGCCTCGTGCCCCGACGGCTACGGCGGGGAGAGACGGCCGGGTTTTAGCCTAGGTTCTGCCGTCCGCCGACAGGGCAGCCGAACGCTCGCAGTGTTTGTGCAGTGATATTGAGCTTCAAGTCCGCTAC
This sequence comes from uncultured Rhodospirillales bacterium, assembly GCA_964496805.1. Lineage (GTDB taxonomy): Bacteria > Pseudomonadota > Alphaproteobacteria > CAZCBM01 > CAZCBM01 > CAZCBM01. The sequence goes on along the minus strand of CAZCBM010000353.1, from coordinate 2,564 downwards.
CGGACAGTCGCGCAAAGGAGATCCCTGGGCCCATGGCAGAGCCGATCCTTGGCTTTTTATCACCCAGCGGAAGGCATGACCCCAGCCCGCAACAGGTCCAAGCGGTGTTTGATCCGCCGGGGGTTCGGGTGCAGCAGACCGTCATCTTTCCGGATCCGGTGGCGGAGGCGCCCTCCAGCGGCGCTCGCCCAGAGCCACAGCCGGCGCCACCGATCCCCAGCCTTGAGATGAGTGCAACGCTGCTGGCGGGGTGTGGTTGTGCGGCGATCGGACTGGTGGGGTTGGCTGCTGGGTATTCACCCTCACGGATTGGGCGGGCTGCGGTTCTGGGTGCGCAGGCGAAGCGGGTCCGCCTGACCCAGGCCGCGTTGGGAACGCCGGTTGAGACCGAACCCCTGGCGCTGGTGGAGGCGGCAAACGCTCTTGGGATTAACCGTCTTGCCCTGGCTGGCACGGATTTGTCCTCGCAGGCACTTCGGCGATGGGCCGGCTTCATGACGGCGGCGGGGTACCAGATTGTCCATGGCTCCACCCTGGCCGACCTGGCCGACCTGGCCGAGGCAGAGGGCAGCGACCTATCTGGGTCACCGGAAAGCCGGTTGGCGACGGGGCCGGGGGTCTCGTCCGAGGCAGGGCCCACCGAGCAGGCCGTGGCGGCCAATGTGCATCGCGCGGCGGACAGCGAGGCGCAGGCCGTGCTGGTGGCCGGCAACACGGTCCCCCTCCTGGGGCCGTTTGTGGCGCAGCTTAGTCGGGATATCGCCCGCCCCGTCATCGGGACACATACGGCGTTGGCCTGGGCCTTGGCGGCCCGGGTGGGTCTGCCGGTGCGCCAGGATGCGCTGGGCCCCCTCACCGGGGTGGCTCATCCCTGCGGCGCCTTGGTCCCGCTGCGTCATTCCCGGCGCAGGACGCGATCATAGAGCCATTTGCCAAGCCCGCGATCGCGCCGGGCGGCGTAGAAGGCCCGCTGGCTGGCTTTCCGGTCGTAGGGGCCAGCAACCCAGTCATCAAAACTGATGCCGCTGTGGGCATGGGCCTCCAGATAGCGGGCAAAGAAGTCGTCCAGAATGCCGGCGGGGGAGTGCTGGAGGTGTCCAAAGCGCCAGTGCAGTTGACCGGCGGCCTCCTGCACGGGGCGCTGACCCAGGTGGATCAGGGTCAGGGCCGCCATCAAGCCCGCCCTGTCGGCACCGGATTTGCAATGGAACAGGATGGGCGTCTGTGCCGTTGCCAGGACCTCCCGCACGGCCGCCAGTTCCGCCTTTTCTGGCGCAGCGCGGCTTTTGAGTTTTAGGTTGATCAGGGTCAGGCCCGCTTTGCGACAGGCCTCCACCTCAAGCCCATAGGAGCCGTCGTTGCGCCGGCCGCGCAGATTGATGACGGTCTTTCCCCCTTGACGGGCAAAGGCCCGGAGCTGGTGGGGCAGGGGTTGGGCACAGCGCCAGACCCCGGGCAGGACCTGATGCCGGTTCAGGTAGATCAGCCGGACAAAGGCATGATCGATGAACAGACTACCCAGCCACGCCTTCAGCCGGCGCCCCGGTGTGCTCATGCGGGGCAGGGGAGCCACGGGATCCTCAGGGGTGGAGACCACCTGGATCGGGCTTGGTGGAGGGGAGAGGCCGGGGGATGGGATTTCAGGGGCGGCATCCGGGAGGGGCTGCCTTGATTTGGTCGTAATTTCTGAGGAATTCATGCAAACTGTCTGCGACTAGAGCATTTTCGGATCAGTCTGGCCCGGCCCACTCCCCCTTCCGGCAACCCATGGGCGTATGATCGCAAGGGGTGGCCGGCGAAAGGTCCGCCAGGAGGGGGAGCGGGTCGGCGCTGACTCCTTTGCCGCGCAAAGGGCTCTAGCGACCACACTGTCAGCGTTCGGCGCGACAGCGCGCGGCCGTCACCAAAACCAGCAGGGGATATAGCATGTCGGACCCGCTGATTCACCCGGTTATCGAGGCCGCCCTGGCTGTGCAGGCGGCCCATGTCCGCCGCCGTGCCGGCATGGTTTTGGGGCAGAGCCCGGATCGGCCGCAGGAGCAGGCCGCCATCGACACCCTGCGCGCCCGGCTCGAGGAACTGGAGCCCACCCTTGAGCGGGGAATTGAGGCGGGAGACCTGCCCACCGCCATGGCCCTGTTGCCCGATATGGCGTTGCGTTTGGCGGGGCTGACTGCCTGCGCGGTGGGCTGGGACCGGGGCCCTGGACTGCTGCGCCAGCTTGCCGACCTGGTACGGTCATTGCCCGAGGATGAGCGTCAGCGCCTGGCAGACTGGTGCGATGAGATCGTCAGCTGGCGCCCTCGCTGGGCCATGCATCGTTTGGCGCGCTTGGCCGATGAGCAATATGAGTTGGAGACGGGCGAGCGGAGTGACCGCCGTTTCAAGCTCTACACCGCCCTGGGGGTGGTATTGATTGCGGTGGATATCGCCCTCTCTCAGGGGGCAGGGTTCAGTTTCAAGACCCCGGGCACCATGCTGGCGGGACTGGCGGTGGGCCTCGTCCTGGGGGTAGGCATCCTGGCGTGGCGCCTGCGACGACAGCGGCGCCGCCGCGCGGCGAT
>CAZCBM010000352.1:0-3228 GCA_964496805.1 uncultured Rhodospirillales bacterium | reverse complement strand
CCGTGGGTGGCCGGGTGGGGCGTGGGGTGGTCAAGGGAGGTGTGACGCGCCCTAAGCTGTCGCCTTAGTCCTCAGCGGACCCAGAGGGTGCCTTTGGTCTCAATCCGGGTATTTACCGCATAGCCTCCACCGCCGCCATCGACCGTGCAGCATTCCGTCAGGCCAGCCCCCACCGCGGTGGGCGGGTCTGCCCCATCATAGTCGGCGGCACTGCTGTAGGCCTCCGACGCGCCAAAGCCGATGCCATCGTTGGCGGCGTTGATGTTGAAGGAGTTGTCCACCATCAGCCCAAAGCGCACCTTGGCATCCCAGGAGGTGGCGGTGTCATCCTGGTTGATCCCCACAAAGTCCCTCACGACTTGGCCATTGGCATAGGTGGTGACCACGCTGGTGGATTGGCCCCACATGGTGATCCAGCTCTCCGGCGTGCTTTCGGTGAAAAAGACGCTGTTGGGGGATGAGTCGCGGAACAGCGCGGTCAGGGTCATGCTGCCGGGCAGCGGGTAGTCTCGGCAGCCCTCAACACCGGTGGTCACGTTGGCAAGGCATCCCCGGATGCGGCTGGCCGTGAGGTGACCGAAGGCAGGGTACTTGGCATCCCCGCTGCCCTGGGGGTCCGGGGGGCCGCTGCCCAGGGTCGCGTCATTGGTCCATAGGGGCGAATGATACACAAAGGTGGAACCGCTGGCCGCCGTGCGCAGCGCCAAGGTCCAGCCGCCGCCATCGCGGCTCATGTCGCACCAGGCATCAAAGGGGGCAGCGCCCCCGGACCCGTCAGGGTCCAGGCGATAGAGACCGTCCCCCTGGCTTGTCCCCGCATTGAGGATGGCAAGGCAACTGGCACCGCTGCCCAGCGGTCCCCCTGGTGGTGGCGGCTGGTCGGTTCCGTCTGCCGGCCGTAGTCCCTTTTCCATGCCGCTGGCGGCAGTGGTGAACAGGCTGACGATGCTCTCTCCGATGCGGGTGACCGCGCTGAGCGCACCTAACGCCACAAGGCCGATCAACAGCCCATAGGTCAGGGCCGTTGCCCCCCGGTGTTGCCGAAAACCCTGAAACCGTGTCATGCGCCCCCGCTCGGCAGGCCACCCTGCCGTCACAATACCGCCGCCACTATAGCGCCATCGGGCCAGCGCACCAGGGGCTGAGCGCAGGTCCTTGACGTCAGGGGCAAGGCGCGGTGAAAGGGGCGCCAATGCCTCCTCCAGACCGTCACGGGACCTGATCCATGAAATTCTTCGTCGACACCGCCGATTTCGATGCCATCGCCGAGCTGGCCGAGACCGGCCTGCTGGACGGTGTCACCACCAACCCCTCCCTGATCGCCAAATCAGGAGAGAGCATGCTGGACCTCATCCCGCGCATCTGCGCGGTGGTGGACGGGCCGGTCAGTGCGGAGGTCGCGGCCACCGATTATGAGACGATGTTGCAGGAGGGCCTCAAGCTGGCAGAACTGGCGCCCAACGTTGCGGTGAAGGTGCCGCTGACGCCGGCCGGGTTGCGGGTCTGCAAGCACCTCACCGGCCGCGGTACCCAAGTCAACGTGACCCTGTGCTTCTCCGCCCCCCAGGCGCTGCTGGCCGCCAAGGCCGGCGCCACCTTTGTTTCGCCCTTTGTGGGCCGCCTGGACGATATTGGCCACGACGGCATGGATCTGATCGCCGATATCGTGGAGATCTACGCCAATTATCCGCTGCTGAATACGGAGGTGCTGGTGGCCTCCATCCGTCACCCCCACCACCTGCTGCAGGCGGCCCGGTTGGGCGCCCATGTCAGCACCATGCCGCCCAGCGTCATTCAACAGCTCTTTAAACATCCTCTGACAGACAAGGGGTTGGCAGCGTTCGTGGCGGACTGGCAGGCGACGGGGCAATCCATCCTGTAGGATGGTGGACCCGCGGTCAGGGTCCCTGCGGATGCTCGAGATCGTTTCGACGTCCCGCAGGAATCCTGGCGCCATGTCTCACCTCACGTCCCCCGCTCATCAGGCCGAGCGTCCGCTGACGGCCAGCACGGTGCGCCGCTTTCTGGCGGACAACCCGGAGTTTCTGGCGCAGCACCCGGACATCATGGCGGCCCAGGTGGGGGTTTTCCGCAAGGAACGCTCCGACGGCACCATCGACTTCCAACAGCGCTTGATGCAGCGCCTGCGCTCGCAAACCGAACAGCTGATGGCCCAGCGCCGGGACATGCTGGCGCTGAGCTTCCAGAATGAGCAAACCCAGGCGCGTATCCACGCGGCAGCCTTGCACCTGATGGATGCCCCCACCCTGTCGCGCCTTCTTACCGCGATCAGTTGTGATTTGGCCGTGATCCTGGATGTTGACCTGGTGGCCCTGCTGGTTGAGGCTTCTGCCCGCTATCCGCTGCCGGTGGCGGAGCAGATCCATATCGTCCCGTCAGGGACCCTGGATCTTGTCCTAAACGAGGGGACGCCGGTTCAGGCCCGCAGCCAGACCACCGGTGATCCGGTCGTGTTTGGGGAGCGGGCTGGGATCATCCGCTCCCAGATGCTGATGCGCTTGAGCATCGGTACACCGCCCCGACTCCAGGGACTGCTTGCCTTCGGCAGCAAGGATCCGGATGCCTTCGCGCCGGATTTGGCAACCGATGCCGTGGAGTTCCTGGCCAGTGTCGTCCAGCGTTGCCTTGCCCGCTTCCTCGCCCCCTGAGCCCCTGAGCAGGGTTTGCGCCCCGGATCTGGCCGCTGCGCTGACGCAATGGCAGGACTGGATGACCCATGAGCGCCAGCTCTCCCCCAACACCGTGCGGGCCTACACAACGGATGTGCAGGGGTTTCTCCAGTGGCTTGCTAGGCATCTGGGTCGGGCTCCCAGCGTCGCCGATCTGGCGCACCTGAGCCTCGCGGACGTGCGGGCATCCCTGGCCCATCGGTTGCAGGATGGGGCCGGCGCCAGCACCCGGGCGCGGAACCTGTCTGGCCTCTCCAGCCTGCTGCGGTTCCTGGATCGACGGGGGCTGGCCCATTGCCCGGTCCTGGACCTGATTCGGCGACCCAAATTGCCCAAGGCTTTGCCACGGCCCTTGTCCCATCCTCAGGCCATGGCCGTGGTGGAAGCTGCCGCCGAGGCACCTGGCACAACCCAAGCCTGGACAGGGGCGCGGGATCAGGCGCTGTTCCTGCTGCTGTATGGATGCGGCTTGCGAATCAGTGAGGCATTGGCCCTGCACTGGGCCGCGGTGGACCAGGCCGCGGGCAGTGGCCTGCCC
>CAZCBM010000351.1:0-3246 GCA_964496805.1 uncultured Rhodospirillales bacterium | reverse complement strand
TGCGGATTGAATGCGGCCCATGGCGGCCTGCACCTCCGGGTCCAGGTCCTGCACGCCCAGGCTGACGCGGTTGATGCCGGCCAGGGCCAGGATCTGCGCCTGATCCCGCCCCAGGGTGCGCGGATCGATCTCCATGGCGATCTCGGCATCCGCCGCCACTGGGAAGGCATCCTGCAAGCGATCCATCAGCACCAGCAGGTCGCGCCCCGCCACCAGGCTGGGGGTGCCGCCGCCGAAATGGATGTGCCGGACCCGCGGACGCCGCGGACCCATGGCCGCCAGCACCAAGTCCAGTTCCCGATGCAGCAGGGTCATGTAGGTGTGGATTGGGCCATCCTTATGGGTGACCCGGGTCAGGCATCCGCAATAGTGGCAGAGCTGCCGACAGAAGGGGACATGAACATAGAGGCTGAGGCTGTCCGCATGATCTGCGGTCTGGCGTAGCCAACCGCCCACAGTGGAGGCATCCACGGCAGCGGAGAAATGGGGCGCGGTGGGATAGCTGGTGTAGCGGGGGACCGCGCGGTCATATTTCTGGATCAGGGCATCGCTCAACATGACGTGGAGCCTAGCCCGGGCCGTCCCCCCAACGAAGGGGCCAACCAGCCGCTCAGACACTGGGTCGCAGCTTGGGGGGGAGAGCCCTTTCCGATCAGTCTGGGCCGGCCCGCAAAGGGCTATAGCAGGGACGCCGATTTGGGGTCGCGCCAGTCACAAGGGCGCAGCGAGGCGGGCCTCGGCGAGCGCTTCATCTGGCGGCGGGGATCAGCGATTGCGATACGCCAACCGAACACCGCCCCAATGACGGCCATGGACGATGATGGGGGCGGAGACATCCTTCATCATCACAAACTGCCCGCCGCCCATGTCCCGGCGATAGACTTGCAGCTTAAAGGGCTTGGTGTTGCGGCCAGCCGCCAAGCCCACCTTGTCATCAAAGATACGCCGGTTGCGGCAGTTGGCGTTGTTCCAGGTGGGATCGTCCCCCTGGGGCTGGCTGAACTTCAGATTGTGGGTGGGCAGATAGCCGTTGATATCCACTGCCGCACAAAAAACCGCCCCAGGCGTCTTGGCCAAAACCTGTTCTTGAAGCTCCACCAGCAAGGCATCGGTCAGGTTGGTGAAGGGCGTCATCACCTGCTGAGGGTCGGTGCCGGGGATGGGCGTATAATCAAAGGTGAACAGGGCCTTCTGCGTGATGCGCCTCTCCGCAATGGCCTGCTCAAACAGGCCGGAGACGCGCGCGGCAACCTTTTGAACCCGCGCGATGTAGGGGGCATCGCAACTGTTGTCGCCATCACTGGCCAGCAATTCCACCAAGTCTTCCAGCGTCCGGGAGGTCTTCGCCACCCGCCCGCGACCGGTCTCCAGCCGGGGTTCGATGTCGCGGATGGCCCCTGCCACCGCGGCGGCATGGGTGTTGAGTTCCGCCGCCCGGGTGTCGATGTCGCTGGCGGCCTGGGCAATGCGGTGGTTGCTTTGGACAACCTGCGCCACGGTGGCCTCCAGGTCGTCCATGGTCTGGCCCAGATGGCTGCCTGCTTCTTGCACCTTGACGGCCAGATCTGCGCCCGCGGTCCCGCGGGTGATCAGGGCCTTGGCCTGCTCACTGAGGGCCTTCAGGGTGGCGTGGATCTCGGTTGTAGCCTTGCTGGTCTTCTCGGCCAGGGTCTTCACCTCCCCCGCCACCACGGCAAAGCCTCGCCCGGCGTCGCCGGCATGCATGGCCTCCACCGCCGCGTTGATGGCCAGGAGGTTGGTGGTGCGGGCAATGGCATCAATGGCGGCTGCGGATCGCGCCACCTGGGTCAAAGTGGTATCCAATTCCCCCAGGCCAGTGTTGATGGTGCCCATCTCCTGACCCAGCGTGACGATGTTCTCCACCGATCCGCGCACGAGGCTGGCGGAGTGGCCAACCATCTGCCCTGCCTGCTGGGCACTCTGATCGGCCTCTGCCCCAATGCGGGTGATTTCGGCGGAGCGGGCGGCGACCGCTTCGGCATGGCTGTGCAACTGGCGGGAGCTTTCCACCTGATCGGCGAAGGAAGCGGTGAGGGCGTCCAGGTCACCGGCCAAGTCAACCATGTCCAGGCTGATGGTTTCCACCTGGCGGGCGGTCTTCTGAGTGGTGCTGTTTGACATGATCGGCAAGCTCTTCAGTGGGGGCGCGCTTGCATGACAGTACGAGCCAACAGCGAACAGGCGGTAAAAAAGGCGGCCCAATCTGGACCGCCTTTGTCGGTTTTTCTTCTGCGAGATGCGGGAGCGGGATGGATCAGAGCGTCGAAGAACTCCGCCAAAACCCCGCGCCGTCAGCGGGTTAAGCGAGCGGGTTCCCGGAAGATATGCCTCAGCGTCACCTCAATTTCGCTGGTGGTGATGTTGTAGGCATAATCATGATCGGTGGCGCATTCCTGCAGTTTCTCGATTGCCGTCTCATTGGTGATATCGATGGCCACGGTGAACAGTTCGATGTCGTATTCGTCTTTGATCTGGTCGCAGGCCGATAGCATCATATTGTCCAGCGTTTCCGTGTTCAAAACTTCGACATTGTTGCGATCAGGGTTGTTGAAGGTGCCCCAGTAGCCATTGATGTCCGTGGGGGCGGTATTCTCGCCATCGGTGATCAGGATCATGATCTTGCGGGTTTCCGGGTCATCCCACTCGCCGGGCCAGGTGCTGGCGGTGGAGAAGAAGTTCACCCATTCCGTCCGTGGGCTCATCATGCGCAGGGACCACAGCAGGCCCACATCGGCATGAGTGCCGCCGATGACTGGATGCATCCGGTCCAAAGCGTTGATGATTTGGGGCAGGTTGGAGGTCATGGGCTGCATCGGCTGCGGGCAGCCAACATTGGGGCCGACAATGTCCCAGACCCACCGCTCCGTATTCAGGTCCGTGGCCCAAGGGCAGATGGCACCGCCATTGCCGTTATAGGAGAACTCGAAGGGATCGGACACACAGGCCTCCAACGTTCCCACCTGGAAGTCACTGGTGTAGCAGGGTGTAGAGTCGGTGACATAGCTGTTGCGGGAGCCATTGTCGGTGCGCTGCTCACAGCGGGGTTTGCTGTCCCAATTGGTGCAGCGATTACGGCAGCGTTGGACTTGGGCAACGGGTTGGACTTCGCCCTGGTCCTGGGGGCCTGCTTCCGGCTGGTCAAGCAGCGACATTTCTGGGACGGGTGAGGCGGACAGCCGGGCGGGGACAATGCCACCCTCGCCGTTGGGCAGGCCCCGAAACCCC
>CAZCBM010000350.1:0-3287 GCA_964496805.1 uncultured Rhodospirillales bacterium | reverse complement strand
TTTTTGAAACCGGGTATGCCCGGCGAGCAAACGCGGCGGCTGCAAAAGCTTCGCAGCCCGAGCCTCAGCCACCGCCGGGGGGGCGCTTCGGTGGCCCAACTGGAGCAACCGCTCTGGCGGTCGCCGGCGGCGCGTTTACAGGTGGTGGCCCCACCCTATCGCCCCGTGCCGAAGGATTGGGCCACCGGCGGGCAGGCAAGGCTGTTCTCCTGCGGTCTTCAGCCCATTGGCCCCTTGTGTCCGCACCTGATCCTGCTCACCTCTGAGGCAGACTGACGGTGTTTTCGTCACACCCCGGTGCAATACCCCCCTGATCCCGCCCCTGTTTGTTGTTTGTGAGCGCCAGCGCGCTTATACACCATGACTGATGGAGAGGGGGGCCCGCGTCGCGCCCCTGGTTGAAGGGCGTGTTGGCCGGTCCCCTGATCCGAGCCCCTGTTGAGCCCGACCCGTTGCCCCCGCGGAGCCCCATCCCCCATGCAAGCCACTGACCTGACGGCCTTCCACGGTGTGAATGCCGACTACCTCGCCGACCTGTATATCCGCTATCTGAACAACCCGGCCCATGTGGACAGCAGTTGGGTTGAGGTCTTCCGTGCCCTGGGCGATGATCAGGCCAATATTCTGACGGAATTGACCGGGGCCTCCTGGGGTGAGCCCGAAGAGCCGGTGGCAGACGACTACAGCCCCGCCGCACCGGCGACCAATGGCAATGGCGCGGTGCAGGTTGCACCGCTGCCCACGCCCTCGCGGGCGGCCGCCGCCCTGCCGGCCGAACAACTGCGCGAAGCGGCACTGGACAGTATCCACGCCCTGCAACTGATCCGCGCCTTTCGCGCCCGTGGCCATCTGGAGGCCAAGCTGGACCCCTTGGGCCTGAAGGGGGGCGACCTGCATGAGGAGTTGGACCACCGCAATCACGGGTTCACCGATGCGGACCTGGACAAAACCATCTTTCTGGACAACGTCCTGGGATTTGAGCGGCCGACCCTGCGTCAGATCATCCAGCGCCTGCGCAAGACTTACTGCGGTCATGTGGGGGTGGAGTTCATCCACATTCAGGACCCGGTCCAGAAGAGCTGGATCCAGCAGCGCATCGAAAACATCGAGAACGAGACAGAGTTCACCACCAACGGCAAGCGCGCCATCCTTGAGCGCCTGACCGAGGCTGAGGGGTTTGAGAACTTCCTGCACGTCAAGTATCCGGGCACTAAGCGCTTTGGCCTGGATGGCGGCGAAGCCCTGGTGCCGGCCATGGAGCAAATCCTCAAGCGCGGCAGCCAGTTGGGGGTGAAGGAAGTGGTGGTGGGCATGCCCCACCGTGGCCGCCTGAACGTGCTGACCAACGTGATGGGCAAGCCCTACATCAAAATGTTCAGCGAGTTTCAGGGCGTGCCCAGCAACCCGGACGATGTCCAGGGCAGTGGTGACGTCAAATATCACCTGGGGACCAGCAGCGACCGTGAGTTCGACGGCAACACCGTCCACCTGTCCCTGACCCCCAACCCCAGCCATTTGGAGGCGGTGAACCCCGTGGTGCTGGGGAAGGTCCGCGCCAAAATGATCCAACTGGGGGATACGGAGCGCAAGCAGGTGCTGGGGATCCTGCTGCACGGTGATGCCGCGTTCGCGGGCCAGGGGTTGGTGGCCGAGACGCTGGCCCTGTCGGAACTCAAGGGCTACCGCACCGGTGGGACGATCCACATGATCGTCAACAACCAGATCGGCTTCACCACGGCCCCATCCGATAGCCGCAGCGGTCCCCACCCCACCGATGTCGCCCTGATGCTGCAGGTGCCGATCTTCCACGTGAACGGTGACGACCCGGAGGCTGTGGTCCACGTGGCCCGGATTGCCATCGAGTACCGCCAGCAATTCGGCAAAGACGTTGTGGTGGACATCGTCTGCTATCGCCGTTTTGGCCACAATGAAGGCGACGAGCCGAAGTTCACCCAGCCGCTGATGTATGATGCCATCGGCCAGCATCCCTCCACCCGCGCGCTCTATGCCCAATCCCTGGAGGAGCAGAAAGTCATCACCGAGGGCGAGGGGGATCGCATCCGGGATGCCTTCCAGGCCAGGCTGAATGAAACCTTCGAGCAGGCCAAGAATTACAAGCCAAACAAGGCCGACTGGCTGGAGGGCAAATGGGCCGGCTTCACCATCGCTCCGCCGGGGGACCGTCGAGGCCGCACCGGCACCTCTGTCGACACGCTGCGCAAGGTGGGCCGGGCCCTGACCCATGTGCCGGAGGGGTTCAACCTGAACTCCAAACTCAAGCGCCTGTTCGCCGCCAAGGAACAGATGTTTGAGACGGGCAAGGGCTTTGATTGGGCGACAGCGGAGGCGCTGGCGTTCGGCACCCTGTTGCACGAAGGCTTCCCGGTGCGCCTGTCCGGGCAGGATTGTGGGCGGGGCACCTTCAGCCAGCGACACTCCGTGCTCTATGATCAGAAGACGGCGGAAAAATACCTGCCGCTCAACCACATCAGCGATGATCAGGCCCCGTATGAGGTGATCGACAGCCCGCTGTCAGAGGCCGCGGTGCTGGGCTTTGAGTATGGCTATGCCTCGGCAGAGCCCCGCGCGTTGATCATGTGGGAAGCACAGTTCGGCGACTTCGCCAATGGCGCCCAAGTATTGATCGACCAGTTCATTGCCTCAGGGGAAAGCAAATGGCTGCGCATGAATGGCCTGACCATGCTGCTGCCCCACGGTTATGAAGGGCAGGGGCCGGAGCACAGTTCTGCCAGGCCCGAGCGCTATCTCCAACTTTGTGCTGAAGACAATATGCAGGTGGCCTACTGCACTACGCCGGCCAACTATTTCCATATCTTGCGCCGCCAAGTGCATCGGGAATTCCGCAAGCCGCTTGTGCTGATGACGCCCAAGAGTCTGTTACGCCACAAGGCCTGCGTCTCCCCCATCGAAATGTTTGCCGGCGATCAGAGCTTCCACCGGGTGCTCTATGAGGATCGGGACTTGGCCCAGGGTGCCAACATGAAGCGTGTCGTGCTGTGCACCGGCAAGGTCTACTATGATTTGGCGGAGGAGCGGGACAAGCGCGGGATTGAGAATGTCACCATCTTGCGCTTGGAGCAGATCTACCCGTTCCCGTCCCGCTCCTTGGCCAAAGAACTGGCCAAATACCCCAAGGCGGAGGTGATCTGGTGTCAGGAGGAGCCAGAGAATGGCGGGGCCTGGACCTTTGTGGATCGCCGGATTGAGCGGGTCCTGACCGAACTGGATATGCCCAATCATCGCCCCCGCTATGTCGGCCGCCCGGC
>CAZCBM010000349.1:0-3305 GCA_964496805.1 uncultured Rhodospirillales bacterium | reverse complement strand
CCGGCCGGGCAAAGCGGCGCAACAATCCTGCGCGACATGATCACCCTTGGCCCCTGCGCGTCAACAGGAAGCAGGGACCCGACAGCAAGAGACGCGTGCCACCGGGCCATCACAGGAAGCTCACCGGGTCCACATCCACAGACACGCGCACGGAGGAGGGCAGCCGCACGCGCCCCAGCCAGTCCCGCACCAGGGACTGCACAGGGATGGCCCGCGGGGCGATCACAAGAAACCGGCGGCGATGCTGGCCGCGGACCAGGGCAAGGGGCGGCTCAGCCGGTCCCAGAACCAGCACCTCCGGGGCCGAGGGCGCTGCCCGTGCCAGATGGGTGGTGGCCATATCCAGGGCCGCCGGATCCTTGGCACTGCAAATCAGCGCCACCATGCGCCCATAAGGAGGCATGCCCGCGGCCTCCCGCTGGGCCAGTTCCTCGCGATAAAAACTCTCCCGATCGCCGCTGAGCAGGGCGGCCATGACCGGATGCTCCGGCTGACGGGTTTGGATCAGCACCCGTCCAGGGGCATCGCCCCGGCCGGCTCGCCCCGCCACCTGATACAGCACCTGGAACGTCCGCTCTGCCGCGCGCAGGTCCCCTCCCCCCAAGGACAGGTCCGCGTCCACCACCCCCACCAGGGTCAGATTGGGAAAGTTGTGCCCCTTGGCGATGATCTGGGTACCGATCACCAGATCCACCTGATGCTGAGCCACGGCATCAATCATGGCGTGCATCTGGGCAGCGGAGGGGGCAAAATCGCTGGACAGGATCAGCCGCCGCGCATCCGGCAGATGGGCCGCAAGTTCCGCCTCGATACGCTCCACCCCCGGCCCGCAGGCCACAAGGCTGTCGGGGGCGTTGCAACTGGGGCAAAGTTCCGGGATGGGCGTGCGATAGCCACAGGTGTGGCACATCAATTGGCGTCGCAAACGGTGTTCCACCATCCAACTGGAACATTGATGGCAACGGATGCGCTCCCCGCAGGCCCGGCACAGGGTCAGCGGCGCGAAGCCACGGCGGTTGAGGAACACCAGCGCCTGCTGCCCGGCGGCCAGGGTCTGCCGCAGGGCGGTGACCAGGGGCGGCGCCAGCCAACCGTCCCGCGGGGGCGGCGTCAGCCGCAGATCGATGGCGGAGATCTGCGGCAACCCCGCAGCACCAAAGCGCCCGGGCAAAGGCACGCGCTGATAGCGGCCAAGGCGGACGTTGCGCTCACTCTCCAGCGATGGCGTGGCCGAGGCCAGAACCACCGGACAGGGCACCAGGCTGGCCCGCAGCACCGCCAAGTCACGGGCATGGTAGTGGGCACCATCCTCCTGCTTGAAGGTGCTGTCGTGTTCCTCATCGACAATCACCAGCGCCAGACGCGGCAAGGGCAAAAACAGGGCCGAGCGAGCGCCCACCACCACCCGGGCCCGACCGCTGGCGATGGCACGATAATGGGCGATCCGCTGGGCCTTGGTCAGGCCGGAATGCCAACTCACCGGGGGGCAGCCGAAGCGCTGTTCAAACCGCGTCAGCCATTGCGGGGTGAGGGCGATTTCCGGCAGCAACACCAGCGCCTGCCCGCCCACCCGCAGGGCCTGGGCCAGGGCTTCGAAGTAGACTTCCGTCTTGCCGGAGCCGGTGACCCCATCCAGCAACACTGGCCGAAAGGCCTGCGCCTCCACATCGCTGGCCAGATGATCCGCGCCACGGGCCTGATCGGCGCTCAATCGCACAGGCCGCGCCTCTGGGTCGGGGCGGGGAGGCTGCCAATCCACTACCGTTGGGCGTGGCTCCAGGGCGCCCGCGTCGATCAGGCCACTGACCACGGCCGGCCCTACACCAGCGGCCCTGGCCAGGGGGGATCGTTCCATCGGCCCCTGTTCCTGCGCCACGGCCAACACAGCACGCCGCGCCGGCGTCCACCGCAGTGGCAAGGCGTCCGCCCCCTCAACAGCGGCAAACAGGGTCACCGGTTTAGGGGGGATCAACGCCGCCGCCAGCGGCACCGCCATGCGGGCCATCTGCCCGCGGGGGATGAGCGTGTAGGCAGCCGCCCGGCGCAGCATCTCCAGATGGCTGGGGCTCAGGGGTGGGAGGTCACTCAGCGCCTCCACGGCGCGCAGCTTGTCGGCCGGCACCGATTGGCTGCCAGGGCCGACGATCACGCCGGCCAGCACATCCCGGCCCAACGGCACCAGGGCCAGGCTCCCCGGCGCCGGGGGGCCAGAGGGGCACAGATGGGCAGGCACAATATAGTCCAGCACCATGTCCAGCGCGCGACCAGCCCAGACCTCCACTTGGGGGCCCACCGGCGGGGGAACCTCAAACAAATCACTCACCGGCGCCTCACCCGACCCACGGGGGCAGGCGACGGTGACGCTCCGTTACCCTTCACAAGCCGCTGACCTTGCATCAAGTGCTGCAAAAACCCCTGCCAAACCGGTCCCCTGTCTGATAAAGCCTAAGGCATGAATGCATCCGCAGCATCCCCCATCGGCGGCCCCGTTGCCAAGCCCTCCCGCCCGCCGCGTCGGCCCAGTGCCCGCGGCGTGGCCCGGCATACGGCCGTTGTCCAACTGCTGCGCTGGGTCCTGCCGGCCGTGTGCCTCGCCCTGCTGATTGCGTTGCTCAGTTGGCCGGCCATGAACCCTGACATCGCCCAGGCCGGTGATGGGCAGCGTCGGCTCAGTACCAGTTCGGTCATGAAAAACCCGGAGTTCGTCGGCACCGATGACGCGCTGCGACCTGTCCGGGTCGAGGCGGCGGAGGCGCGGCAGCTTGACGAGAACAGGGTGGAGATGGCACTGCCCCGGGCCAGCTTGTTCATGGCCCAGGATGCCCGTGTTGCCTTGGAAGCGTCCAGCGGTGCGCTGGATCAATTGGCGGAGAGATTGGTGCTGGACGGCGGTGTCAGCCTGTCCCATTCCAATGGCCTGACCCTGAGGGTACGGCGGGCAGACGTGGACACCGACAGCAAGCTGGTCTGGTCTGTGGAGCGGACGGAGGCCTCCAGCCCTCTGGGCGAGTTGGTTTCCAATGGGTTCAAGGTCCATGACGAGGGCCAACGCATTGAGTTCACCGGGCCTGTCAGACTGACGCTCAGCCCGGATGTTCTGGCCGGTGAAGGATGGTGAGTGGGGCCATGCGCCTGCCGTTTTTTATTGTGGTGGTCCTGCTGCTTGTGGCGGGCCCTGGTGCCCGTGCTCAGGATTTCACCTCCCTGGGCAGCGCCGGTGATGGGCTGCTTGAGATTGAGGCGGACGAGGCCCTGGAATGGGACCAGGCCAATCGCCGCTACGTCGCCCGCGGCAACGCCCTGGC
>CAZCBM010000348.1:0-3307 GCA_964496805.1 uncultured Rhodospirillales bacterium | reverse complement strand
CATATGCCCGGGCGGCGGCGATGCCGTGGGCATGCACCCGGCGGTGCGGGTCCTCCAGGCGCCCGAAACTGGGCAGGGCGGCAATGGGCTCTCCGCGCTTGCTGTCATACCATTTGCCCAGACGGCAGGAATGGTGATCGGCCAGTTCGTTGGGGTTGAGGGTTTCCTTGCCAACAAACATGGCGGCCAAGCGCTTGCGCCACAGCACATGATCCATCTTGGCGGCCAGGATGACCTTGTTCGGAATATCCTGGGACATCAGCCCATTGACCTGAGCGACGATCCCATCACGGGCATGGTCGATGGTGGCAATCAGGGTCTCCAGGGCCTGCTGCGTGGACCCAGTGTTGTCGGAGATGGATTGAATCCCCCGGGAGACGTCCTGGGCCGCTGTGCGCTGTTGGCTCAGTGTTTCCGTGATTTGATTGATGTAGTGCAGGGTGCTTCCGGCCCGGTCGGACACGCCACTGATGGAGTCGCCCAGGGTGCTGATCACCTCGCGCCCCTGTTTGACCGCTTCACTGGACTGGTCCATGGACTGGACAATGTGGGCCATGGCGTCCTGCAAACTGGCGATGCGGGTCCGGATATCCTCGGTTGCAGTGGCCGTCTGATGGGCCAAGGATTTGACCTCCTGCGCCACGATGGCAAACCCGCGCCCGGCTTCGCCGGCCCGGGCAGCCTCGATGGTGGCGTTCAGCGCCAGCATGTTGGTCTGACCGGCAATGGATTCGATCTGGCCAATGATCGCGCCAATTTCCTCAGAGGCGCGGGAGAGTTGGTGCACCTGACCCTTGGTGTTCTCCACCGTGGCCTCAATGCCCTGCATTTGATCCACGGCCCGCAGGGAGACGGCACTGCCCTCATTGGCGGCACTGACGCTGGCTTGGGCATCGTGGGACGCTTCCTGGCAGCGTGCGGCGATGTCTGAAACGGTGATGGCCAACTCCTCCGCTGCCGCAGCGATGGTCTGATTGCGTTCCCCCACCTCCTTGGCGTCGTGGAACATCTGGATGGCCTTCATGGTCTCGTCGATATTGTGCAGCGACTGCTGAACAGCGCCTTGCAGGGTGGCGCCGGCCGTCTGCTGCGTGTGCTGCGCCAGGTCTGCCAAGGCCCGCAGGACGGGGTCCGGGCTGGCGGCAACCTTGCTGTACTCGCCCCGCTTGATCGCGTCGATGGCGGCCAACAGGGTGGCGTCGCGATTGTCGCTTTGCGTGGAGGGAGCGGCAGTAGCGGGGGCAGGCAGGGCCGGATGGGTGCGGCGGCCGAACAGGGCTGACAGCATGGAGACAACGTTCCCTGGCAAGGATCGAGACCGGGCGGTGGGGGCACGCCTGACAAGGGCGCGGTTCCCACCGGTAAGACCAAGGAATATGTGATTATCAGTTAAAAGAGTGCCTACGCCCTTGCCGTTCAGACCGGGGCGGCCACCCCATCCAGCTGCCGCCTGCTGCGCTTTCGGCTACGGCATAAACGCTCAACGCCGTCTATGGAGCGAGGCCCGAACACGCAAAGTCGGATCGGCGGTGTCCTGCAGCAGGGGATACAGGCTTTGGAGCCTTTTCCGATCAGTCTGGCGCGGCCCGCTCCCCCTCCTGGCGTACCTTTGGCCGGCCACCCCTTGCGATCATACTCCCGTGAGTGGCCGGAAGGGGGAGCGGGCCGGCGGTGACTCCTTTGCCGCGCAAAGGGGTCCGGCAGTATCCAAGCGCTTCAGGGGGTGTGCCGGCGCCAGATGGGGTCCTTGAGGGTGTCCAGCATCGCGTCATGGCGGGCCGTTTCCGCCTCGCTGGGGGCGCTCACCCTTGGGGTCCGCTGGTAGCGTCGGGCGGGCGCCGGGCTTTCACCCTCATGGTGTACCGGGGCTGCCTGCCCCACCACCAGCGTCAGCCCCGGCTGGCGCCCCCCCACCAACTCAAGATAGACGTCGGCCAGCAACTCGGCATCCAACCGGGCGCCGTGCAGGGTGCGCTCACTGGCATCCACGTTGAAGCGCTTGCACAGCGCATCCAGGGAGGCCGGCGAGCCAGGGAACTTGCGCCGGGCCATCATCAGGGTATCCACGGCCTGACGCATGGGAATCTCCGGCAGACCCAGGCGTGCCAGCTCCATATTCAGAAAACCCATGTCGAAGGGGGCATTATGGATCACCAACGGCGCATCGCCGATGAAGTCCAGGAAGGACTCGGCGAGCTCTGCGAAGACCGGGTGATTGGACAGAAATTGGTTGGATAGGCCGTGGACAGCAAACGCCCCTTCACTGACCGGATGCTCCGGATCGATATAGGCGTGCCACGTGCGGCCGGTGGGCAGGTGACCCAGCAACTCAACACAGCCGATCTCCACCAGCCGTTCCCCGTCACTGACTTCGCGGCCGGTGGTTTCGGTATCCAGGACGATTTCGCGGGTGGCTTTCATCAGGTCTCTCGCTTCAGGGCGTACAACAGGTCCAGCGCCTCGCGGGGGCTCAATTGGTCGGGGTCGATGGCCGCCAGGCGTTGCCGCAGGGGGTCGTCGGGCGCGGTCGGGGTCGGGGCCGGGTCGGGATCAGGCGGCGGCGGTGGGGTCTCCAGCCAGGCGGCAAACAGGGGCAGATCACCCAGCAGTTCCGCAGCGGAGCCCGGCTTGGCGCTTTTCTCCAGGCTTTCCAGCACCTGCCCGGCCCGTTTGACCACCGGCCCCGGCAGCCCCGCCAGCCGCGCCACGTGGATGCCATAACTGCGGTCGGCCGTGCCCTCCAGCACCTGATGCAGGAACACCAAGTCCCCCTTATGCTCCGTGATCGCCATGGTGCGCGGGGACAGCCGCTCCAGGCGCCGCGCCAGTTGCGTCAACTCGTGATAATGGGTCGCGAACAGGCAGCGGCAGCCAAGCCGGTCGTGCAGATGCTCCACACAGGCCCAGGCGATGGACAGGCCGTCGAAGGTGGCGGTCCCGCGACCGATCTCATCCAGGATCACCAGGGAGCGTTCCGAGGCGCGGTTCAGGATGGTGGCTGTCTCCACCATCTCCACCATGAACGTGGAGCGCCCGCGGGCCAGATCGTCCGCGGCCCCGACGCGGGAATAGAGCCGGTCCACCACCCCGATGCGGGCGCTCGTGGCAGGGACGAAACTGCCGATTTGCGCCAGCACGACAATCAGGGCGGTCTGCCGCAGAAAGGTGGATTTGCCGGCCATGTTGGGGCCGGTGAGCAACCACAAGGTCTGATCAGCGGACAGATGGCAGTCATTGGCCACAAAGGGCGGTGCGCCAGGGCCGGCGGCGGCCTCCACCACGGGATGGCGACCGCAAACGATCTGCA
>CAZCBM010000347.1:0-3309 GCA_964496805.1 uncultured Rhodospirillales bacterium | reverse complement strand
TTGCCGTCGGGGTTGGCGTTGGTGTGGGTGTTGGGGCCGGGGTTGCGATATATTCCGGGCGCAGGATGCCCACACGCTGATCCGGGATCAGCAGGGCCACCTCTTGCGCGGCGACATCGATGTCCCGGGCCAAGGCCACATGCAGGCCCGTGTAGGTGGCCAACACCAGACCCGCCATGATCGCCGGTGCCACCCACAGCGGCACCCGGCGGCGAAAGCGGTTGAGGCCGATGTTCAAGCCCTCCCACCGCACGCTGAGCAGCGGTTTTTCGGCCTGGGTGTGGCGGGGGACCACGGCGGCCGCTACCTGATCGCGCACAGCGGTCAGCCGGTCCCCATCAACGGCTCGATAGAGCTTACCTTTAAAGCCCAACTGCAACAGCACATGGGCCAGTTCCAGCAGCTGAAGGCCCTTCTGCCCCCGGGCCTTGGCCTCCTCCACAATGTCGAAGAACTGCGCCCCGCCATTGGGGATTTCAAACACGGCCATGCACAGCCCGTCCCCGGACCAAGCGTCGATGCCCCAGCGGGAGTTGGACAGCAACTCATCCACAAAGGCACAGATCATGAAGCTGGCCAGGTGGTAGGTGTCTTCGCCGTAGTCCACCTCCCGCAGTTGCCGGATATAGGTCTCGTGGGCATCCAGCAGGCGGGTGCGCAGGGTTTGGATGTCGCTCAGGGAGAACTGAGTGCTGAGCGCGCGGGCAAGGTCCACCAGCGGCAGCGCGCAGGTGACCATGGGATTATCGCCGCCGCGTTTGAGGACATCGTCCATTTCCTCATCCCGCAGGGCCGCGGCCTGTGCTGCGGGCACCTGGGCCGCCGGGGGCCCAGCAGGGGGGCGTCCAGGCGGTGGCGGTGCTGCGGGACCGCTGGCAAAGGGATCCCGGCCGCCTCCACCACCGCCGCTTGGCGGCGGGGGGGCAGGGGCGCCGGAGGGGGGCGGAGGCGCCGGAGCCCGGCCACCGCCGCCCGGCGTGGGGCCGAAGAAGTCCTCGATCCGGGTCTCGTCGTCATTCCCGCCCATCAGCGTGCCCTCTTGCGTTCTGCCGACCTGTCCGGCCGAGATTACTCCGGCGTTACCTCACCGCGGATGGCATACAATTCCATCTCCAGCGGAGCTTCAAAATTCCGCTCGGCGCCGGCGATGTGGATACCAAAGCTCGATTCCCCCGCGGCCATCAATTGCCACTGCTCCCGCAGGCGCCGCCGGGCCTCGGCATCGCGGGACCCGCTTTCCCGCAGCAGCTTGAAGCAGGCCCAGTCGCTGCGCACCGGCAGCGCGGCGGGGGTTGTGATCGGCTCAACTTCCACGCCGCGATAGTGCCCCACCAGCTTCTGCACCTCCGCCCCGGCACCGATGGTGATGGAACTGGGGAAGCGCTGCAGCAGCGTGCTGACCGCGCCTTTGTGCCGGACCGTGAGATAGAAGCCGCAATCGGCGATCATGGTGCTGTCTGGCAAGGTGGACCAATAGTAGCTGGTCTGTTCGTATCGGTGGACATCCAGGCGCTGCGCCCGGGTCTGATCCACCCGGCTGAGACCCCGCAACAATTCCTCAAACAGCGGCGGCAGGGATCGGGTCAGCGCATCTTGCTCATAGGCGGGGGGCGGCCCCGGCACCTGGGAGGGGAAGATATACGGCGCCATGTCGCCGGTGGTGTTAAGCAAGGCCTGGAACAGGTCATAGGGATGGATGGCTGGCTGATTGCGCCAATGGGTGTAGGTGCGCAGGGCCTGGGTGCAGGACGCCAGAAACAACTGGTCGCGGGTGGTGTCCCCCACCTGGGTGGGATCACGACCCTGCAGCAGCAGGGCCAAATACTGGGATTGCTGCGCCAGCGCCCCGGCCAGATCCGACAGGTAGCGCTTGATCCGCGGGGCGGCGCCCACGCTCAGGCTGGGGGCAATGTACTCTGGGTCAACAACGGCCGCGCCATCTGGCGTGACCTCCTTGATGCGCACCACCCCCAGGGATTGCACACCGTCCAACCCCTTCTCCCCCAGTGTCAGGCGGGCGCGGGGGATGGCAACGCTGATTTGCGTGGTTTGATCGCTGAAGGCCTCCACCGTGTCTCGCACCGTTTGGGCCTTCTGGACGTAACGGGTCTGGACGCCGGCGCCTTTGGTGGCTCCCTCGTCACCGTCCTCGGCATCGAACACGCCGGCCAACTGCTCGGCCAGGTCCCCTTCCCCGTCTTCTCCCACCATCTCCCCGATATCAGCCGCACCGGGGCGGAGGTCGGGAAACGTCAGATAGACGATCTGGTTCTTCGCGCCGGCCACCGAGAGCGCCGGGACCGGGGTTTCTGCCGGGATGTCGAAGGGCAGACCGTCGGCAGTCAGCCCTTTGGCGCTGACCAATCCCACGGAGCCCGTGCGCATCAGCCCTTCATCCAGGACCAGGTCGGAAAAGCCCCACAGATAAGGGGTTGCCGCCGCCAGGCGCCGGATCAGGTGGGCAGTATGGCGGTCCTGCTGTTGAAAATGCTGACTGGAGATCAGCGTTCCAACGGTCCAGGCGACCCGGCTGTCAGTGGTCATTGGGAAACGGATCCCTTGGTGACGGTGGTGCAATCGGGGGCGAAAAGACAGCCATAGGGTGCGGCGGGACTCATTCCCCGCGCCCCAGGTCGTGCGCTTCGCCGCCCTCCATAACATTCTTCAGATCATCAGCGAAGTCGATCATCTCCTGAAGCTGATCGAACTTCTCCCGATAGGCTTCCCAGGTCTTTTTGCGGGGGCTAAACCAGCCGGCGTCGCTGTTGGCGGCGGCCAAGTCCTTTTCGATCTGCGCGGGATCCAGTTCCGACAGCACCTGAGAGGCGAGGCCCTTCATTTGATAGACCGATTGGATCAGGCGCCCGACGAACTCCACCAGATCGTCGCTGACTTCCCGCGCGCTGATGTCCGCGGGCTTCATCACCCGGGGGTCCGGCTCCAGGATGTTGCGCATGATATCCGCGTAGCTGTCGCCATACTTCAGGGCATTGTTGCCGCCGAAATCAAAGGTGGTGCGCTCGATCCCCAGGGCGAACTTGGTGGATTTGCGGATATCCAGAAGGCGGCGGTAGCCCTCCAGCATTTCTCGCAGCAGCCGGCCCAGCATGGCCGCGCGCTCGGCCGCGTCCCAATCCGCCGGGGTGATGCGGGTGCCCTGGATGGCGGCGTCGATCAGGATGCGGAACGGGTTGGCCTCATCCAGGCCAACCCCACTGGCGGCCTCTCTGACCTGCGCCACCGGATCGGCCGGGCGCATAACAGCGGTTGGGGTCGGAACCGGCGCCTGTGGCTGCACCGCCGGCGGCA
>CAZCBM010000346.1:0-3395 GCA_964496805.1 uncultured Rhodospirillales bacterium | reverse complement strand
TGACCACCCCGCGCCCCCACCCGGCCACCCACGCCAGTATCGTACCAATGGGTGGGCGGGTGGGGGCATCCAGTTTGGAGTGGGGGGCTGGCGCGGACTCTATCTCGCCGAAACGTGCTCTAGCGACACCGCTGCGCGACTCTGGCCCGGGTTTTCGTGCGCGACGCTGACTTGGCGCTGGCTCCAGGTCTACCCTGCTGCCGCCCTGGTCCGAGCCATGCCCCCATTCTGGCGACCGCAATAACGCGGTGGAGGCTGCCCGCCTCCGTCCCGGACCCGTGCTGACGCCGTCTCGGCCGGCTACCAAGCCGGGCATCCTCACCCAGGCGTGAAGCCGCGAGGTATGCTATCGCCATGCTGAGCGGTTTGATGTGGTGTCGCCCCTGCGCTCTACAGCAGTGGACATCGATCTGGACTTCGGTGCCCCTGCTGTAGCTTTCTGGTGGTCGCTCGGATGATCCCCTCCGTGGCGTCGCCACTTTGGGGGCCTACGCTCTGTGCCCCTCCTCCTGCCCCAGACTGGACAGCCCCCATGCGACTGCCTTTCGCCCCCTTTCTCCTGACCCTGCTGACGCTGCTCCCGGTCGTCAGCATACCAGCCCAGGCGGAGGAACTGGTGTTTCGTCTGGATCGCAGTTGCACGGCCTTCCCGATCACCCGCAGCGGGCGGGTGCAGCGGGACCAATTGGGGCTAAGGCTGCGGGTTGGCCGCGATTATGAGGTGCTGGACGTGTTGGACCGGGTGGAATTGGTGGTGATCCTGGACGATCGATCCACCCTTTCGGCCGTGGCGGTGGAGCAAGAGTGCGGGCGGGTACTGGACCTCGACTCCCCCTTTGGAACGGCGGAGCTGGACATTCCGCAGTTAGAGGAAGGCCCTTTCTTCGATCTCCGCACGGCCGGCTCACCGGACCCCACGCCGCTGCCGCCGGACCTCAGCCCCTTTGACGAAGCGGTTCTGGATCTCTGCGGCACCTGGGGCGAGGAGGATGTGGAGCGGCGGGACTTTGAAGCCCTGCTGGATCGGGAGGACATTGGCGCACCGGTGGTTGACCGGCTGGAAGCCGTCCTGGATGGGCAACTGCTGGGCGCTCGCCTGCCGCGCTTTCGCATCGCCGACCGGGTATCGGACCTATGGTTCCGCCGGGATGGGTTCCGGCACATCTTTTGCGGGGAACCGGAGGACCGGCGCCTGGGCGGCCTCCACTTTGCCGGGCGGCTGCTGCAAGCGCAGCGCAACGGCTGGGCGTTGCGGGTGGCCACCAATGCCGAGGCCATTGAGCCGCCCATCTATAGCGTTGGGGTCCTGGCCCGGGCTGAGGCGCCCTTCGCCTGCATCAAGTGCCGCACCAGCTACCACGCCGACTGGCGGGCAGAAGATTTGTTGGAGGCCCTGACTCTGGCCGCCGACCGTGCCATCCGGGTGGGCGGCAACGATCCCGGGCTGTGCGTCTTCGAGCAGGGCAACCGCCGCCTGGTGGCGGAGACCTTCGGGGTGGCGGTGGTGGTGCGCCGGGGCGGCATCGTCACCGGATTTCCGGTCACAGACCCAGAGAATTATGCCTGCGATACCAATGGCTGCGGCTGCCGCTACGAGGGGCCGCGGGGCCGCTGCCAGACCCAGTGCTTTCGGGTGCCCGGAGAGGAAGACTGAGGTCTTCAGCAGGGGGCACAGATTTGGAGTCGATCCCCCTGCTGCAGGGCACCGGTGGTCGCTCGGGTGATCCCCTCCGCGGAGTTGCCATGTCGGGGGCCCACGGTCTGGCTTTCGCAGGCCACAACGTTCCCTTTACGACCATTTTTTCTTGACCATAAGCACGAACTAAAACAGAACATAGCTCGTTTCTACCGCTTGGCTGGATGGAGATCGCCATGGCCCGGGATATCACGCTTTACCACTCCGCTCACTCACGATCCTTCTATGTCCTTTGGATGCTGGAGGAACTTGGGGTGCCCTATAGCCTCAAAGACGTGAACATTTATCGGGGCCTCAACAAGGCGCCCGAGTTCCTGGCGCTGAACCCGTTCGGCAAGGTTCCCACACTGGTGGTGGATGGTCAGGTGATGACCGAGGCGCTGTTCATCTGCCTCTGGCTGGCGGACGCCTACCCGGAGAAGGGGTTCGCGCCAACCTTGGATGATCCAGCGCGGATGAAGTATCTGCGCGCCTTCGGCCTCGCGCAGGCCAGTGGGGAGGCGATTTTTGATCTCCTGGGGCACACCGAGAAGGCTGGCAAAGAGGCGGCGGCCAGCAGCTACGGCAGTGTTGAGGCGCTTTATGCCGTCCTTCATGAGGTGCTTAGCCCCGGTCCCTTTGTCTTGGGGGAGCGCTTCTCTGCCGCCGATGTTGCCCTGGGTGCGGTGCTGGGCTGGGGCCAGATGATGACGGCTCTGCCCGCGGACGACCGCCTCAGCCGATACTGCCAGGAGGCGTGCCAGGGTCGTCCCGCCCATGCCCGAACGGTGGCTCTCGACACCCAATTGATGCCGGAGCCCCCGAGTTTTGGCGCCGGCTAACGCCCTTTCCGATCAGTCTGGCCCAGCCCGCTGCCCCTCCCGGCCACCCACGCTATCTCCGCCAGAGGTCTCTCCAGCACAAGCCCGGACGCCACGGGCTTCGGGACCTTGGTAGAAGGGGCGAGGGGACGCTGCGGCCGGATCAGAGAGCATCCCGCAGTCGATACCAGGCCATGGCGGCCATCAGCAGCGGTGTGCGCAGCAGCCGGCCACCGGGGAAGGGCAGATGCGGGATCGCGTCCAGGGCGTGGAAGCGCCCTGTTTCCGGAGGGCGGCCCAGCGCCTCCATCCCGGCATTGCTGTGCCCCAGACGGGCGGTGACAGCATCGGCCAACACCTCCCCCACCAACCCACTGAGCATCAACCCATGGCCGCTGTAGCCTTGGGCATACACCACCCCTTCCCCAGCCGTGCCCACATCCGGCAGGCGGTTGACGGTGATGGCCACAAAGCCGCTCCAGGCATAGTCGATCCGCACCCCTGCCAGGGCCGGAAAATAGTGTTCCAGGGTCCGGCGCAGACTCCGGGGGCGGTCGAACCGCTCCGACCCGGTGTAGTTGACGCCACCGCCGAACAGCAGCCGACCATCATGGGACAGACGATAGTAGTTGAGGACGAAGTTGATATCTGCAAAGGACCACCGATGGCGGCTCACCGCAGCCCGCTGATCCTCGCTCAACGGGGCAGTTGCCACCATATAGGTCCCGGTGGGCATGATCCTGGACCCCACGGAGCGGTCCAACCGACCGTAGGCGTTGGTGGCCAGGATCACGGCATCGGCGGTGACCGTGCCGTCTGGCGTCAGCACCTGGGGCCGCGAGCCGGGCACCACCTGGATCGCCGGTGTTTGCTCCACGATCTCCGCGCCGGCCGCCTCC
>CAZCBM010000345.1:0-3398 GCA_964496805.1 uncultured Rhodospirillales bacterium | reverse complement strand
CTAGAGCCCGTTTCGGTGAGATGGAGTCCGCTCCAGCCCCACGCCCCCACCCGGCCACCCATTGGTACGATACTGGCATGGGTGGCCGGGTGGGGGCGCGGGGCATTCAAGGTAGGTGGGATAGGCTCCAGGCTCCAGCCTATCCATCCCCGGACGAGGGCTCATTCTGGAACCGGGTCTCATCTTGGAGCGGGGCCTCGTCCAGCAACTGGCTTCGAAAAGCGATGGCCGCCGGGGGCAAGCGCCGCAGGTTGCGATAGACCAGGAACCATTGGCGCATCAGCGTCAGCGCGGTACAGGGCAGCACCACCAGTCGCCCAGCCTGCTGCTCCAACTCGGTGGTCTGCAAAGAAATCACCGCCAGGCCTAACCCCGCCTGGACCGCCTGCTTCACCGCCTCATTGGTGGGCAGAACGCAGGACACTTGGCACACCAGATCGTGGGCCCTGAAGGCCTGCTCCATGGCGGCCCGGGTGCCAGAGCCCGGCTCACGGACCACAAACGGCCATGCCACCAGATCAGGGGGGGTAAGCCCGGTCCGGCCCGCCAGCGGATGATCCGGGGGGGCAATCACCCCCAGCGGATTGGGCTTGAACCGCCTTGCCACCAGGTCGGAGTCCTGCGCTGGCTGCCCCGTGATGGCCAGGTCCGACTCGTTGTTCTCCATCAACTCGGCCACACCTGCCCGGTTGGCCACCTGCAGGTTGACCTCAATCTGGGGGTGGCGCTTGCGGAACAGGGCGATGTCCTTGTGGATGAAGTAATGCGCGGTGGAGACCACGGCGATCCGCAGTTCTCCGCGCACCAGGCCCCGATGCTGGCGCATGTTCTCCTGCAGGTCATCCAGCACCTGGGTGACCCGATGGGCATGCTGAACGGTTTCCATCCCCGCCTCCGTCAGGCGAATGCCGCGCCCGGCCCGCTGGGTCAGGGCGACCCCCAGCGTTTCCTCCAGCTTGCGCAGCTGAATGGAGATGGCCGGCTGGGTGACATTCAGCTCGCGCGCGGCAAGCGTGAGCGAGCCATGCCGGGCCACCGCTTCCAGCACCTGCAACTGTCTGAGATCGATCCGCATGTTCCTGACATTAACAGGACTTATGAATTTTTGACAAAGACTAATTTGTGCAATGGTTCTGCATCCCCTAATGCTGACGCTACTGGGGCACCCGGACGGCCCAAACTTGATCGATCCAGGAGAAGCAGCGTTGGCCGAGAAAACCTATACCGCGGGCGTGAAGGACTACGCCAAGACCTATTGGACCCCCAACTACGTCCCGCTGGACACCGACCTGCTGGCTGTCTTCAAGGTGGTCCCGCAGGAGGGCGTGCCCCGGGAAGAAGCCGCCGCCGCCGTGGCCGCTGAAAGCTCCACCGGCACCTGGACCACGGTGTGGACAGACCTGCTGACCGACCTGGAATATTATAAGGGCCGCGCCTACCACATCGAGACGGTGCCCAACGATCCCAGTGCCTTCTACGCCTTCATCGCCTATCCGATTGACCTGTTCGAGGAGGGCTCGGTGGTCAACGTGCTGACCTCCCTGGTTGGCAACGTCTTTGGGTTCAAGGCCGTGCGCAGCTTGCGCCTGGAGGATATCCGCTTCCCCGTTGCCTATGTGAAGACTTGCGGCGGCCCGCCGAATGGCATCCAAGTGGAACGTGACCGCCTGAACAAATATGGCCGCGCCCTGTTGGGCTGCACCATTAAGCCGAAGCTGGGCCTGTCGGCGAAAAACTATGGCCGCGCTGTCTATGAATGCCTGCGTGGCGGCCTGGACTTCACCAAGGACGACGAGAACATCAACTCCCAGCCGTTTATGCGCTGGCAGCACCGTTTTGAGTTCGTCATGGAGGCCGTCCACAAGGCCGAGGCTGAAACGGGTGAGCGCAAGGGTCACTATCTCAACGTGACTGCGGCAACCCCCGAGGAAATGTATCGCCGGGCCGAGTTCGCCAAGCAGCTGGGTGCCCCGATCATTATGCACGACTACCTGACCGCCGGCTTCACCGCCAATACCGGTCTGGCCAACTGGTGCCGTGAAAACGGCATGCTGCTGCACATCCACCGCGCCATGCACGCGGTCATCGACCGCAACCCCATGCACGGGATTCACTTCCGCGTGCTGACCAAGTGCCTGCGTCTGTCCGGGGGCGACCACCTGCACTCCGGCACCGTTGTGGGCAAGCTGGAGGGCGACCGCGAAGCAACCCTGGGCTGGATCGACCTGATGCGGGAGGCCTTCGTGCCGGAGAACCGCAAGCGCGGCATCTTCTTCGATCAGGACTGGGGCGCCATGCCCGGTGTGATGCCAGTGGCCTCCGGCGGCATCCATGTCTGGCACATGCCGGCCCTGGTGGCGATCTTTGGCGACGATGCCTGCCTGCAGTTCGGCGGCGGCACGCTGGGTCACCCGTGGGGCAATGCCGCTGGCGCCCACGCCAACCGTGTGGCTCTGGAAGCCTGTGTCGAGGCCCGCAATCAGGGGCGCCAGGTGGAACGGGAAGGCCGCGATATCCTGTCCGAGGCCGCCAAGCACAGCCCTGAGTTGGCGATCGCCATGGAGACCTGGAAGGAAATCAAGTTCGACTTCGACACCGTCGACAAACTCGATCTCTGATCCTTTCCCCTTCGCCTTTTCAAGACACTGGGAGTGACCCATGGCCGAGATGCAAGCCTACCCGGCAACCAAACCCCGCACCGAGACCTTTTCCTACCTGCCGCCCATGACGCCCGAGCGCATGGCCCAGCAGATTGCCTATTGCCTGGCCCAGGGCTGGAACCCCGCCATTGAATATACGGAGCCGGCCAAGGCCTCCTCCAACTTCTGGTACCTGTGGAAGCTGCCGTTCTTCGGCACCCGCTCCGTGGAGTTGGTGATGAGTGAACTGGAAGCCTGCCGCCGGGCCAATCCCGGCATGCATGTTCGGTTCATTGCCTACGACAACTACTCCCAATCGCAGGGCATGGCCTTCGTGGTCTACCGCGCCTGAGCCTTCGCTCCCGCGTCAGACACCCGACGCCGTCCGAACCCGCAGCCGGAGCCTCGATCGCCATGAGCACCAAGACGCCAACCAAAGGCCTGACCGGCCGCCACGCCTCGCGCATCCGGCGGCAGGAGTTGTCGCTGGGCAAGGCGGGGTTGCCGCCGGCGTCTGAGCGGGTTCGGACCGGCTTTCGTGACGCGGCCCTGCCGGCGGTCCCTGCTACGCCGGCCGCTGACATGGCGACCAAAGGTGCCGCGCCCCAAGGGATGAGCGCGTCCTCCTCCCCCTCTGCCTCCCCCAGAACCACGCCTGCATCCAGTGGTGCGTCCCTGGGCCGCCGGCTGTCCATGGAGGCCCGCAGGGCACGGCTGCAGGGCAAGACCGGTCTGAACGCCGCCCGGGAGCGCATCCGC
>CAZCBM010000344.1:0-3430 GCA_964496805.1 uncultured Rhodospirillales bacterium | reverse complement strand
CCACCGCTGGGCTCGGCAGGGGCGCGGACATGATATTCCCGCTCCATCCCCTGATGGCTCAGGGTGCGGGTTTCCAGGGCAAGGGCACCAGGGGCAACCCCCAGGGCCATGAGGCAGGCGAGGAACAGGCGGCGCATGGGCGGGTCTCCAGGACCAGAGGGAGTAGAGGGGCAGCCAAAGCCCAATGGGCGAGGGTGGGCAGCGTGAGCAAACCTGCACCGGCATATGGGGAGGCCTGTTCTGAAGACGAGGCTTGGTGGGCAGCGCCTGCCCGCCTATTGTGTCACCGTTTGCAACTGGGTCCTGGCGAACAGCCAGGCGGGTCAGGACGGAGCCATGGACGGCGCATCCCTTCCACAGCCGACAGCACGCGGGCCGCGCTGGCCTGAACGGGTGGCCTATGCAGCCATCAATCTTGATTATTGCGGTGTGTGCCAGGGGACCTGCCCAGCCTGTGCGCTGAGCCGTCAGGAACGGGCAACGTCGCGGCCCCTGCTGAGCCTGGGGCACGCCTTGACCGCTCTGCGGACCTTGGCAGACCGTATGCCCGCAGCGGAGGAATTCGTCCTGGGGGTGGGGCGGGGAAACGTGCTGCAACTGGATCCTGCACAGACCGATGAGGGGTTGAGGGCGCTGGCATCGGCCGCCTGCGAGCAATTTGACTTCCATCGCGGCGTGATGGAGATCGCCACCAGCCTGATTGGTCGCCATGAGGCGCATCTGGAGCGTGCCCGGCGCCTGCGGCAGGTTTTGGACGGCAGCGGCTTTGATCCGCGGTTTGTGGTGGTGGTCAACGGTGCGCTTCAGGGAAACCCACGCTATTGGCGCAATGTGCGGCTGTTTGTTGAGCAATTGCACGAGGATCGGGGCGGCCGTGACGGGGCCGGCGACATCCTGCAATTGAACCTCACCGCGGGCGCGTTGCCGGACCTGGAGGCCTTGGGGCAGTTGCTGCAGGGCTATGGGTTTCCTGTGAATGTGACCTGGGTCCCGGTCCATGATCCGGCCGCGGCTGAGCCAGACAAGGTCGCGGCCCTGGGGCAATGGCTGGCGGATTTCCATGGGTTGGCGGAGCGACTGGGGCTGGACAGCACCGTGCGGACCTATGGGCACCAGGCGCAAGCCTGGGCGGGGGCAACGGTGGCGGAGGCGCTGGAGCAATTGGCCGGCTACGATCAAGTGGCGGCCTTCGTTGACCGGCATGGCCAAGCCCATGGGGCAGCCCTGACGCTTCTGGGGGATGTGGATCCGGTGCGCAACACGCCCACAGCCGGCGGCTCCGTGATCGTGCCCGCCGCACAGGAGCAGGCAACGCTCACGCGCTCCCGGGCGTGCCGCGCCTGTCCTGCCGCTGCGGCCTGCTTGGCCACGGGGGCCTGGATTACGGCCCGCACGCTCTATCTTCGCGCGCCTGCCCGGTTGCGTGAGGCAGCCTGCCCGATCGGGGTGCAAACCCTGTTCGAGAGGCTATTGGCGGCAAAGCGGCCCGGTGTGAGCGGCTGAAACGCTGACCGTCGCCAACAACAGCGACCAAGGCTTAAACCGCTGGTGGCTGGGCTTCGTAGTGTCTCAGGCGGGCGCGGTTGTTGCCGAGGAAGGGCTGCATGGCCCGCGCAACGCTGGATTTCGCACGGGATGAGGCGTTCGGCGATTTCGCCGACGCCTAAGGTACTGTAAGGTCTGGGTCAGGAATTGGACCCACCGCCGCAAGAGGGGGAGCGCGACTGCCATGTTCGATACACCCAATGCCCAGCAGCCTGTCGCCTTTGATCGCCAGGGCTCGACCCTTGGGATCATGGATGACTTGCAGGTGGCCATCCACACCTATGACGGTTGCGCCAAGGGCTGCCCCGGCTGTGTCGTGGACAAGCACTTCAAGAACCATATGCGCGGTCAAAACATCCTCAGCCGCGATCAGATGACCCTGATCCAGTCACGGGTGACAGAATACTACGATTGGGCGCGGGAAAACCTGAACACCAAGACCCATGGCTATTTCGGCACCCACGCCCACGCCTACCAGATCGAGCATTTCTCCTACACCTTCCGTTTCGGCAATCACTCGGAGTTGCCCTTGGACGTGCTGTTGGAGATCGCAGAGGTGATGCCGGCCCCGTTCCGGGTGTTCTCCACCGCGCCCACTGACGACATTCGTAAGTTTATCGCGCTGCGCCAAGCGCACCCAGGGCGCTATTTTCTGGAGATCATTTACGACCCCATTGCCGATGACCCGCAGTATGTGCGCGACATGATCCTGGAGATGCGCAGCCACGATATTCTGGGCTATCCGGAGGTGCTGATTACCCGCCGCCTGCTGGACGTGTTCGGGCCGGAGAAGTTTGTGGCGGAGGCGATCGGGCCCTTGGGGGAAATCGGGACCCAGATGCAGTTTGGCCGGTATAGCCCCGCCAAGACGCGCGATTTCCGCCAGACCCAGCTTGTTCCGCTGGACGAGGAGGTGGAGTGGCTGACGGCCGTGACCAAGGGCATCCTGGCCCGCGGCTATGACCTGCACCCCATTCCGATCGGCGAGTATGCCGTCACCTTCCTGGATGAGTATGGGGAGGCCGATGCCATTGGCCCCGATGGGCGCATTGACGAGAGCCTATTGCCTGAGCCAGAACCCTTCCACATCCCGAACATCAAGGAAAAGACGCGGGATATCTTCCTGTCCTCGCTCTATATCGACCACAACCTTGATGTGAATGTCTGGTCGGAGAGCATGGGCCAGCACGTCCTGGATCGCACCTTCGGTTACGAGCCGCTGGGCAACATCAAAGACCGGCCAATCCATGACATCGTGACCGAAAAGGGCGGCGTTATCGACCGGATGCTGAATGAGGTGGTGCGCAACCTGCTGACCCACCAGAAGTGTGCCCCCTGCCGTTACAAGAGTTTCTGCGCCAGCCACGCCATCCCTCTGTTTCGCCGCTGGCACGATGACAACGGCAAGCATTGCTATGGCTATTTGCCGGTCATCCGCGAGTTCCAGACCGATCCGCGATTCCTGACCAACATGATCCAGGGCTTCCGCGATCTGGGGTTCTGAGGCTGGGCGGAGCCCGCCGGATCAGCCAGCTTGCCAGTCAAATCCGCGGCTGAATACTTTCTGACCAATGGCGGAGAGTTTGCCATTGGCGGCGGGCAGCGCGCCACACAACCTCTCCACCAGGGCTTGCGCGGCTGGCGTTGGGTCGCGGCCCGTGCTGGTGGAGGCCAGGGCGATCCAATAGGCGGCCAACGTCTCTTGCTGATCTGCCTTGAGGCTGACGGATGCCCCCTGAGCCAGCCTGAAGGCGCCCTCGTCGCTCAGTGGGTTGGGCATCTCGCCTTCCAGGTTGTTGGTGTTGGCGCCTGGGAAGGCCCTGAGCAGCATGGCTTCGGCGGCCTTGAAGCTGGCCTCACTCCAATCATTGTTGGCTTGCAAGAC
>CAZCBM010000343.1:0-3443 GCA_964496805.1 uncultured Rhodospirillales bacterium | reverse complement strand
CCTCAACAGCCTGTTGGCCAGCCATTTGGCCACGCAGGGGGAGGATTTGGCAGCCGATCAGCGGCGACGCCTCCAGGCCACCCGGCGCAGCCTGACACGCCGGGCGCTGGGGCCGCTGGTGAGTTGGATCGCCATGTTGGAGGACTTGGCCGCCGAAGCGCCGGCCCATGTCTGCGACTGGTTCGCGGTGGAGCGGGGGCAAGGCCGCCTGGTTGATGTCGGCTACTACCGCCATTGGCGGGACCCGATGCAGCCGCTGATGGCAACCTTGCGGCACTGCGCCCAAGGGGTGGTGGTCACGTCAGCAACCCTGGCCGATGGCCCCTTGCCTGCGGCGGCGCCGGCCAATGATGCTGAAACGGCCCTGTTGGTACACACGGGCCTTCGGCATCAGCGCGGACCGGTCCACCTCTCCGACCACAACTCCCCCTTCGCCTATCCTGATCTGGCGCGTGTGGTGATCGTCACCGATGTGGACAAGAATGACCCCGCAGCCGTGGCGGGCGCCACCCGTGCCCTGTTTGAGGCCGCCGGCGGCGGTGCCTTGGGGATTTTCACCGCCATTCACCGGCTTCGGGATATCCACGGGCGGATCGCGCCGCCGCTGCGTCAGTCCCGCATCCGACTATGGGCGCAACATGTGGATGGGATGGATGTGGCCACCCTGATCAGCCTGTTCCGCCATGATGAGAACAGTTGCCTGTTGGGGACCGACGCCGTGAGGGACGGGATCAATGTCCCAGGACGCTCCTTGCGCTTGATCCTGATGGATCGGGTGCCCTGGCCAAGGCCCTCGATCCTGCATCGGGCGCGGCGGGAGGTACTGGGCGGGCGGGCCTGGGATGAACACTTGGTCTGCCTGCGGCTGAAACAGGCCTTTGGCCGGCTCATTCGCCGGGGGGATGACCGCGGGGTGTTCACCCTGCTGGAATCGCGGATGCCCAGCCGTCTGCTGCGCGCGCTGCCCGAAGGCGTGACGGTGGATAGGGTGCCCCTGGACCAAGCCTGCGACATTGTTCGCCATCACTGTGCCCAAACAGCAACGGAGGCTGGACGCGTGCCCGGGGAATAGGGCAAGAGACGGGGAGTTTCTCCCCTAGCTTCCCTTCCCTCCCCTCTCCTTCCCTTCCCTCCCCTTCCCCCTCCGCACAATGAAGGACGGCGCAATGACCGCCCCCCTGGCAGATGGCCACCGTGCCCTGATTTATCTGATGGTGATGATGTCCGCCGCCGATGGCGACATGAGCGACAACGAACTGGCGGAAATGAACCGCTTGGTGACCAGCCTGCCGGTGTTTGAGGGCCTTTCTGCCGATCAACTGCCCACCATTGCCTCCGACTGCGTGGATATGCTGAGTCAGGATGATGGCCTGACCGAGATCCTGAGCCTGATCACCGCCCACCTGCCCGTCCATCTGCGCGAAACGGCCTACACCTTGGCCTGCGACATTGCCGCTGCCGATGGCCTTGTGGTGGAAGAGGAGGCCCGGCTGCTGGACCTGCTGCGGGATGCGCTGCGATTGGATGGGTTGGTCTGCGCCGCGCTGGAGAGGGCTTCGCGCGCGCGGCATTTGCGCCTGGAGGCCTGATCTTTTTGCTCTCGCCTGCCAAAGTGTCGCCACACTTTGGCCAATCCAAGGAAATTCCATGTTGACCGGCGTGAGCGGAATAGATAGCGTCCGCCTTGCCGAACGGGGGTTCGGCGGTTTGCGTGGGGGGAGGATGAAATCCTGCCTACACGTGGAAAACCAATCGAGTGTCCAGGAAGGATTTCCCAATGTTGAAGTTTCTGCGTGAAGAAGAAGGCGTGACCCTGGTTGAATACGGCCTGCTGGTTGGCCTGATCTCCATCGTTGCTATCGCTGCCATCACCCGCGTGGGTGAGTCCGTGAACATCCTGTTCACGAACGTTGCCAGCACCCTGGAGCGCGCTGCTTCCACCAGCAACTAAGGTCTAACCTTAGACTGGTGAAGAGCGTTTCTTCACAGCTACCATCTTGCGAAAAGGGGCGGGAAACCGCCCCTTTTTCTGTTCTTGCACCGACCCTTTCAGACGAGCCCGCGCGCAGGCCGCCACATTCCCGCCTTAAATTGGGCAAGAATCATGGCAGACCCAGGGGCAGCCGACAGTGCTGCACGGCAGCGCGGTCGTCATGCACCTCAGCGAGGCCCAACGGCACAGCCCCATAGCCGGCGATCCGCGACTCCGCCGATCCCAATGGTGCTGTCGCCCCTTGACACTGAAGCGGGGTCGCGGATGTTCATGCGCCTCTGCTGCCCCTCCCCTCGATTGGATTACCCGACACCCCCATGGCTGACAGCGCCACCCTCCTGGATGTCACCTTCTCCTGCGGATGCCTGGGGGCCCACGCCCCCGCGGAAGTGAATCGTCCCCCCCTCGCCGGACGGATCGCGCCGATGTTGGCGGCGGCCGGCATCAGCCATTTCCTTATGCCCGCGGCGCAGGCTGGCAACGCAGACCTTGCCGCAGAGGTCGATCGCCTGAAGGTCGTCGCCTGCTGCAGCGTGCCGGACGTCAAAGCCGCTTTATCGGCAGCGGCGCCAGCCTTGTGCTTCACATCCTCTGCCAGTGCCATCCTCGCCCGCCGTCAATTGCCGGCGGGGGAACACATCGTCACCGAGTTGGCCAAGGCGCGGGGATCTGTGGGGCAAAAGCCGCTGTGGTTGATGGTCGAGGCCGCCTTCGATTGTCCCTATGCCGGGGCGATCCCTGCGGAAACGCTGGTGGCGCACTTAGACCCCATTCTTTCGGCCGTGCCGCAGGCGCTGGTGGTGTTGGCGGACACCAGCGGTCGCGTCACAGGAGAGGCCATTACGACCGCGCTGAAGGCCTTGAGGCCGCTCAGCCCCCCCGATCGCCTGTGCCTGCTGCTGCGCCAAGACGATGATGGCGCCCAAGAGGCCGTGAGGGCCGCACTGGCTCAGGGTGTGCGCCGCTTTGCGGCGGCGTTGAACAGCGGTAGTCGGTTCGGGCCACCCCATTTTCCGCCGCAGCCACCGGTGATTGGGCCACCACGGTTGGTCCGACTGTTGGCCGAACGAGGCGTCTCAACGACCGTGGATCTGACGCTGCTGGGGGCCGCAAGCCAGATCGTCCGCCACGCCGGGACCGCTTCCCCGTGAGCCTTGCCCCGTCCGCAGGGCAGCCGGCCCGATTGGGCCAGTTGGATGTGTTGCGGTTCGGGGCTGCCCTGGTGGTGATGGCTGAGCATCTGCGAAACAGCCTGGCCCCTACTCTCTTGGAGGGATTAACAGGGGACCTTCAGGGGCTCGTGATTGCGGGGGCCAGCAACGGGCATCTGGCGGTCTGTGTGTTTTTTGTGATGTCAGGCTATGTGGTGCGGCTCAGCGCCGAAGCCCGACAGGCCCATCCCCTTGGCCTGCTGGCGGGGCGGCTGGTGCGCTTGGGCTGGCCCCTGGCC
>CAZCBM010000342.1:0-3487 GCA_964496805.1 uncultured Rhodospirillales bacterium | reverse complement strand
GCAAACCTTCCGCCGCCGCCCGCCCCGCTTCGCCGCCCCCGGGCGGCAGCCCCGCTTCGCCGCCTCCGGGCGGCAGCCCCGCTTCGCCGCCTCCGGGCGGCAGCCCCGCCTGTTCAGGAGCGAGCCCCCGCGCCATGACCGACCCCCATACCCCGCCGCCTTCCTCCGGCCCCCGCCCGGCCAAGTTGGGCGCCCAGCGCCATCCAGAGAAGGCGCACCGGCCTGACAATCCCTCCCCCAAGAAGCCGGATTGGATCCGGGTGCGCGCCCCCGGGGGGCCAGGCCTCTATGAAGAGACCCGGGCGACGGTGAAGCAACTGGGGCTGGTGACGGTGTGCGAGGAGGCGGGATGCCCCAATATCGGGGAGTGCTGGGCCAAGCGGCACGCCACCTTCATGATCATGGGCGACACCTGCACCCGGGCGTGCAGCTTTTGCAACGTCGCCACCGGCAAGCCGGAGGCGCTGGACCGGTTTGAGCCGTTGCGGGTGGCCAAGGCCACGGCGTCCATGAAGCTCAAGCATGTTGTGGTCACAAGCGTTGACCGGGATGATCTGCCAGACGGTGGCGCAGAGCACTTTGTGCGCACCATTCAGGAAATCCGGCGCTTGGCGCCCGACACCACCATCGAGATCTTGACCCCGGACTTTAAGGGCAAAGACGCCGACGCCCTTGCCGCCGTCATTGCGGCCAAACCAGATGTGTTCAATCACAATCTGGAGACAGTGCCGCGGCTCTATCCCTCGATTCGCCCCGGCGCGCGCTATTTCACCAGCCTGTCTTTGCTGAGCGAGGTCAAACGGCAGAGCCCGGAGACCTTCACGAAGTCCGGCATCATGGTGGGGCTGGGGGAGACGCGGGAGGAGGTGTTGCAGGTGATGGATGACCTGCGCGCCGCGGACGTGGATTTCCTGACCATCGGCCAGTATCTGCAGCCGACGCCCAAACATGCCGGCATCGACCGTTATGTCACCCCGCAGGAGTTCGAGGACTATGCCCGGTTTGCCCGGTCCAAGGGCTTCCTGATGGTCATGGCCACGCCACTGACCCGCTCCAGCCATCATGCCGGAGAGCACTTCGAGCAAATGAAGGCCGAGCGCGAGCGGCGGCTGGCGGCGGGTTGAGGGCGGTCTCGGCACACGGGGCGCTGACAAATATATGAGATAGCTGATTATGCGGCCATGACGCGCATGGGGTGGGCAGCGGCGCTGGCAATCGCTAAGTCTTTGCCCAGACACTGCTGTTATACCTGAGCGTGGCAGTGGGTTGGAGCCCTTGCTGGCAGATCTGGCGCCCGCCCCCTCCCCATCTGATTGGCCTCCCCCCCCTGTTTCGGTGGGGCCGGCGGATGAGAGGGGTGAGGCGGACACCGGATCCGTGGACTGACTCCTTGGACTGATTCCTTGGACAATGGCTCCGCTGACCCTCTGCCGTCGCTGTCTTCCCCGTCAGGACTCTCGGCCCATGCCAACCCATTCCGAACGGCGCAAAGTCCCTTACACCGCCCGCCAGATGTATGATCTGGTTCTGGATATTGAGCGGTATGGGGAGTTCTTGCCCTGGTGCCGGCAAGCCCGGATCACCAAGCTGGAGGGTGCCACCATTGTCGCTGACCTGGAAATCGGTTTCAGGATGATCCGGGAAAAGTTCACCTCCCGCGTGACCTGCGCTGAAGACGACACCAGTCTGTCGGTGGAATATCTGGCCGGCCCCTTGAAATATCTTCACAGCCACTGGAAGTTCGTTCCCTGTGATAGTGGGGGCTGTGAGATCCATTTCGACATCAGTTTCGAGTTCCGCTCCCGACTGATGGAAAAACTGATGTCGGCACTGTTCAACGAAGTAGTGTACCGCATGGTCAGCGCCTTTGAGCGTCGCGCGCGCCAGTTGCACGGGCGTCAGACCCGCAAGGTCAGCAGTAATCCCCAGGAAAGCGACAAGGATAGCGGGGTCAGCGGTTTGGAAGGCGAGCCGCTGAAAGGATAAGAGCCTGATTTTTTGCCTCAGAAATAAAGCTGCTGAGTATTTTTGTCAGGATCGCGACAAAAAAGCACGGATGTTACCTTATCTATTTAAGTATCTGAATATTGTGAGACAGTGTGCGCATGGCTCCGCTTCCTCGGTCCTGGCGGACCCTGTCACTCTCGATTGGACCGTACCGCATAAGGAAACGGACCATGAAGCGCATTGCCTTGACGCTCCTGGCGACCATCGCGCTCAGCCTGCCGGTTGGCGCCGATGAGTTGCACGAAACGGCTGTGAGCCTGTTCCAGCCCCTGCCTTCCACGATTCCGGCCGTTGAAGGCAACACCATCACCCCTGAGAAGATTGAATTGGGCAAGGCGCTGTTCTTCGATCCGCGTTTGTCCGCCTCTGGGGTTTTCAGTTGCAACTCCTGTCACAATCTCGCCACTGGTGGCGATGACAATCTGGAGACCTCCATCGGGCATGGCTGGCAACGCGGCCCGCGCAACTCCCCCACAGTGCTGAACGCTGTCTTTAACGAGGCTCAGTTTTGGGATGGGCGCGCGGAGGATCTGCGCACACAGGCCAAGGGGCCGGTGCAGGCCGGCGTGGAAATGGCCAACACGCCAGAGAATGTGGTCGCCACCCTGTTCAGCATGCCGCAATATGTGACGTGGTTTGAGGCGGCTTTTCCGGGCGAGCAGGACCCGGTGACCTTTGACAACATGGCACGCGCCATTGAAGCCTTCGAGGCAACGTTGCTAACCCCGGCTCCCTTTGATGCCTACCTGAACGGCAACATGGACGCGTTGAGCGACCAGCAGAAGGCGGGGCTGGAGATCTTCATCGACAAGGGCTGTGCCTCCTGCCACGCCGGCATCAACGTGGGCGGCCATGGCTACTATCCCTTTGGTGTGATGGAGAAGCCCGGGGCTGACATCCTGCCGGAAAACGACAAGGGCCGGTTCCAAGTCACGGAGACGGCGGTCGATGAGTATGTGTTCCGCGCCAGCCCGCTGCGCAACATTGCGGTGACCGCGCCTTATTTCCACTCCGGCCAAGTGTGGGATCTGGAGCAGGCTGTCGCCATCATGGGCAGCAGCCAATTGGGGGAAGAGCTGAACGACCAAGAGGTCACCCAGATCACGGCTTTCCTGGGCAGCCTGACGGGCGAGGCACCGGAGGTGACTCTGCCCATCCTGCCCACGGAAACGGCGGACACCCCCCGCCCCACGGCTGAGGTGATGCGCTCGGTCGAGTGACAAAGCCCCTCGGCTTCGCCCTCGGCCTCGACAATCCTGGCTGTTGCACCGGAGACGGCGCCTGGTGAGTCCGCCGCCGCCGCCGACGGTGCTGCCGACACGGCTGCCAACACGGCTGCCAACACGGCTGCAAGGGATCGCCTTGGTGCGGTCCCTTTTTTCTGCGGTGCCGTCCCTGAGGGGCCACGGTTGGGTGGTCCCCGGGGGGGGGAGTCCCAGGGGCAGTGGGACACCTCGAAAAACCTACCGCGTCGCTGTCT
>CAZCBM010000341.1:0-3490 GCA_964496805.1 uncultured Rhodospirillales bacterium | reverse complement strand
GCTCGCTTCCGCAGCCACGGGGCTCAGGCCTCGCCCTGGGCGTCGAGGAGCGCCAGGTTGAGCGCGTCGGGCAGCGGCGTCTCCCCCTTGCAGGCGGCCTGGAAGGCCGGATAGTAGCGCTCGCACTCCATCAGGCCCCAGTCGATCATGTCCTCAATCTGCTCCGGCTGCAGGCTGCTGCCGTCCGTCAGCAACAGCGTATAGCGGAACATGGGGGTGTTTTCTTCCAGCGACAGGTGGAAGTGACCCAACCAAGTCCGGGCATTGATCGTGGCCATCAGTTCCGCCAGGGCGGTCATCTGCCCCTCCGGCGCCAGCAGGTCCGTCTGGACACAGAACTGGATGGCTGACACGTCAGCCTGCCATACGAAGATCAGGCGATAGGCACACCAATTGGCCTGAACGTCGATGACCAATTCATCATCGTCCAGGCGCTCAAAGCGCCAGTCATTGTCGCGGGCGATCGCCTCAGCGATGTCCAGCGGGTTGTCAGAGAGCACGAACTCTTCTTGCACGGTGGATGTCATGGGTCGGGGCAGCTCGGGCTCAAAAAGGCATCAGGGCGGGGGAATCGCCGCCGCAGTTAACCGACAGCCTGCCAAATGCAGTCCGCTGCGGCAACACGGCATTTTCACCACGGCTTTTTCATGACGGCGGTGGGCTGAACCGATTGGGGGCGCGCGCCAGCGTTGACGGTGCGGGCACCCTACAGCTGTGGACACCGATTTGAAATCGGTGTCCCTGCTGTCGCTTGCAGGTGATCGCTCGGATGATCCCCTCCGCGGCCCTTCGTGGCGTTTCCACGCTGGGGTCCTACGCTCCAGGTGAGCGGATCAGGCCCGCTTGAGGGCCCGCAAGGTGAAGCGCACCGGATGCACCGCCTGATAGAGGTCCCAGGCCAAAGGCAAGGGTGCGCCCTCGGCAAGACTGGCCACCAGTTCCCCCATCAGCGGCGCCGTGGTCAGCCCCCGCGCGCCGAGGCCGGTCAAGACGAACAGGCCTGGCTGATAGACGACAGGGGGCAGCGTTGCCGCGGCATAGGGTTGGTGAAACTGAGCAAAGGTGCGGCGGGCATGCTCCAGGTCGGGCACAGCCCCCACCAGCGGCAGCCTATCCGGCGTGGCAGCCCGCACCGCGGCACGGGAAAGATCGCTCAGAGGATGGGCGAACACCGCCCCCAGCCCCTCGGCCAAGGCCTCCAGGTTCCGGGTGTCGTCCGCCTCCAGCGCCTTCTGTTGCCCGACCCCTGGCGCCAAACGGACAGGATCGAAGGTTGCGCCCAAGACATGATGGCCGCCCACCGCCGGGGTGAGATAGTGCCCGAAACTGATCGGGGCGCGCAGCCCCTGGGACCAGGGGGTGGCCGGCACTGCGGTTATCTGACCCCGGCGAGCCTCCAGCGTCACCGGGCGGGCGTCCGCATCCAGCAGCAACAGGCCCTCGACGCCACCGGTCAGCACCAGCGCAGCCGCCTGCGCCAGCACGCCCCCTGCTGGATCCAACGCCTGCCAAAGACCCTCCTGCGTGCGCCGGACTGATCCGACAGGCGCTTCGTACAGGCAGGCATGGGGGGACAGCAAGGCAGCAACCGCAGCGGCCGGGGCGATCCATCCGCCCTCCCGCACATGAAGGGCGGGGCGCGACAGGCTGACCCCGGCCACGTCACTGGCCTCCTGCGGGGAAAGCTGGCGCAGCGCATCCGGCGGCCAAAGGCCAGAGCAAGCCAACCGCTCAAACCGCGCCTCATCGGCCGGAGATCGCGCCACCATGAGGGCGCCGGAGGTCCACTCCTGAGGAATGTCCAAAGACCGATAAAGGCGACGGGCAAAGCCATGGGCGGCCCCGTAGAAGCGACCAGCAGGACTGGCGTCCACCGTCAGCCGAGGCACCACGAGCCCCACGGGATTGCCGCTTGCCTCCTGCGCCGGGGCTGGATTGCGGTCCAGCACCGTCACCTGCCATCCGCGCCGGCCCAACGCGTCGGCAGTGGCAGCACCCGCAATCCCTGCGCCCACCACCAATGCCGTGCGGGGACGAACGCTTGCTGGCCGTGCAAACCAGGCAGGCGCGTCGGGCGCGGTCTGCCCGGTGAACGTTCCCACCAGATGCTCACGTTTGGTGCCGAATCCCGGTCGCCGGGCCATCGCGAACCCCACCGCCTCCAGCCCCCGGCGCACGGCGCCAGCCGCCGTGAAGGTGGCAAGCCGAGTGCCACGGCGGGACAGGCGCGCCACCTGCGCCAGCACCTGGTCGGTCCACATGTTGGGATTGCGCGACGGCGCGAAGCCGTCCAGGAACCAGGCATCCACGGGGCCCGTCATGTGCTGCAATCCGGCCTCCACGTCGGCCAGAACCAGGGTCAGGCTGAGCCCCGGCTCCAGCCTCAGGCGATGCATCCCGGGGCGCGGCGTGGGATAGAGGCAAAGCAGCCGATCCACCAGCGCCCCCAAGGCAGGGCGCCAAGGCGCCAGGGCTTGGGCCAACTGATCGGGCGCCAGCGGCATGCCCTCCACGCTGACCAGGTCCAAGGGATGGCGCGGCCCCGACCGCCAGGCAGCCCAGCACGCCAACATATTCAGCCCGGTGCCAAACCCCGTCTCGGCCAAGCACGCTGGACCGTCGGCGAACAGTGCGTCCGCCTGCACGCCGTCCAAGAATGTATGCCGGGTCTCCGCCAGCCCATCCTGAGTGGAATAGTAAATGTCAGCGAACCGGGCGGATCGGGGCACCCCATCGTGCCCAATCTCAAGTTCGGGATCCCCCAGATCGGCAGAGGGGATCAAAGGGGCATCTGACACTGATACAGCAGGGTATAGAGAGCCTGGTAGGCGCCGTTGGCGCTGAACCGCCCCTGATAGATGGGCTCCGCCGAGCGGGAAAGCTGAAGGTCGATCCGGCTTGCGCTGCGCAGCATGGCCGACACCAGGATCTTCTGCAGCGACAGGCGTGCCCCGTCCGCGGGGTTGTCCAGCACCTCGGCCGGAATGGGCATGTAGGCCAGCGCGCCGCCAAAGCTTTCAGACTGGTCCAGCACCCGATGGACGATCGGCATGCCACCGTCCACCTGAAGGGTCAGGATCAGATCCTCCGCTTCCCCCCGGCGCACCCGGTTCGAGCGACGGTTGGCGGGGGACAAGGGCTGATAGATGACCCGCAGATCATTGCCGACCCGGCTGCAAACGACAAACAGCAGGTCCTCCAGGTCTTCACGGCTGCGGCGAGACCGGCGGCTGCTGGGGCGTCCACTGGTTTCCTCATCCGTGTCCGCCACCTCCTTGGTGGTGGCCACGCAGATCAGATCGCCGGTGGCGTCATTGTTGCAGTAGAAGCGCCAATCCCCATACGCGCGATTGAGGTCGGCCAACGTCACTGCCTGAAGCGCCGGCTGCGGCGCAGGCGCCGGGGCGGTGGCCTCAGCCGCGGTCGCCTCAGCCTGCTGGGCCCGGGCCGGACCCAGGCCCAGGGTGCTCAGCACCGCCACCGCCAGCAG
>CAZCBM010000340.1:0-3523 GCA_964496805.1 uncultured Rhodospirillales bacterium | reverse complement strand
GTGGGGTGGGTGGTCCGAGGCGTGGGTGGTCCGTGGGGTGAGCCTGGCCTAGGCTGGAGCGGTATCGCGGCCGGCTCGGCGCTGCCCGATGCTTGGGCTTTCTCTGCCGTGGTGGTTGGCCTATCCTTGTTGTCAGACAACTGAGGCCCCTTGCGTGGCAAGGGAGCCACCGCCGGCCATCGCCCCCTGCCGGCCGCACAATGGGATCGTGCCCCCGTGGGTGACCGGCCGAAAGGAGCCAAGGGGAGTGGGATGGGCCAAGGTGATCCGAAGATAAGCCAAGAAATGGGCGGCAGAACGGCCGCCGTCGCTCAGGAGGGACAGCCCATGCCGCAACCCGTTTTCCCCGCAGACCCCGGTGCTGGCGTCGCTGGTCCGGGGTTGCTTCCGGGCGCACGGGTCGCGCGGGCCTTGGCCCGCCATGGTGTGGAGGTGATCTTCGCGCAGTCCCAACCTGCACCGATCCTGCAAGCGGCGGAGGCCCTGGGTATCCGCCAATTGGCCTATCGCACGGAAAATGCTGGCGGCACCATGGCCGATGGCTACGCCCGCATCAGTGGGCGCGTCGGCGTAATTGCAGCCCAAAATGGTCCGGCGGCCACGTTGATCGTGCCGCCGCTGGCCGAGGCGCTGAAGGCCTCGATTCCCCTGGTTGCCCTGGTTCAAGAGGTGCCGGCGGCCTTCGCCGACCGACAAGCGTTCCAGGAATTGGATCACCATGCCCTGTTCAGTGGGGTGGCAAAATGGGTTCGTCGTCTGCCCAACACGGATCGGATCGAGGACTATGTGGACCAGGCGGTGATCCAGGCCACCACGGGGCGACCGGGACCCGCGGTCCTGCTCTGCCCGTTTGACTTGTTGATGGAAACAACGCCGAAGCCGCCCCAGCCCCGGCGTCGGGTGAAGATGGGGGCGGCCCCCCTGGATCCCGTGGTTCCAATCCCCCAGCGAATCGAGCAAGCCGCAGCCGCCTTGGCCCAGGCTGAGCGCCCGTTGGTTTGGGTGGGGGGCGGTATCCATACCTCCGGTGGCGTGTCTGCGCTGGAGCGGTTGAGGGACGTGGCCCACCTGCCCATTGCCACCACCAGCATGGGGAAAGGGGCGGTGGATGAGCGCCATCCCCTCTCCATGGGGGTTGTGGGCTATTTCATGGGGCGCAACAGTCGCAGCCGCCACCTCCGGGACATGGTGACGAAGGCCGATGTGATCCTGTTGGTGGGCAATCGCACCAATCAGAACGGCACCGACAGCTGGACCCTGATCCCCGAAGCGGCCACCCTGATCCACCTGG
The DNA here is from genome assembly GCA_964496805.1 of uncultured Rhodospirillales bacterium. GTDB lineage: Bacteria > Pseudomonadota > Alphaproteobacteria > CAZCBM01 > CAZCBM01 > CAZCBM01. Next base: position 2,232 of record CAZCBM010000340.1, on the reverse strand, counting down.
ATATTGACGGAACCCAGGTCGGGCAGGCCCACGAAGCCGACCTGAGATTGGTGGGGGATGCGGCCTCCACCTTGCAGGCCTTGGTTCAGCACTTGGAGAAGCAGGATCTCTCGCGGCGTCTGACCTGCCGCGACGCCGTGCAGGTCACCATCGCCTCGGCCCGCCGTGCCCATGGGGAGGAGGCAGCGGCGGTGTTGACCAGCAATCAGTCTCCACTGCGGCCCGAGAGGATCGTGGCGGAACTGGATGCGCGCCAAACCGCCGGTGACATCCTGGTGGCCGATGCCAGCTATGCCTCCATTTGGCTGGCCAACGGCATTACGGCGTCGGCTGGCCAGCGTATCCTGACCCCGCGGGGTATTGCGGGGCTGGGCTGGGGGTTGCCGCTGGCCATGGGGGCCAAATTGGCCCGCCCGGATGCGCGGGTGTGGCTGCTCACAGGCGAAGGGGGCTTCGCCCATGTCTGGGGGGAACTGGAGACGCTGCGCCGGGAGCAACTGCCGGTGATCATCTTGGTGCTGAACAATCGCGTCCTGGCCTATCAGAAGCACTTCGAGGATTTGCTCACGGGCCAGCACACCAGCGCCATCCCCATCGGCAATGTGGACCATGCGGCCCTCGCACGGGCCTGCGGCCTGACCGGCATCACAGTGACCCAGGCTGAGGATATCGGACCGGCCCTGGACCAAGCCATGGCGTCGCAACACGCCACGATCATTGATCTGGATACCGATCCCGATGCCTTCGCGCCGGTGACTCTCTTCGATCGCTTTTGGCAGGAGGGCGTTGGAGACTAGGCAGGGTGCTGGGGTCGGGTTGCGGGGTCACGGTCCGGGGTCACGTTCCTGGCCATCGCATCCAATCCCTCGGCTGCGGGCTGCCTCAATCCATCAGCAGCCGCTGGCAACCGTGCTTCAGGCCTCCGGCTCGGCCCAAAGGGCACGGGATAGCCAGGGGGCTGGCGGGCTCAGGGTGCCGGTCACGAAGGCATCGGCATCCAGCGCCAGGGTTTGCCAGCCCGCCAGCCAGTCCGGCGGCAATGGATAGGGTGGTGCCACCGGTCCACCGGCTTGAAAGCCGAAGCGCCCGTAATAGGCTGGATCACCAAACACCAGCATTTTGGCCATATCGGCGGCCCGCATCCGGTCAATTCCGGCCTCCACCAGGGCCCGGCCCACGCCACTGCGTTGATGCTCTGGCGTCACCGCCAGCGGGCCCAAAAGCGCCACCATGAACTCCGAGCCTTCCACGGCACAGGGGGTCAACGCCATGTGCCCCACCAGCGCCCGGTGGCGAACGGCCACCAGCGAGCAGACGGGCGGTGCCATGGCCAGCAGGCTGGCCACCAGAGGGCGCAGATCCTCCTCCGGGAAGGCCTGGGGGTAGAGGGCTTCCAGGGCGGGCTCGTCCGCTGGTGTGCTCTCCCGGATCGTGACAAACTCAGACATCAACCATCTCCGCTGCCTCGTTCAGGGACACGCTCACCAATTGGCTCACCCCCTGTTCGGCCATGGTCACCCCGAACAGCCGGTCCATGCGGGCCATGGTCATGCGATGGTGGGTTATCACCAGGAACCGGGTTGCGCCATCGCTGGCCAAATGGTCCAGCAGGCCGCAGAACCGATCGACATTGGCATCATCCAGCGGCGCATCCACCTCATCCAGAACACAGATGGGCGCGGGATTGCACCGGAAGATTGCCGTCAGCAAGGCCAGCGCGGTGAGCGCCTGCTCCCCGCCGGACAACAAAGACAGGGAGCGCATGGCTTTGCCCGGAGGGCTGGCGAAAATCTCCAGGCCGAAGGCCAGCGGGTCGGCAGGAGGGGCACCGTCGCCCTGCGCCTCCGGCTCCAGCAGGCTGAGCCGCGCCTGCCCGCCCCGGAACAGGATGCGGAACACGTCGCCAAAGGCTTCATTGACCTGGGTGAAGGCAGTGTGCAGGCGCTCCCGCGCCTCCTGATTGAGCGTCTTTAGCCCCCCCTCCAGGCGGTCCACCGCAGCTTGCAGGTCCGCCACATCATCGGCCACCCGGCGACGCTCAGTCTCCAGCGCCTCAAACTCTTGGGCCGCTTGCAGGTTCACCGGCCCCAGGGCATCGCGTTCCCGCACGGCCCTGGCAAGCGCGCGACGCAGGGGGTCGGGCTCCGGCGGGGTCTGCACCACCTCCGCTGGTACCTGATGGCAATGCAGACCAGACCGTTATTTATACCTTTAGGACAACGGCCAACGGAT
>CAZCBM010000339.1:0-3532 GCA_964496805.1 uncultured Rhodospirillales bacterium | reverse complement strand
GATATCCCGGAGGATCGGGAGCCGACAGCGATCCTCATCGCCGTCGCATCCGCCGAACAGGAACTGCGGCACTTAACGGCGGCCCCAATGGAGCCGCCCCTGCCATCAGACAGCGATCCGACGCCGTTGCGCGCCGCCGCGTGAGGCGGGCGGCGCGCATCGTGGGGGCGTCAGGGAGAGACCGCCTCAGCGGCGATGGCGGCGAAGATGCCGTCCAATTCCGCAGCCAGGGTGGCCAGCGCGTCACCGCCCTCCGGTGCGTAAGGCGCGAACACGTGGCTGGGGGTCTTATAGCTCAGTTGCGTCGAGCCATCGGCAGCCTCGGTCACATACAGCCGAATGGGGGCCTCGATCCCTGCGGCGACACTGGCGTCCAGCATGCGCCGGGCGAAGTCGTTGCGATAGACACCGATCACCCGGTTGCCGGGGATCTCAAACCCCTGGGCTTTGGCGCCAACGGAGGCACTGGCCTGAGTGACCAGGCCCATTTGATTGGCTTTGACGGCAGCCTGAACCCGCTCCACCAGGGTTTCAAACCCGTGGGGGGAGTTCAGCACGACCCAACCCTCCCGGGGCGCAATCTGCGCCTGGGCGGTGGCGCTGACGATCAGCAGGGCGAGGACAGGAAGCAACAAGGAACGCATGTCAGGTCTCCAAAGAGGCGATTTGCGGGAACGAGGCACACCGGCAAAGGCCGCCGGGGCACCGTGGTACTTGCCAGCGCCGGCACCCCCCTGCACCCAACGAATACCAACAATAAAGTGACAGCTGTTGTGAAACCCCGGGGCACACCCCCTGATATAAGGTGGGCTGAATGCCGCCGGCCAACACACGGGCCGATGCGTGCACAGAGGACAGGAGGAGCCCGAGAATGGGTGTAGGCAAGTCAGCGATAACATCACTGGCGGACGCCTGTGGCGTGCCGGCAGGACTTCCCAGTGCCGGGGCGGAACGGGCATGGTCTGATCTCGTCCATGGCTTCCTGAGCCATGGCACCCAGGTGGCCGGGGCTGTGGGGGCCCTGCCCAAGCTGGCCCCCCATTGCGCTGCCGGCCACGGTGTACGCGGCCACATCTTGCTGCTGCTGGCCCGCCGGGAACTGGTGCCCGCCGCGCAGGAGGCACTGGACAAGGCCCGGCTCACCCGGCGCGGCGACGACCCACGGGAGAACGCCCTGATCGAAAGCCTGGCGCTTTGGTTGGACCGCCATCTGGTGGCGGCCACCGATCGCCTGGATGCCTATGCCGCCGACCACCCCGAAGATGCGCTGATCCTGAAACTGGTCCATCAGATGCGCTTCTTGGTGGGGGATTGTTTAGGTATGCGCCGGGGCATGGAGGCGGCCCTGCCCGCCTACGAAGGCTCCACCCACCCCGCGGCCGGGTACATCCACGGCTGTCTGGCCTTTGCCCTGGAAGAATCGGGAGACTACGCCGCCGCCGAGCGGGCCGGACGCCAAGCGGTGGCGTTGGCGCCGGATGATGCCTGGGGGCTGCACGCCGTTGCCCATGTCCTGGAAATGACTGGCCGTGCCGAGGAGGGGGCCCGTTGGGTGCGCAGCCAGCCCCAACACTACACCCACTGCGGCAACTTCCGCTTCCATGTGGACTGGCACTTGGCCCTGTTCCTGCTGGAGTTGGGGGACGTGGATGGGGTCCTGGAACTCTATGACAGCCGCGTCCGGGCCGAACGAACGGACGATTTCCGCGATGTCGCCAATGGCGCCAGCCTGCTGATGCGCCTGGAACTGCACGGCGTGGATGTGCAGGACCGCTGGGAGGAACTGGCGGAGATTGGCGCGCGCCGTGTGGGGGATGGCTGTCTGAACTTCGCCGACCTGCATTATTTGATGGCTCTCTACCGCGCCAACCGCCAGGGGGAGGCCGATGCCCTGGCCCTGCGGATGGTGGCCACCTGCCCCGACAGTTCCGACTGTGGCTCCATCGCGCCGGCCGCCGCGGCTGCCGCAGGTCTCTCGGCTTTTTGCCGGGGGGACTATGCCGCGGCCGTCGCCGCCTGGCAGGAGGCTGGACCGGGACTGGTGAGCGTGGGCGGCAGCCACGCCCAACGGGATGTCTTCCAGCAAGTGGCCATTGAGAGCGCACGCCGCAGTGGCGACGTCCGCCTGATGAGGCAGATGATCCAGGATCGCGGCCAACGGCGCCCGGCCGCCAAACCGGACTTGTTCGCCCGCAGCCGCCTCATGCCGCAGCAGGCCGCTGAGTAAGGCAGCAGGCCTCTTGCGATCCGAAAGCCGGGACACCGTTGGCGTCCGTCCCCAGGATTGACACTCATGCTGCCCTGCAACATAGAGCGTGGGACCCCGAAGTGGCACCGCCACGGAGGGGATCATCCGAGCCACCACCGATACAGTGCATCCGGGGGCTCGGTTCCAAATCGGGTCCAGCAGCACAACGGCGCGGGTGAACTCATGCGCAGGCCACGCCGCCGCTCCCGGCCGTCGTCGGCCCCTTGGGAGTAGCGCGATGATCTCCATTCAACAGGACGTCCCCCAGGCGCCCGACGGGCTCCGAACCACGGCGGCTGACGGCGGTTCGGTTGCCGCAGGGGACCGAACCACCGGCGACAAGGCGGCTGCGCCCAAGGCCCCCCGGGACCTGCGCCTGGACGTGTTCCGTGGGTTGGCCATGTTCATCATCCTCATTGCCCATATTCCCGGCAACTGGTGGACCCTGTGGATCCCGGCACGGTTCGGATTCTCCGATGCCGCGGAGATCTTCGTTTTTTGCAGCGGCATGGCCTCCGCCATCGCCTTCGGAGCGCTCTTCGTCGAGAGGGGGTGGTGGATCGGCACGGCCCGCACGGCCTATCGCGTCTATCAGGTCTATTGGGCTCAGGTGGGCGTGTTTCTGATCATCCTGTCTGGCTCCATGGCACTGACGCAGAGCCCATGGTTTACGGAGCGGGACTATATCGGGCTGCTCAACCTCTATCCCTTCGTCAATGACCCGATCAGCCAGTTGCCGGCGTTCCTGACCCTGACCTATGTGCCCAACTATTTCGACATCCTGCCCATGTACCTGGTCATTCTGGCCCTGATGCCGGTGATGATGCTTGTCTGGAAAGGTGCGGAGGTGGTCCGGCCGGGGTGGGGCGTCTGGGCCTTTCTGGGGGTCAGCCTGGTGCTGTGGGCGGTGGCCAGCCTCGGCAACATGCAACCCTGGCTGGGGGAGGATTTCTTTGTCTATCGGGAGGTGGGCTCGACCACCTCCGATCGGATCTGGCACCTGGCGCCCTTGGACCTGCCGGCCGAGCCATGGTCGGGGCGATCCTGGTTCTTCAATCCCTTCAGCTGGCAGTTGGTGTTCTTTCTGGGTTTTGCCTTCATGATGGGATGGCTGCCCAAGCCCCCTGTCAAAACCTGGTTGATCGTGCTGTGTGGGGTCTGGGTGGCGATCCACATCGTCTGGTGCTGGAACCGGCTGCACGGCGAATGGCTGTGGAGCGGCGACCCTCAGGTGATGGGGGCTGGCCTTCCGGCCCTGGTGGCCAGTCTGCCGGGGCAACCCCT
>CAZCBM010000338.1:0-3546 GCA_964496805.1 uncultured Rhodospirillales bacterium | reverse complement strand
TAGCTGATGGTCACCGCAAAGTCGCCATCGGCCACGTCAACATCGATGCTGGAGACCTCCTCACCCTCGGCCATCTTGGCCAACAGGGCGCTGGCAATCCGCGGCAGCAGGTCGCCTGAGAGGATGCGCTGAATGTTCCGCGCGCCGCTCTCCACCTCCCGGCAGCGATCAACGATGGTGTCATAGACCGCATCGCTCACCGTCATCTCGGCCTTGTGGTTGGCCTTGACCCGCTTGATCAGGCTCTTCACCTGCAGGCGGGTGATGCCCTTCAGCTCATCATCCATCAGCGGGAAGTAAGGGATGACGATGGAGCGCCCCAAGAACGCTGGGGCGAACTCACCCAGCAAGTCTTCCTTCAACGCATCGTTCAGCGCCTCAGGCGTCGGCATGGTCTCCGGATCGCGGCACAGCTTGTGGATGGTGTCGGTGCCCGCATTGGAGGTCATCATGATGACGCAGTTCTTGAAGTCGATCACGCGGCCGGTGCCATCGCGGGCCGTCCCCTTGTCGAAGATCTGATAGAGCGCGTTATGCAGCGCCTTATCGGCCTTCTCGATCTCGTCCAGCAGCACCACCGAATAGGGGTTGCGGCGCACAGCCTCGGTGAGGATACCCCCCTCCTCGTACCCGACATAACCCGGCTTGGCGCCCAACAACGCGTTGGTGCCGGTCTCGTCATGGTATTCGGACATGTTGAGGGTGATGAGGTTCTGCTCCCCGCCGTACAACAGGTCGGCCACGGCCAGGGCGGTTTCGGTCTTACCGACACCGCTGGTGCCCACCAGCAGGAACACGCCCATGGGCTTCTTGGGGTCGTGCAACTTGGCGCGAGCGTTGCGCACCACTTCACAGATGCGGTTGATGGCGTGGCGCTGACCGATGATGCGCTCGCCCATGCGGTTTTCAAGATCCAGGATGCCGCTGATCTCGTCACCCTTCATCTTGCCCACAGGGATGCCGGTCCATTCGCCGATGACTTCCGCCACCGCGGCGCCGTCCACCACCTCGTGCACCAGAGGGTCTTCGCCCTGCATTTCCTTCAACTGGGCCCGGGTGGTCTGTAGCTCGCTGACCTTGGCCGCCCGCTCCTCTGCTCGCTCGGCGGCGTTATCGGCCGCGTCAATGGCCTCCAGTTCAGCGCGCAGCGTGTCCAATTGGTTGGCCAGCGCCATTTCCTGCTCGTACCGGGCGGTGACCGTCTCCAACTCCTTGCCAGCGGCCTCCTTGCGGGCCTCCAACTGGGCGATATCCTCGGTCGTGCCGACACCACCGGCCAAATCGCGGGAGCGCAGACCGATTTCCACGTCCAAGGCCTCGATCTCCCGGCCCAGATCCTCGATGGTGGCCGGCGTGGCCGCCCGGCTCACCTGCACGCGGGCACAGGCCGTATCCAGGACGCTGACCGACTTGTCCGGCAATTGCCGGGCCGGGATGTAGCGCGCAGACAGGCGAACGCTGTCCTCCACGGCTTCCCCCAGGATACGCACCTTGTGGTGCTTCTCCAGCATACCCACCATGCAACGCATCATATTGATGGCGTTGGTTTCGTCCGGCTCCTCCACGCGCACCAGTTGGAAACGACGGGACAGGGCAGCGTCCTTCTCGAAATACTTGGAGTATTCCGGCCAGGTGGTGGCGGCGATGGAGCGCAACTCCCCCCGCGCCAGGGCCGGCTTCAGCAGGTTGGCCGCATCATTGGTGCCCTCCGATCCGCCGGCACCAATCAGCGTGTGGGCCTCGTCGATGAACATGATCACCGGACGCGGGCTTGCCTGAACCTCCTGGATGACCCCTTTGAGACGATTCTCAAACTCGCCACGCACCCCGGCCCCGGCCTGCAATAGCCCCAGGTCCAGCGAGCGCAGGGTCACATCCTTGAGCATGGCGGGCACATCGCCCTTGGCGATACGCACCGCAAAGCCTTCAGCAATGGCGGTCTTACCGACGCCCGCTTCCCCCACCAGGATAGGGTTGTTCTGGCGGCGACGGCAGAGGATGTCGATCATCTGCCGAATTTCGCTGTCGCGGCCCACGATGCTGTCGATCTTGCCGCTCTTGGCCGCCGCCGTCAGATCGGTGGTGAACTGGTCCAGCGCTCCGCCCGGCTTCGCGTCCGGGGCCTCTGCAGTGGCGGGCACGGCACCGGTGGTGGAGGGTTGAGCGCTGGCCTTCATGGCCTGGCCCGCTTCCTCGGTGCTCTCCGTGATGCTGACGAAATCCTCTTTCAGCTTCTCCGCCGGGATCTTCTTCAACTCTGGGACATTCGCGGTGAGCTTGGGCGCCAAGCGGTCGTGGCTGAGCGCTGCCAGCAACAGATGACCGGTGCGAACCCGCATTTCGTCATAGTTGACGCTGGCCAGCGACCATGCCTCATTGATCAGCACAGGGATGTCGGGGCTGAGGGACGGACGGCGGGTCTGGCCGCGCTTGAGGTCATCCAGGGCAGCCTTGAGCTGTGCCTCCAGACGGTCTTTGTCCAATCGGAAATGGCGCACGATGGCAGGCACATCCCCCGAGGTGCCCGCCAACTGGGTGTGCAGCCAGTGCTCGATCTCCAGATCATAGTTGGTGCGGCTGAGCGTCAGGCCCAACGCAGCATCCAGGGTCTTGCGGGCAACCGGGCCCAGCTTGGCCAGGAGTTTGGTACGGTCGATCATGGCGGGGCATCCTCCGGGCTGCTGGGTGCAGGGTGCACCCTCTTTGGTGGCGCTGGGGACCGATGGCGGTGGGATCGGTGGCTCGGTATGTCAAGGCAGTGGCATCCTACACAAGGCAAGAGCCGCGTCACCCGTGAAAACCGCGCTCGATTGCTTTCCGATCGATCTGGCCCCACCGACCCAAGACGGTTGGGCGCTTCGGAGAGACAAACCAAAGCCCCAGCAATTCGGCCTTTCGCGCTGTAGACGGCGGTCGGCGATCTCACCGACGCCGTGGGTGCTCTAGCAAACCCAGTTTACCATCCGATGAAGCAATACCAGATGACGCGGTCAGCGCGGGCACCGACGGTCATCTGCTCCACCCAGGCCCAGGCGGCCCTATCCCAGGTCCAGCACCGTCTGGTCACATTCCCCTGGCAGAGGGTCGGCCGGCACCAGAAAGAAGCAGGCCCCCAGGATCAGGGTGTCGCTGCCCGGCTGCGCCGGCGGCACGTCCCGCCATGGCAGGGTCAAGCGCACCAGCAACCGTAACCCCGGCCCCACCAGCAAGCGGGTCAGGGCCTCCAGGCGCTGCAGGTCCAGCCCGCGATGACACAGCCCCGGACCGGAGGCCATGAACCGGCGGTAACGCTCAAACGTGCCGGTGTGAACCGTGACCTCCACCGTGCCTTCAGCCTCCAGCACCTGATCCCCGGCCAGGAAGGAGCGCCCCAGCACGGCCCCGCCCCCGGCTCCTCCGACACTGCCGGTGCCCGTGGGGGCAAGGCTGGTCTGCTGGTCGGGACTGAGCCGCACCCACCGCGGCACATTGGGCCGGATGGTCACCGCCACCCCCAGATAGGCTTCCAGAACAGCCTTGAGCCTGGGGGCAGAGGCACGGCCCGCA
>CAZCBM010000337.1:0-3558 GCA_964496805.1 uncultured Rhodospirillales bacterium | reverse complement strand
GGCCTCCACCCCCTTGGCCCGACACGCGGCCACCATGGCGGCATCGGCATCCGCGCCCAGGACCTGCCAGCCCTGCGCCGTCAGGGCCTGGCTCAGGACGCCGTCACCACAGCCCAGGTCCAGGGCTTGGCGCCCGCGCCCCTGGCCCGCCAAGTCCAGCAACGGCGCGCCTAAGGCTGCCACGAAGCCAGCATGGTGCTGGTAGCCTTCAGGGGACCAAGCTTGTGCCGGATCAACGGAGGCCGTGGCCATGGCGGACGGGGAGGCGGGGGAAGACGCAGAAGCGGTCATGGTGACTTTCAGCTGGCCAGCGCCGAAGCGGCTCAGGCGTTCCCAGCCGGCTGACCAGCCGCAGCCTGCTGCTGGGCCTGGACCTGCGCCATCTTCTGGCGGTACAGGCCCACAAAGTCGATGGGGTTGAGCATCAGCGGCATGTAGCCGCCATTGCGGGTGGTGGAGGCCAGGATCTCCCGCGCAAACGGGAACAGCAGGCGCGGCCCCTCGATCAGGACGGCCGGGGCATGCTGCTGCTCCGGTCCATGGACCTTGATGACGCCAGCATAGGCCAGTTCCAGGATATACTGCACATTGTCGCCGGTCTTGGCTTCGGCATTCAGGCTCAGGACACACTCATACTGCCCCTCGCCCAGCTTGTCGCCGGTGACATTGACGTTGACCTGCAACTGGGGATTCTGCGCCTCCCCACTGATGGCCTTCAGCGCGCCAGGGTTCTCGAAGGACAGGTCCTTGATGTACTGGCCCTGCAATTCGATCACCAACTGGGGCTGCTGGTTGCCTTCAACGGCGCCGCCGGCGGGCTTCGGGGTCTGGTCGGTCATGGGGGTCCCATCTGTATGGTCGGTCGGTGGTCCCAATACGGGACAATCGCACCGGTCTTAGCGAAGCCGCACCGGCCCGTCAGCCGTTGATTTCACTTTTCTGCTGCGGCATCGCACATCATGGAAGCGTTGGCCCCCAAAAGCGGCACTGCCACGGAGGGGACGATCAAAGCGGCCACCGACACACAACAACAGCGGGCACAGATTCCCAATCGATGCCACGGCTGTAGGCGCCCGGGCGTGATACCGCGCTCGCTGCCCCCTGTGGCAACCGCGCTTGATCCCACCAGCCGGTCTACCCCCAAGGGCGCGGCACGGGGACCGGCGCCACCACCGACGCCGCCGATGGATTAGGTGTGGCCTTTCCAGCGCCGTGGCGTAGCTTGTCTGACATGTCTCAGCCCCCCACCACCCTCGCCGCCCAGGGCGGCCCCCCGCAGCCCGCGCTGATCATTGTCATCCTATGGATGCTGGTGTTCGCCAGCTTTGCCCAGATGGTGGTGGTGGCGCCCCTGGTCACGGCCATGGCCGCCACGCTGAGTGTCAGCGAGTCCGCCGTGGGCATCATCATCACCGCCCATGGGTTCCTTCTGGGGGCCGCCACGCTGATCACCGGCCCCATCAGTGACCGGGTGGGGCGCCGGCGTATCCTGATGATCTCCAGCGGTGCGCTCACCGCATCCCTGGCCCTGCATGGGGTGGCCACGGAACTATGGAGCCTGACCCTGGCCCGGGCCCTCTCCGGCGCGGCCGCCGGGATCACCCTGGCCGGGGCCGTCTCGTATATCGGGGATGTCTTCCCCAGTGCCCGCCGGGGGCGCGCAACAGGGTGGGTGATGAGCGGTTTTGCCGTGGCCCAGATCTTGGCCGCCCCGATGGCCACCCTCCTGGGCCAGAGCCTGGACTATCGCGTGCCCTTTCTGATCCTGGCTTTGTGTGCGGGTGTTGGATTTGGCTTTTGTGTCACGCGGCTGCCCCGCAGCCATATCCAGCGCGCAGACCGGATCCGCGTGGCCGAGGCGGTGAGGGACTATGGGCGACTGCTGAGCCACCCCACCTCCGCGGCGGCCTGTGCTGTCTACGCCGCGATGCTGCTGGGCATCTCCACCTTCATCACCTACTTCCCCGACTGGCTGCTGAGCGACGTGGGCCTGAGCGCGGGTCAGGTGGCGTTGCTGCTGGCGGCCGGGGGCCTGGGCAACCTGGTGGCCGGCCCCACCGCTGGGCGCCTGTCGGATATGGTGGGACGGCCCTGGCTGGTGGCGGGCGGCTCGCTGTGGGCCGGCGCGGTGATGCTGCTGTTTCCCCACCTGGAGGGGGCTGGAGTGACTTGGCTGGTGCTCACGATGGTGGCGCTGATGATCGGGGTCTCCACCCGTGGGTCGGTCATGCAGGCCCTGGTGACGGAACTGGTGCCTGATCAGATGCGGGGCCGGTTTGTCAGCCTCAACCTGGCCTGTGGGCATGTGGGCTTCGGCCTGGGCGCGGCCTTGGCTGCTTGGCTGCACGATCGCGGCGGCTTTGCCGCGACAGCGCCCGCGGCGGCCGTCAGTGGCGTCGTGATCGCCGTCATCATCGCCCTATTTCTCCGCCAGGCCGGCCATCAGCCGCGCAGCGCGCAGCATGCGGCCCCGAAAGCCCCAACGCCGCCGCTGAAGCCGCTGCCCGGGGAATAGCAAAGCGTCTGGCGATTGGGGGAAGCCCGCACAGTTCCAAGGCGCCACAATCAGTGAGCACCAGAGACAGTGAGCGCCAGAGTCTGGGGGCGCCCTGCTGCTCGGCCCCGCCCAGAGCGTAGGATCCCAGAGTGGCAACGCCACGGAGGGGATCATCCGAGCGACCACCAGTAAAGCGACAGCAGCGACACCGATTCCCAATCGGTGTCGCTGCTGTAGGGCCTCAGTTCAGGCTGTAGGGATCGCCGGGCTCGATAACGGCGCGGGTCATGCACGCGCCACCCTCCCGGCAAAACAGATAGGCGCCGTCGCGCTCCATCACGATGTTGCAGCGCTCCTCGTCCTCCAGGATCGACCGGCCGCAATACAGGTCGCCCTTCACCTCCCAAGGGCCGCGGTAGGTGCCAGGGGGCAGGGAGGCCACCCGCTCGCCCTCCGGAGTGTGGAAGAAGGGATAGCTTCCCCGCCCGACGCGGGTGAACACCACGGTATTCCCGGAGATCGCCGCCCGGATCTGAGGGCCATCAAGGGTCCGATAGGCCACGAACTCTGCGTCGGCCACGCGGCGGGGCGGGGCGTCCACCGTCGCGCAGGCCGACAGGGGCAAAGCCAGCAGCCCCCAAAGGAAAGCAGCACGAAGGCCGGAACGGAAAACGGTCATCGGGCTTCCCTTCGGGACCACCACCAGGGGCACTGAGTCAGGAGCCGCACGACCCGCACGACCCAGAGGGCCCAGGGTCAGCGCGCTCAATCCCGCGCTGACACAGCCCGCCAGCCAACGGCCGTCGCCATTGCCACGGCCACCTTCACCGCCTCACTCAGCAGGAACGGGGTCAACCCCACGGCAACGGCCCCCTGCCAACCCAGGGCCTTGTCCCAGCCGCCAAAGGACTGAGCCAAGAAAGCCAGCCAGCTCAGCCCCAGGGCGAAGATCACGACCGTTGCACCAATCATGGCCGGCACCACCAACCAAGCCCGACGGTTGTCCGCTGCCCAGCCCACCAGAGCAATTGGGGGAATAATAACTTTACTTATCTTTTTAA
>CAZCBM010000336.1:0-3594 GCA_964496805.1 uncultured Rhodospirillales bacterium | reverse complement strand
GGTCGAGGACTTCGTGCCGCCGCGCATCGAAAGCACGGCCAGCCTGTCGCCAGCGATCGTCACCCCGGGTGACACGGCCACCCTGACCTTGCAGGCGGATTATTACTACGGCGCCCCGGCCGCTGACCTTCGGGTGGAAGCGCTGCTGGACCTGGTCAGCAATCCCCGTCCGTTCGAGCAACACAAGGACTTCCGGTTTGGCCTTGCCACACAGACAGAGGCCCCCGGCAGCCTGCCGCCGCTCACCGCCCGCACCGATGACAGCGGTCAGGCGGTGCTGGAGGTGCCGATCGAACTCAGTCAGCCCGTCTATCAACCCCTGACCCTGCAAGCCACCGTCAGCGTGTTTGACATCGACGGTCGCCCGGTGGCCGCGCGGGCCAGCGTGCCGGTGGTGCATCAGCCTTGGATGATCGGACTGCGCCCGGACTTCAGGGGCACCGCCGAGGTGGATCAGCCGGCACCGCTGTCCATCCTGACCGTGGATGCCGATGGCAGCCCCCGCGCTGACCAGTCGGTGGATTGGACCCTGTACAAGATCGAGCATGACTGGATCTGGACCGAACGGGACGGCCGCGGCCGCTGGCAGCGCCTGGAGGACAAGGTCGAGGTGGCCAATGGCGCGTTGACCAGCACAACCGAGCCTTTGCAGGTGGCCCCCCGGGTGGACTGGGGAACCTATGAGCTGGTGGCTCGCGACCCGGCCGGCAGCACCGCCAGCTCCGTCAGGTTCTATGCTGGCTGGGGCGGCGGCGGCACGGTGGCCGATAGCCCGGACAAGATCCAGGTGGACCTCCTGGAGGTCACCGAGGCTGGTGCCCGCGTGCGCATCACCCCGCCCTTTGCCGGTGAAGCGACGGTCTTGCTGGCTGACGAGGGCATTCATCAGGTGCAGCAGGTCAGTCTCCCCGCCGATGGCCTGGACCTGACCGTGCCGCTGGAGGGGGCCCAACGTCCCGGCACCTATGTTTTGATCACCAGCCACATGGACCAAAGCCGGCCGGAAAGCCTGCGGGTGCCCCGCCGGGCCATGGGGGCCGTCTGGGTCCCCTTGGAGGTGGAGCGTTCCACGCTGTCGGTGCGCCTGGACAGCCCGGAGACGGTCCTGCCGCGGGGAGAGCGCACCATCCGCATGGCGGTGGAAGGCGCGAGCCCCGGGCAACCGGTGCAGGTCACCCTGGCGGCGGTGGATGAAGGCGTCCTGCGCCTGACCCGCTTCAACCGTCCCCGGCCCGAGTTGCACTTCCTGGATCAACGCCGTCTGGGGCTGCGGATCCATGACCTCTATGGCCGATTGGTTGATGCAGGCCTCGCCCCCGATGGCGCGCTGCGCACTGGGGGTGATGAGGGCCTGGCGGATCAGTTGGGCGGCCTGAGCGTCCGCAGCTCCCGCGTGGTGGCCCTCTATTCCGGTGTCGTCAGCACGCTGGCCGATGAGGACGGGGCGGTGGTGGTGACCCTGCCGCTGGACGTTCCCGACTTCAACGGACGGCTGCGCGTGATGGCCGTGGCCTGGACTCCGGAGGAACTGGGCTCAGCCCGCTTTGACCTGACCGTGCGTGACCCGGTGGTGGCCGATCTCACCTTGCCCCGCTTCCTGGCGCCGGGCGATCAGGCGCAAGTGACGCTGAACCTGCGCAACGTGGACCTTCCCGACGGCACGCCGCTCACCGCCCGCCTTGAGGTGGAGGGGGCCGTGCAGGCCGCCTTCATGGACCGCTTGTCCACCCGCCTGGATCAGGGCGAGAGCCTATCCGTGCCAGTGGTGCTGCTGGCCCAGAGCATCGGTGAGGCACAGTTCCGCCTGATCGTCGAAGGGGCCGGAACGGAGATCGTGCGCAGCTATGATTTGGCGGTGCGGGCCGCCAACCCGTTCGTCACAGAGCGGGTGATTGCACCGCTGCCGGCCGGGGCGACGCTGGAATTCGCGCCGGAGATGCTGGCCAGCTATAGCCCTGGCACCGCCCGCGCCACCATCGAGGTCTCCTCCCTGCCGGGCCTGGACCTGCGCACGGTGCTGGAGGACCTGTCCCTCTATCCCTATGGCTGCACGGAACAGACCATCAGCGTGGCAATGCCCATGCTGAGCTACGCTGAGTTGGTGGGCAATGACGATCGTCGGCTGGACAGTGCCAGTGTGGATCATCGCCTGCGCCAAGCCATTGCTCGGGTTAGCGACCGCCAGGGCTATGATGGGCTGTTCGGTCTGTGGAGCGCCAGCGAAGCGCGGGAGACCTGGCTTTCCGCCTACTCCGTCGACTTCCTGACCCGGGCCCGGGCCCGTGGCTTCACAGTGCCGCAACCGGTGTTTGAGCGGGGGTTGGATGCGTTGGAAGTGGGGGTGTTGAGCCGGATCGGCCGGGCCGAGCCCTATGTCGGGGATGCCTACGCCACCTTGATGCTGGCCCGCCATGGCCGCCTGCGCCTGTCCGACGTGCGCTACATGGCCGACAGCGCCACCAACGTGCCAAGCCCCTTGGTTCATGCCTACTTCGCTGCCGCCTTGGTGGAAGGGGGTGATCGGGATCAGGCGCGCACGCTGATGCAGTCCGCCGTGGAGCGCTATACCGGCGCCCGCCTGAACCAGGACATCCGCAAACTGATCAGCCGGCAGGACCGGGATGGCCACTTGCGCTGGGACTATGGCTCTGTGCTGCGCGATCAGGCCCTTGTGCTGGCCCTGGCGCTGGACACCGGCCTGCTGCGTCCCGCCGAAGTGGCACCGCTGGCGTTGACCGTGCAGGAGAACCTTGGCCGCCAGCGCTGGTTGTCCACACAGGAGCAGGTTGCCGTCATCCAGGCGGCCAAGGCCCTGGCGGCCCATCAGCAACCTGTCCGCCTGAGCATCAACGGCCGTGACCGGCGCAGCGACGGCGCATGGCGCCAGAGTTTCACCACCGAAAGTCCGGAAACACAGGTCACGAACCAGGGGGGTGAAGTGTTCCAGACCATCAGCGTCCGGGGGGTCCCCCGTCAGCCCTTGCCGCCGGTGGCCGAGAACATGGCCATTGTCCGCACCCTCTATGCCGCCGATGGCTCACTGGCCAATCTGGACGAGGTCCGGCAGGGTGACCTGTTTGTGGTGGTGCTGCGGGGCTTCCTGGCCGATGGCATCGACACCGATCCCCTGGTGGTGGACCTGCTGCCAGCGGGATTTGAGCCGGCTGGCATCGACGTGATGAGCAACCCTCCCCCCCGCTTCGCCTGGGTCCGCCGCATCGCCGCGCCGGCCCGGACGCGGCTGGCCACCGTCCGCGATGACCGTTTCGTCGCAGCGCTGACCACCGGGCGCCGGATCTACAGCCCCGATAGCCGGGCGGCCTTCGCCCTTGCCTACACCGTGCGCGCTGTCACCCCTGGGGAGTTCATCCATCCTGGCCCCTTTGTGGAGGACATGTATCAGCCGGCCAACCATGCCCGGGGGATGACCACCCGGCTGACCATCCAGGCGGCAGAGTAATCCCCCATGGTCGGATCAGCCCGCCCCCTGCCGCGCTGGCGCCTATGGTGGCGGCGCACCCGGCAGATCGGGCTGGCGCTGGTGCTGGTGGCCGAGGTGGCGCTGTTGGCGTGGGCCAGCAGCGTCGCCGCCCC
>CAZCBM010000335.1:0-3597 GCA_964496805.1 uncultured Rhodospirillales bacterium | reverse complement strand
GGTGCCCCCCTGCGCCTGGGGGGGATCGCTGCTGACGCCGAGGGTCCAGGGGCCGGCGGCGGTCAGGGGCGCATTCTGTCCGGTGACAAGCGGTGTCGTCATGGTGGGATGGTTCCTGTGCGGCCAGGGGAAAGGACTCCTGCTTCCTACCAAGCCTGAGTGACCGGGCTCAAGGACGGGTGGTGCCAAAGGGTTTCGGAAACGGCTGTTTGTCTTTCCGCGCGGGGCAACGGCTGCTAAGACACCGCCAGTTCTGACGGTCATTGGCTGCTGCCCGTGGGCGAGGCCTGAGGCCGGCCAGGAAATTGGGGCCAAGACCTGCCTGCGTGGATGACGAGAGTGAGGGAGTGCGGGGGATGATCCGGAAGGGTATGCCGAAGACGCTCAGCCTGTTGGCCGCCGTGATCTGCATCGGGGTCGGTTTCCCCGGGTTGGATCATCTCGGGCCGGGGTATGGCGGGCTGGGGTTTGGCGGATCTGGGATTGCCTGGGCCGAGGAGGGGACGGCTGACAGCGCTGCCGCAGCCACCGAGCCCGCTGTCCAAGACGCCAATCCGGCGCAGGCCCAGTCGCCGCAGGAGCCTGAGACGTCTGAGCCGAGCCTTGAGGAGGACACGGGCCTGACCCTGTTGACTGGCCGCAGCTATAATCCAGCGGTCACTCTTAAGGTGATGGATGAAGAGCATCCTGACCTGACATCCGATGCCAAGATCGCCGTTCGCGAGATGATCAATCAGTTTGGCTATGAGGGCCTAGGCGCTGAGCGCAAGCAGCTTTTCGACGGCACCCATGGGGTCGTCCTGGCCTTGGACGCCAACGGCAATGCGGCCCTGGTGACCGGGGCGCCAGACTTGCCGCGCGCCAAACTGCGGGAGACGGTGGAAGCCAGCGAGCGTCAGTTCCTCGACCTCGCCGGCAACGTCTTTTTGATCAGCGCCAAGGGCTACGGCTTCCCTGAGGAGTTTTTCGTCGCCGAGGAAGAGGACGATACTGGCCCGGAGGGGCCGGCGGAGATTGACCGACAGCCTGACGTTCGCTGGGGGGTGTCGGCTGTGGATCTGTGGACACAGGCTAACCAGGGCCGGGGCGATGGAGCCAGCCAGCCGGCTGAGCCCACTTTGTCCGCGCTGCAGCCGGCAGAGGGTGTTTTGTCTGAGCCGGCGCCCGTTGCTGCTGGCGACCCGGCCCAGGAGGACGTCTTGGTGCCCAGCGATGGCGGCGCCAATCCCTTTGACGCCAATCAGGGCGGGGCGCTGTCGCCTGCCCGTGACGTGTTTCGGGCGGGTGGACAGGATGTGATGCGCGGTCAGGCCGGCGCCGACACGCTTGCCCCCTCCGAGCCGCCGCAGATGGGGGTGAATACGCTGCTGGAACAGGCCCTGGGCGGAGAAGAACCCGAGGAGGAGCGGCCGCCAGTGCCAGAGGGCGCGGCCGACGTGCCGCGGGCCAGCGATGCCCAGCCCGCCATGCCCAGTTTCGCCGGTGTGGTGGACGCGGCTCCGGACAACCCCCGATCCCGCCCGGCGCCGATATCGCCTCAGTTGGATCGGTTCGCCGCGTTTCTGTTCAGTCAGTTAGACCTGCTGGAGAAGGCGGTGAAGGAGAACCGCCTGAGCTATGGGCCGTTGATGAAAGCCTACGGAGCGCGGGTGCTGGCCCAGAACAGCGACTTGGCGCCCGTGGTGGAGGCATTGCTGAGCCCCCTGGCCTATGACGCGGCCGCATTTGAGACCCGTTATCGCGCGGCCCACAGTCTGATGGCGCTGATGCGCACCCCGGCGGAGATGACGGCAGAAGGAACCGCGCTTCTGGCCGTTTCCTTTGCCAACGAGGTCTCGGCCGGGATTTATAATGATGCGCTGGTGGATCAGGTGAACACGTTGGCGCTGATGGTGGATCCCCCCTTGACCCGGGTGGGGGTGGGCCGCGGGAACCGGTCCAATGGCAAGGCCTGGCTGGGGGCAGGGGCTCACCTGATCGGCAACCCAGCCTATGGCCGCTGGGAGCAGGCGGAGCCGCCCGCGGACTTCAGCGGCGATCCGCAGGAGCGGGAGGCCCAATCCTTCATGGCGGTGGTGGACCAGATCAGCCGGGATCAGGCCCAGGCACAGTCCCTCGCGGCCGGCTATGATCCCACCCGCAGCGAAGGTCGCTTTACGGCGATTGTGGAAAGCACGCTGGATCCCGACAACATCCGGTTGTACCAGTTCTTTGTCTGGAAATGGAACGCTCCGTTTAGTAACTATCCGGACTTGTTCAAGCCAGATGTTGACTTTGTTTATTGGTATTATGACCGCCCGTGGAGCTACCGCCTGGATTATGGCCGCGCTTTGTTTGGGCTGTCCAACGAGATGCCGGCCTATGAGGCGATGACGGCGCTGGTGGCGGATCGCCTGGAGACAGTGGGCGGGATCCGCACGCTGCAACCCTCCGAGCATTTCACCAAAGTCGCCGCACCAAACCATTCCATCAGTGCCCACACCGCTGACGCCGTTCGGGCGGGGGACGCGTTTGCAGAGGGGCTGACCAAGGTGCTGTTGGCCCGTGCCGCCCGGCAGTCGGAGAGCAACGGCGCGGCAGAGGGTCAGCCGGTGACGGACCAGCAGGCTGAGGGTGCTGCGGTGGCGCTAAGCGATGGTGCGACCGCGACGACACCGACCCTGCAGCAGGCGCCATCTGCGCCGAGCGGGGCAGACGCGTCTCAACCCGTCACGGCGGCGGGTGATTTGGCCGCCAGTGGCGAGGGCGCAACGGCCGTTTCTGGCCTGTTTGATCCAGCCGCCCAGCCTGCCCCGGCGCAGCAAGATCTCGGCACAGGCGATGGGATGGATACCGGAGCGGGTGCTGCGGCGTTCCTGTTGCCGGCAACGCAGCCCGCACCGGGGGACGGCGGCGGGAATGGGGCTGAGGGAACCACCATCAACGGCGGTTCTGCTGGCTTGGATGGTGGCGGCGATGCCCAGCAGGCGGGGGCCTTTGCCGGGGGCTCTCTGGACCAGGCCGGCGGCGAGACGGCAGTTCCGGGCTTCACCCTGGGAGCGGCTCCTGGTGCCGGGGAGGACCCCGGTGGCACCGCTGCCCTTGGCGATGGGACGGCAGGGGCCACAGGGGCAACGGGGACCTTGTCCGGTGATGGCAGCGCTGGCGGTCAGGTGTTCGATGATGGGGGCGTCGCGACCCAAGGATTTGATGCCGGTGGCGCCCTGGGGCCGGGTGCCGGTGCTGGTGCCGGTGCGGATGCCGGTCCAGATGCCGGAGCCAACGCCGATTTGACAGGCGATGATGGCACGGCCTTTGACCCCAACAGGGATGCGGGTTTTGATCCAGGTGGCGATGTAGGCTTTGATCCCGGTGGCGCAACAGTTGGCACAGCCGCGGATGCTGCGACCGCGGGGATCCGTGACGGCGGCCAAGGCCAGTCATTTGATTCGGGCGATGGGTTTGCCCCTGGCGGGCCAGACGACCCCGACAATGCCATCAACGGTGCGGCTGACCTGGGACCACAGGACACGGGCAACGCCGCCCGCGTCATTCCCCCGCTGACATTGGATGGGGTGCCGTTGGCTCCCCAAGCAGCCCCTGCTGATGGCACCGCCG
>CAZCBM010000334.1:0-3603 GCA_964496805.1 uncultured Rhodospirillales bacterium | reverse complement strand
TTCGGCGATGAGCGTGATGGCTGTGGGCGGGGCCGTTGGTGGGGGCGTCCACTGGTGTGGGGCGGGGGATCCGGTGGCCGCGACGGGAGCCGAAGCCGCCTGCGTTTGTGGTGCTGCGTTTGTCGGCCCCATCGCCGGGGCCAAAGGCGCTGTGCCTCGCGGCCGTCGAGGCGGCGCGGGCAAAGTCTGGGTGGCTCCATCGGGCATCGGCCCAGCCGCAGCGGTCGGCGGCACCTCTGTCAAGAGCGTGCCAAGGGGCTCTGCTGGGGCCAGCGCCTGAATGGCCACGGGTGCGGGACGCGGCTGAGCGGGGGGTGTCTGAGGGAGGCGCGCCTGAGAGGGACGCGGCTGAGACCTGGTCAGTGGGGGCACGACAGCGGCAGCAGCCCTGGCCGGGACGGGCGCATCGGCCGACTGAGCCGAGGGTACCGGTGGTGTCCCCGCGCGCTGCGCTGTCGCTATCTCGGCTGGCGCCAGGGGTGCAATACTGGCCGTGGTCACAGGTCCTGACCGCGGCGGGGATAGACCCCGCCGGGTGACGATGATCCCCGGTCGCACCTGGGGCTCAACCGCGGGCGGCCCCCCGGCAACGGGTTCTGCGGGGACCTCGGCCACGGCGGGGCGGATGTGCAGGGCGCTTTCGCCGGGGGCGGCTTCCCGTAAGATCACGCGGGCATCGGTCACCACAAGCTGGTCGGGCGTCAGACGAACGCTGACGGGGGCAGGGGCCACCAGGCCGAAGGCGGCCAGCCGGCCGGGGTCTGCAATGATCTGGTAGCGTCCCAGCGGCAGCCGCGAGAAGGCGAAATACCCGTCAAACTCGCTCAGCGTTTCCGCCACCGGCTGTCCGCCCTGGTCCAGCAAGATCAGGGGCACATTGGATTGCGTGATGTCCGATGCTCTCACCTCAGGTGCGCCAGCTTCAAAAGTGCCAACTTCAGATGCGCTTGGTTCAGGGTCTGGCGATCCTGCCCCTTGACGCGCGGAGGGTGCGGCAGGGTCGCTCGCAGCCGACTGCCGAAGGACCACCGTCCCCTCGATATCGCCACGAAGGCTGACCGCAAAGGGCAAGTCGACGGTCACGCCAGCCCGGGTTCGGACATCATAGCCCAGCTGGTCGGCTTCCAGCGCTGGATCAACCAATGTCGCCTCGTCCAGGGCCAGCGGCACCCGCACGCCATCGGCCAACCCGCGCAGCAGGACCCGCCCCTCCGGTCCCGTGGTGACCCGGGTGCTGCCGCGGATGGCGATTTCCGTGCCTTCCAACGGTCGGTCCAGATCAGGCGTGTAGGTGCCATCGCCATCGCGATCTTCGAAAACCCGAATGGCGGCACGACCGGTGGAACTGATGGGGGCGCTGGAGATCGCAGGCACCAAGCCATTGGCAAAGTCCAAGGTGGTGTCGAGACCCAGTCGAACCGTCATCTCTTGATCATCGGTCTCATAGCCGGCTTGGGCGGACAGGCGGACCACATCCAGCAGCCAAAATGCCCCCAACCCATAGGAAGTGCTCTCTGACCCCGCCTCCAGATTGGCATTGACGGTGCCGCTGATGGCCAAATCTGGGGTGGCGCGCCACGTGGCGCTGCCCCGCAGGCGGGTCAGCTCGCTGTCTGGGACGATCTCATATTCTCCGGTGCCAGATACGGAGACCGGGCCGGAGAAAGCAGAGGCCGTCAGCCGGGCATTGGTCTCCACATCCAGGGTCTTGCTGCCCCCGATGAAGTCGCGTTCATGCTCAATCTCGGCGGTCAGCGATACCGGGCGCAGGGTGGTGGAGGCGCGACCGGTGGTGTTGAACAGCAGGTCACCGGTGCGCTCCTCCTCGTAGCGGGTGAAGCTGCTGAGATTGATCGGCGGCGCAAACCCGGGATCCACCTGGAAGCCCAGGCGATATTGGGTTTGCCGGCGCAAGGGGCGATCCTCGTTGTTTTGCTCCCCCACGAAGTTGCCCAGATATTCGGTGTGGGTGAGCAGATGGTTGGTCCCCAGCAGGCGTTGGGCCAGCCGGGCTTCCACCGCTTGTCCGCCCCGCAGGCGATGGCTGACATCCACACTGGCGGTGCCACGATAGACGGACAGGGCCGCCCCAGCACCGATATAGGCCTCGCGGTCATCGTCCACCGCCAGGGTGCCGCCGGTGAGCCGCCCGGTGAAGCCCGATGCTATGCCATAGGCAATCTCGCCCGTGGCCCGCAGGGTGCCATCTTCCGGCTGGTCAATCGTATTCCGCCGCTCATCCTCAAAGGGCAGGATGGGATCATCCTGCTGTAGGACACTGAGCCCGTAGGCGACGTCGCCCGGCGCCACCTGTAGCTGATCATAGTCGAAGCTCTCGCGCTTGATCAGCCGCTCACCATTGGGTCCCAGCAACACTACCTCAAAGGCGTTGCGGCCGGCATTCACCGCCACATTCTCAAACACATACTCCCCGTCCACGGGCTCGGTCAGGAAGGCCCGCAGGGTGCCGTTGCGGTAGAGCTCAGCCTCAAAGCCGGCTGGCATCTCGCCGCGGAGGGTGAGGGTATCCATTGCCCCCAGACGGGTGCGGCGCCCCCGTTGGATGATGATGCCACGGCCCGTGGTGCGGAACGCTGCCCCCGGCAGACCCAGGCCAGTGATATCGCCCAACGCCACCCGGCTGGGTCCCACCCCTCCAAGCTCCCCCAGCTCTGGCAGGGCGTTGCCATCCGGTTCATCGCGCTCCAGCGTCAGGCGCAGGGTGTCCGGCTGCTCCTGCTCGTCCGCGCTGACAAACCAACGGGCCCCAAACCCCAGAAGGTCCTGGCGCCCGCGCAGTTGCAGATTGAGGTCCGGCTTTCGGGTGGAGGAATAGCGCCCGGAGCTGCTGAGCGCGACGGCCGGCGGGCTCAGAAGCTGATAGGGGGCGTTGATATCAGGGTAGTCTGGGCGCGGTTCGGGTGGATTGGTCACCTGATCCCGGGCCAGCTGTCGCCGTGCCAAATCCTGGTAAGGCAAAACGAACCCTGCTTCCAGGATCAGGCGATCTTCCCCCTCCACGCGGGTTAGCCGGAAGTCTGACAGAAGGTGATTATAGACGGCCAAGGGAATGACGATGTCGCCCACATCCTCGAACACCTCATTGGGGCCCAGGGAGCGTTGGCGGAACCCTGATTCAGCCCGCCGGCGGCGCAGGTCCACCACGAGGCCGGGCCCGTCCGGGAAAGCAAAACTCACAACCAGTCGGTCTTCAAGATCGGCGAGGAAGGGGGCCTGGACGGCCCGCGCAAAGCCGACCACGGGCAGATAGAGCTGCCCGTCCACGTCAAACACCAGGACAGCAGGGCTCAGAACCTCACCATCATCTGTCTCCAGGGACATCAGCAGGTCCAGGCGTTCCAGCGTAGGGTCCAAGCTCAAGCCGAGCCCCTCCAACGGGTCGTCCAGCGGCTCCGTGGGCGCATCGGTCTGCGAGGGCTCCGGTGCGGCCACGGGCTCGATCAGAGGGGGCGGAGCCGCAGGGGATGGGATCGCCCCGGAGCCTGGCTCTGCAGCGGGGTCCGCCAACACCAACGGCGCTTCCGAGGGCGGGGGCGGCGGGGGCGGATCAATGACCGGCAGGGCCTCGTCTGCCGGGGCGCT
>CAZCBM010000333.1:0-3604 GCA_964496805.1 uncultured Rhodospirillales bacterium | reverse complement strand
CTGCGGCCCCTGTCGGCAGCGCCCCCGCCGTTGAGCCCGCCTGAGCCCCTTACCCCATGCAATTTCTGGATTTTGAAAAACCTCTGGCCGAGCTGGAGGGAAAGATCGTTGAACTGCGCCACCTGGACGACAGTGGCGATTTGGACATCGCCGACGAGATCAAGCGCCTGCAGGAGCGCGCGCAGCGCCTGCTCACCCAGACCTATGCCAAGCTGACCCCAGCGCAGCGGGTGCAGGTGGCGCGCCACCCCAACCGGCCCCATGCGCGGGACTACATCGCCCGGCTGTTCGATGACTTCACCCCACTGGCCGGTGATCGCTATTTCGCGGAAGATGCGGCGATCATGGGGGGGCTGGCCCGCTTCCATGGGCGCAGCGTGGTGGTGTTGGGTCAGGAGAAGGGGGCCGACACCCAGAGCCGCCTGCACCACAATTTCGGCATGGCGCGACCGGAGGGCTATCGCAAGGCCATGCGCCTGATGACCCTGGCGGAGCAGCATCGTCTCCCGGTGGTGACGCTGGTGGACACGGCCGGGGCCTATCCCGGTGTCGGCGCCGAGGAACGGGGGCAGTCGGAGGCCATCGCCCGTTCCATCCAAACCTGTCTGAACCTAGCGGTGCCGCTGGTCAGCGTGGTCATTGGGGAGGGCGGCTCCGGCGGCGCCATCGCGCTGGCCAGTGCCGATCGCGTCTATATGATGGAACACAGCGTCTATTCCGTGATCTCGCCGGAGGGCTGCGCCTCCATCCTGTGGCGCTCCTCGGGGCAGGCGCAGGAGGCGGCCACCGCGTTGAAGCTCACCGCCCAGGACCTGCTGGACCTGAAAGTGATCGACGGGGTTATTCCGGAGCCGTTGGGCGGGGCTCAGCGTGACCCGGAGGTCAGCATCACCACGGTGGGCCTGACCATCCAGGAGGCGCTGGAGCACTTGTCCCCGGTGGAGCCGGCCCGCCTGAAGGCAGACCGACGGTCCCGCTTCCTGGCCATCGGCCGGACGCTGGGCTAGGCGGCCTCTCCCCCCTTCCCTTGTGACCCTCCGACGCCGCCACCCGGCCACCCCCGACAGGGTCATCGCCATGGGTGGCCGGGTGGGGCGTGGGGGAGTGGGTAGGAGGGGATGCCTATTGCTACAGACACCGATTTGGAATCGCTACCCGTGCTGTCGCTTACCTGTGGTCGCTTGGATGATCCGCCCCTTGGCGTTGCCACTTTGGCATTGTATCTCTCCCTGTTACACTAGAATGGGCGACACGTAGAGTGAAGCACTTGGTTCACGGATATATTCGGATGAACGCCAAAGGTGGGTAATGGGCCCCCAATGATTGTACGTCCTCCCATACGCTATTGGATAAAAGAAATTTTCTTCGCTATCTATTGAACGAATATTGTAGTCGAATTGGTTGTCAAGCAACTTATTGATGTGTTCCGTGAAATGTATCGCTGAAAAACAATGAGCGGAGCAAGACATTAATCGACTACGCTGGATGGCTTGTGGCCAAAAATGTCCTCCCTCATGGAGGAATAAAAGATCCCTTGCATCTGTCAGATAGTGATAAAAGACCAAGCCGTCCTGGCTGGAGAGGGTCCCTGACATCACCGGATTGTTCAATAGATGGGCATAGTCTGGCAGATGGGCGAACGGTGCACCGCGGCCGGCCGATGGGCTGCCGGACGTCGTATGGAAGGCAAGGGAACTGGTGGCCTGACTGTAGTGGCGGTAGGTCAGTGTCTTGCTTAAAGTCCAATCCCCCAAATCGTACAGGCCCTTCTGACCCACCTGGAACGTCATGTACGTCCGATAACTCTCACTGGGTTGGCTGAGGACATCTGGTAGATAGTCGATCAGCGTTCGCATGTTCATGACGTCAGTATGGTCTTTGTGGATCCGGTTCCAGGGTTCTGGCGCAAGGTTCTCATAGCGCTGGGCTCGCACGCCGAAGCCGTCTCGCCAAAACCCACGGTCCCAAAGGGGCACACCGCGGTGGGGCTGGTGCTCGATCTTCCAGGCACGGCGGATCTTGCGCCAATCCAGGTCCGTCCAGGTGCGCGGGCGAAAGCGAGGGGATGGTTCCGCGTCCAGGAGGGTATCGGGGGTGCAAATGGCCCCCAAGGCGGCCTCGGCCTCTGCCACCGGAACTTCGGTGAACTTCAGTACCAAGAACTCAAACACCGGCTCAACACGCACCCCCTCCACCGCGGGCTCCACCCCCATCATCTCCATCAGCCACCGGGGATGGAACCAATCATCGCCAAATTCCCGCTGTTCTGGCGGCATCCGGCTGGCCGTGAAGGCCGGTACGCCGTCGTCGGGAATGGGGGTCTCCTTAAAAAAAGCCATTGTACTCCCAGGAGACAACTTTACCAAAGTACTCCACCGGCGCGACATTGCGGGTGCGGAAGGCCCGCCGGGCCAACTCAGGCGTCAGCGCCGGGGCCTTGCACCAGAGGATGGTGGCGCCTTCCATGTCCACGGGCTTCACCAGCGTATCGGGACGCTCCGCCTTGGGGTGGGAGCGCTCCCAGAACGCCCGCCCCAGGGAGAGGGCCTCTGTGCAGTCGCTTAAGCGATTGCCGCCCCAGGGCAGCGGGATGACGTCCCAGGGCTCCGGCGCCCAGGTCTCCTGCGGGCGGGGGTCGTAATTCCCCTCCGAAACAATCCAATAGGGCCCCAGCGTGCTCAGCCCCTTCCAATAGGTGTCCTTGATGCGGTGATCATCGTGCCAGGTGCCCACGAAGAAGTCCTGATACCAGCGCTCCATGGCCTGCAGGCTCTTGTCATCGGGCGGGCCGGCATGGCCCCAGCGCAGGGGCTCCCGGGCCCAATCAGCGCTATTCCACTGGGGCGAGGGCAGATCCCCCGGCTTGGCGGTGGGCTCAGCGTAGAAGATCATGGCAACACCTCACGACAGCGCAGGACGGCAAGGGTGGGGGTGGGGGCAGGGCTCCCTTCCTACACGGCACGCCTTGAGCCCGTCATCCCCGATGGTGGCCGCCTGGATGATCCCCTGCGGGGCGCAGCGCCTTTGGGGCCCTGCGCCTTGGCCCAAGCCATTGGCTCCATGGGTACGGGTCATTTGGGCCCTTCGACAGGTCTGCCGGAGCCGGCGGTTTGCTGTGGCTGCCTTGCGTCGCCTTTACTCGCGCCCAGGCGAGGCTTTGGCTTTTTGGGTCGTATCTGCGACAGGGCGATCCCAGCCAGGATCAGGGCACCGCCGATAAGGGTGTTCGGCGTGATCACCTCCTGGAGCACCAGCCAGCCGGACAGCACACCGAACAGCGGCGTCAACAGCAGGAAGGGGGCAACCCTTGCGGCCCCATGGCGCTGCAGCACCAGATACCACAGGCCGTAGCCCAAGGCGCCGGATACGGTGCCGGTGAAGAGGATCGGAAGCCACGCAGTGGCCGGGTTGGCCGCGGCCTGGGTCCACGGTGCCGGCTCGGTCAGCAGGCTGGCCATCAGCAACTGGGGCACCGCCAGCAACGAGACATAGCCGTTCAACTGGCCCGCGTGGAACGGCCCCCATCGGCGCACGAGGGTGTTGGAGGCAGCCACACACACGGCACTGCCCACCATCAGACCCAGGCCCACCGGTGAGACATGCT
>CAZCBM010000332.1:0-3616 GCA_964496805.1 uncultured Rhodospirillales bacterium | reverse complement strand
GGGGGGAGCCATTGCCGCCGCGCCCCTAGCGGCACCCATCGCGCCGCCAGGGATCCCGGCGCAGGCGACAGGTGGTGCCTGGGCGACGCAACCTGCCGGGAACACTGCGGCAGGTGCCGCTGTCGCCACGGGCTCAACCTATCCCACCTTGGCCCCCTTGCAGCCCCCGGGGGCCGTTCTGCCGACGACCATGGGGGCAATGGGGCCACCGCCTGTTGCCGGCGCGCAGCCCTTCCCAGCCACCGCAGCCTATCCAGGGCAACAACCCCTCCCTGGCGCAGCCCCCTACGCCCCGGCCCCCTATGCACCAGCCCCTTATGCACCGGTGCCCTTTGCCGGTGCTTCTCTGCCGTCAGCGCAAACCGGGACGCAAGGTGGCTTCCAAGGGCAGGCCGCCCTGGACGACCTGCTGGATCTCTACCGCGTCATTGACAGCCAATATGGTCACCTGCCCAGCTTTGAGGGGCTGTCGGCGCCCGGCCTGGATGAGCGAAGCCTGATCCCCGACCGGATTGACGCGACGCCGGAAGACAATAACGACGGCCTTCTCAGGGGCAGCATGGGTCCCATAAGCTTCTCACTGCAGCCGGGTCAGCCCACACGGTTGACCATCACGCTGCACCAAGTTCAGCCCCTGGCTTGCCGGGACCTCATGAACCGGGCGGCCACCCGGTTCACGCCCGAGTTGCGTGGCCTGGAGTCCATCAGCGTGCCAGCGGGGTCCTTCCTGCTGACCATCAACAGCCCGGATCAGATGAACGCAGCCTGCGGTAACCAGCCGGTCTCCATGGGATTTGTGTTCGAGAAATGCTCCGACACCACGGCAGGCAGCCCCCGCTGCCAGGGCACCCAAAGCGTGTTTGCCCCTGGTCCCTTCCCCCTTTAAAGCGGCGCTGGTCCTGGGATGACAAGGTCCCGCGGGATCCGCCGCGTGACCTTCGGCGGGATTGGCGGAGGGGGCGGGCATGTCACCGCCTTCGGCGCCCACAGCGCCCGTGAAAGCTGGACTTGACAGCCCTCACCGCAATGCACAGTCTAACGGTTCTGCGCGGGCGTCGTGCGGCCTTCAGTCCCCCACGCCCGGCAGCTCATCGGACGGAATCGGAAACCTCCGTCCAGATCCACCTCCTGGCTCCCAACCCCATTTCATTTGTGGGGGGCCGGCTTTGGGGGAGGTGGGGTCATCTACTGGTTGGAAAGGGGTGCGTCATGGACCACGCCACTGCCTTCCAATTGGGGATCGACTTGGGCGACAATCCAGGCACCACCCAAACGGAAGTCTCTTGGAAGACCCCCGCCTTGGCCGAGCGCCAGGCGGATAGCCGGCCTTCGCTGCCGCTGGACCATTTCATCCAGCGCGACGGCAAGGTATTTGCCGGACACCATCTGATCATTGATCTGTGGGGCGCCGACAACCTCAACGACAAGGCCTTGATCGAACAGGCCTTGACCGATGCCGTGGACGCCGCCGGCGCCACGCTGCTGCACATCCACTTGCACCACTTCACGCCGGAAGGCGTCAGTGGCGTGGCGGTGCTGGCCGAAAGTCACATCTCCATCCACACTTGGCCGGAGCGCAACTATGCCGCGCTGGACGTGTTCATGTGCGGAGATGCCGAGCCGGCCGCGACCATTCCTGTGCTGGAAAGGGCCTTTCATCCCACCCGCACCGTGGTCAACACCCTGCACCGGGGCGAGGTGGTTCCCGCCGACGACAACACGCCTCTGCCCGGCTGAGCCCAGGCGCCCCTAAGCCTTGGCCAGTGCCCGGCGCCCTCGTGAGAAACAGGGCGCCGGCCCCCTTATTGCGGCCAAACAGTCCCCTCGCTGGAGCACCTTTCGTCCCGGCGGGACCGCCACGCGGCGCCTCAGGGTTGCGCAACAGCATTTTCCCATCTGTCTGGCCCATTCTTCTCCCCCTATTGCCCCCCCGTTCAAAGGACCCAGGCCATGCCACTGACCGATGATGGCTGGTTCGTGGAAACCCTCCACCGCCACCACCGACAACAACTGAAGGTGGAGGAGGTGCTGTACCACGACCGCACCGACCATCAGGATCTCGTCATTTTCTCCAACAGTCGCTATGGGCGCATCATGGCGCTGGACGGCGTGGTCCAGGTGACTGAACTGGACAACGGCATCTATCACGAGATGCTCACCCACGTGCCGCTGATCGGCCATGGTGCCGCCCGGCACGTGCTGGTCATTGGGGGCGGCGACGGGGGCATGCTGCGCCATGTTCTGATGCATCCTGGCGTCCTGCAGGCGACGCTGGTGGAGATTGACCAGGGTGTCATCGACTTCTGCCAGCAACACCTACCGGGCATTAGCCAGGGCGTGTTCCAAGATCCACGGGTTGAGGTGGTGATCGACGATGGGGCCGCGTTCGTGGCCACCACCGATCGTCGGTTCGATGTCATCATCGTGGACAGTACCGATCCCGAAGGCCCCGGGGCTGCCCTGTTCACCCAAGCCTTCTATGCCAATTGCCGGCGCTGCCTGCAGGAGCCCGGCATTCTGGTCACCCAGAACGGTGTTCCCTGGGACCAGCCTGGTGAGTTGACCGCCAGTTGGCGGGCCTTCGGTGCGGTGGGCTTTGCTGATCGCACTGCCTATGTGGCGCCGGTCCCCACCTACAGCGGGGGACACATGGCCTTTGGATTCGCGGCCACCGCCCCTGGGCTGCGGCCGCCGATGCTGCCCGGGCAAACCCTGGCGCAACGGGTAAGCGACGCGGCGTTGGGGGAGACCACCTACTACACCGCTGATATCCACACCGCCTGTTTCGCCCTACCGGCCTTCGTTGAACGGCTCTTGGTGGACTGAGCCCACAGGCTGAGCGCTCGCCGGACGGGCCAAACGTTGCACCGGCACCACAAACGCCGCAGGGGGAGTCCCAGACTCCCCCTTTGGTGCTTGATTTCAGACAGCTTGGCGTCACTTGTCGGGTTTCAGCGACTCGCTTTTTCGTTCTTGCCAGCGTCGGCGCCTCTCACAGGAAGGCGTTAACCATTGGCGCATTTAGCGTTAACTATTTTTTTGTTTGATTTCAGGCGCTTACAAAGAAAACGTAAAAAAAGCCTTGCAGATTTTACTCAGTTTGTTACCACCACTGGGGAGGGAACAAAGTTTCTCTTTCGACGTGACGTATGCGGTGTGGAGCCGGGGGCAGTTTCCTGTCGGGCGTTTGAGGGTTCTGGTGCAGGCGCTTTGATCGTGTGCCCTGATCCGGAAAGCTTGCCGGGAACCGTGCGGGGACGCATCGCTCAGCCTAGCCATCTTTGTGACGCCGGTCCGCCCCAGGGGTGGGATTGGCCCTATGAGCGATCAGGGGAACTGAACTCATGCGTAAGACCATTCTGCTGGCCGGCGCCGCCGTGCTGGCCACCACTGCTGCCGCCCAGGCTCAGGTGACTGTTTCCAGCACCATGGCCGCCACCGTCGAAATCCTGGCCGCCAATGAGCCGGCCATCCGCATCGGTCAGGTGCTGGATTTCGGTACCGTCAGCCTGCTGGCTGGCGCCGGCTCCGCCGCCGGTGATATCGTCATCAACCCGCTGGGCATCGGCTCCGGCGACGGCACCTGCTTCGGCGACCCCACCGGCGAGGCCCTGGG
>CAZCBM010000331.1:0-3657 GCA_964496805.1 uncultured Rhodospirillales bacterium | reverse complement strand
CTTCGCCGGGCTTGGCGCCCTGGGCCACCTTGATCTCGATCTCCCGGCAGCGGTTGAGATACTCCGCTGTCACGCCGAACCGGCCGCTGGCCACTTGCTTGATGGCGCTGTTCCAGTTGTCGCCGCGGCTATCGGGGTGGTAGCGCTCCGGCACCTCCCCGCCCTCGCCGCTGTCGGACTTCGCGCCGATCCGGTTCATGGCGACGTTCAGCGCGCCATGGGCCTCGGGGGACAGCGCGCCCAGGGACATGCCTGGGGTGACGAAGCGCTTACGGATCTGGGTGATGCTCTCCACCTGGTCCTGATGCAGGGAGCCGCGGTCGCTGTCAAAACCCAGCAGGTCGCGCAGGGCCATGGGCGGGCCGCTGGTGACCATCTTCACATAAGCCTGATAGTCCTTGTAGCTCTCGCGGGTGACGGCCGACTGTAGGGCGTGGATGGCCTGCCCTTCCCAGGCATGGCGCTCCCCACTGCGGCGATATTTATAGAAGCCCCCCACCGGCAGGGCGGTCACGACATCATCATAGGCGATGGCGTGTTGAGCCACGGCTTTGGCCTCGATCCCACTGAGCCCAATGCCGCTAATGCGGGACGGGATCCCCGGGAAATAGCGCGCGCACAGGGCGCGGGAGAGGCCCACCGCCTCAAACTTGCAGCCGCCGCGATAGCTGGAGAGGATCGCGATGCCCATCTTGGACATGATCTTCAGCAGCCCCTCGTCGATGCCCTTGCGGTAGGCCGCCAGGCAATCGGCCAGGCTCTTGGGCTCGAACAGCCCCCGCTGGTGGCGGTCGATGATCGCTGCCTCCGTGAGGTAGGGGCAGACAGCGGTGGCGCCAACGCCGATCAGCACGGCCATATAGTGGGTGTCCAGCGCCTCAGCGCTCTCCACCATCAGGCTCACCCGGGTGCGGGTTTTCACCGCCACCAAGCGTGTGTGAGCGGCCGATGTGGCCAGGATCATGGGCACCGGTACCCGGTCGGCGCTGGTGGCGCGGTCGGTGAGGATGATGTGGCTGTAGCCACTGCCCACCGCGGCCTCAACCTCCTTGCGAATCCCCTGGAGACGGCGGCTGAGGGCGCCGGGGGTGGCATCGGGGGTGAAGGTGCAATCCACCCGGCAGACCTTGCCGTGGGCGTATTCCTCAAAGGCCTTGAGTTCGTGAGTGAAGAGGATCGGGCTGCCCAGCATCAGGGTCTTACACTGCTCTGCCGTCTCCTCCAGGATGTTGTTCACATTGCCCAGTCGGGTGCGCAGGCTCATCACCCGACGCTCCCGCAGGCTGTCGATGGGCGGGTTGGTGACCTGGCTGAAGTTCTGGCGAAAGAAGTGATGCAAACCGCGATAACGGTCTGAGAGAACAGCCATGGGGGTATCATCCCCCATGCTGCCGATGGCCTCCTTGCCGTCCTCGATCATCGGCTGGAGGATGGACTCCATATCCTCCAGGGTCAGCCCCAGGGCCGTCTGGCGCTGCAGCAGGGTGGCGCGGGTGAACGGGGTCTCGCCGCCCGGCTCATGGCCACGCACGATATCGTCCAAGGGCACAATGGCCTTGGTCCAGTCCTCCCAGGGCTGCGCATCCGCCAGCATGGCCTTGAGGTCGCGGTCGCGGTGCAGGGTGCCGTCATCCAGATTGACCGCGATCATCTCACCGGGGCCCACGCGGCCCTTTTCCACCACTTGGCTTTCGTCCACCGGTACCATGCCCGTCTCTGAGCCCAGGATCAGCAGATCGTCCTGGGTGACCGTGTAGCGCATGGGGCGCAGGCCATTGCGGTCCATGCCACCCAGCACCCAGGTGCCGTCATAGATGGCGAGGCCGGCCGGGCCGTCCCAGGGCTCAATCACACAGCTAATATAGGCATAGAGCGCCCGCATCCGGGCAGACAGGCGGGTGTTGTTGGACCACGCCTCCGGCACCAGCATGCTCTTGACCATCGGCGCGGCTCGGCCAGCCCGACACAGCAATTCCACCACGGAATCCAGGGCGGCGCTGTCGCTGGCACCGATGGGGATGATGGGCTTCAGGTCGTCAATATTCTTTCCAAAATCTGGATCAGCAATCAGGTCCTCATGGGCCCGCATCCAGTTGACGTTGCCACCCAGGGTGTTGATCTCCCCATTGTGGGCCAGCATGCGGAACGGCTGCGCCAGTTTCCAGGTCGGGAAGGTGTTGGTGGAATAGCGCTGGTGATAGATGGCGAAGCGGCTGACGAAGCGCTCATCTTTGAGGTCGGGGTAGAACTCATCCAACTGCTCCGCCAAGAACATCCCTTTGTAGACGATGGAGCGGGACGATAGCGAGCAGACGTAGAAATCACTGATACCGTTGGCGGCCACGGCGCTCTCAATCCGCCGGCGCACGATGTACAGATCGCGCTCCATGGCCTCGGTCTCCAGGCCCTTGGGATTGCCGATCATGATCTGTTCGATCTCGGGCCGGGTGGTGTTGGCCTTGTCTCCGATGACCGTGTGGTCCACGGGAACCTGACGCCAGCCATAGATGCTGTGACCGCGGCGCAGGACCTCGGTCTCCACCACGGCGCGGCAGCGCTCCTGGGCCTCATGGTCGGTCCGCGGCAGGAAGATCATGCCAATGGCGATGCGCTCCCCTTCCTGAACACTCTGGCCATGATTGGCCGCCTGTGCCTGGAAGAAGCCCTGGGGGATCTCCACATGGATGCCGGCTCCGTCGCCTGTCTTGCCGTCGGCATCCACCGCGCCGCGATGCCAGAGCACCTTCAGCGCGCTGATACCCATCTCCACCACCTGGCGGGAGGCCTTCCCATCGATGGCGGCGATGAGGCCGACGCCGCAGGCATCATGCTCATCGGCGGGGTTATAGGCGTGGGCGGCGGCCAGACGTTGGCGCTCAATCTCCCAGGACGGCACGGTCGGGGTCGGGTGGGTCATGGTCTCATCCTCCAGGGCTGGAAGGGCTCACAGGCCGGCCTCTGAACAGGGAGCAGAGCTGGCGCAAGAGGGCTTGGACGGGCTGTCGTGAAGAAGGGGCGGCGCGCCTATGGTTCGGCACGCCGGCTGGGACGGCCCCGCTGCCGGAGAGGGGGGCCGCCGTTGGCCGCGTTATTCGGCGGCCACTGCGGCAGGGGCCGGGGCGGCTGCCTGGGCTTTGAGCCATTGGTGCATCTGGTCGGCGGCGTCCCGGCCGTCGCGGATACCCCACACCACGAGGCTGGCGCCGCGAACGATGTCACCCGCGGCAAATACACCCGGCAGGCTGGTCATCTTGGTGGTGGGGTCGATGGTCAGGGTCCCCCAGCGGGTGATGGCCAGATGGTCATTGCCAAACATCCGCGGCAGTTCCTCGGGCAGGAAGCCCAACGCCTTGATCACCAGGTCAGCCGGATAAACCTTGTCGCTGCCGTCGATGACTTTGGGCTGGCGGCGGCCGGAGGCATCCGGGGCGCCCAGACGCATTTCGCTGGCACGGACGCCGCTGACGCTGCCCTCGCCTTCAAAGGCTTCGGGGGCGCTGAGCCACACGAACTCGACGCCTTCTTCCTCCGCATTTTGCACTTCGCGCTTGGATCCCGGCATGTTGGCCCGGTCGCGGCGGTAGAGGCACTGGACGCTCTGGCGAGGAGCCAGCACGCTGGCTGTTCGTCGGCCATCTGCTGACGCTCTTTGCGTTC
>CAZCBM010000330.1:0-3680 GCA_964496805.1 uncultured Rhodospirillales bacterium | reverse complement strand
CAAAAACTCAACCGGTGCCCTGCATCCTCTGTGTGAGTCGGTGCACTAGGGCCCTTTAGAGAGCGGCCCGCCTACCTTGAGCGCGGACTCTATCTCGCCGAAACGTGCTCTTGTGGCAACGCCACGGAAGGGATCATCCGAGCGACCACGAGTAAGCTGCAGCAGGGCGCCGATTCCAAATCGTTGTCCCCTGCTCCAGCGGCTGCGGGCTCCCGTGCATCAGCGACCCGACCAGGGTGACGGCAGAGGCCGGCCAGCGCCGGCCCCGGCATCCCTCGCCCCCAGGGCAGCAGAACCCCCGGCAGACGGAGCAGGGCAAGCCGCCGTGTCGGCCTTCAGCGCAGCCTGCGCCGCCAGAGACTGCCAATGGGCAAAGCGCTCCCGCAGGACCGGATTGGGCTCACGCTCCGCCCGACGGTCCATCTCTGCAACCACCTCAACGGGTCGCTGGTCCAGGACCGTGGCGATCAGCGCCTGGCGCTTGTCCTCGCTGGGCATGGGCAGGCCCTCAAGGCTCATCAGGGTGATGTCGGTCAGTTGGGCATCGGTGAAGCCCAGCTTCTCTTGCAGAAGCCGGTACTCGTTGGCGATGTCGGTGTTCATCATGCCACCATCATCGGGGCTGATGTTCATCCGCACCCCAGCCTCATAGAGACGCTTGAGCGGATGGCGGGTGATGTCCCCGCCCAACTCGTCCTTGATCATCAGGTTGCTGGTGGGGGTGACGGTCAGCAGCGTCTTCGCCGCGACCAGTCGCTCCACCAATGCGGGCTTTTCAATGGAGCCCACCCCGTGATCAATCAGGTCCACACCGATCTGGTCCAGGGCCTGTTCAATGCTCTCCGGCCCCCGGACCTCGCCCGCATGGGCACGCAGTTTCAGGCCGCAGGCGCGGGCAACCTCAAACGCCTTTTTGAAATCCCCCAGATCCCCCACCTTTTCGTCGCCCGCCATGCCAAAGCTCAGCACCCGGTCCCGGGCGTCGGGATGGGTCCGCAGATAGCGTGCGGTCATGCGGGCCACATCTTCGGCCATCTGCGGGCCGAAGTTGCGGACCCCGGTCATCTGGAACGTCATGGACAGGCCCGTCTCCTGCTCCACCTGCCGCGCGGCGTCCACAGCGGCATCCATCGCGGCATCAAACAGCGGTGACGATAGGCCCCCCCGCTGGGGCACGGCGATACCCATGGCCGGGATATCCTCCTGCGCGATGCGCCCTGCCCCATCCTTCACCACGGGCCGGCCCAGGTGGGCGCCGGAGAGGATCAGTTCGGCCGACACGGCCCCCTGCTCGGCAGCCCGCCGACCATAATCCCGGATCACCTCGCCCAAGGTCTGCGGATCATTCATCAGCGCCGCCACATGCTCATAGACGGCAACGAATTGGCCCAGGTCCAGCTTGCCTTCGGCATTGCGGAAGTCATAGCGACCATCGTCACCCAGCACATGCCCCGGAAGCGGGTTGCCGGTGCGCTGGGCGAGATCCAGCACTTTGGGCAGGCTCGCCCCCCCTTCCACATGTTCATGGCCCACGGCCTTGGGGACGGATTGCCAACTCATGACGGACGCTCTCCCAGCGTGAAGCGGTGCTGTGTCCGGTGGACACCCCTCACCGCTCTGGTTGCGTGGTTGGCGCCCGAAGGCGCCCTTCGGCGACGACACCCAAACCTTGGATGCCTTGGCCAACACCAAAGGAGCATGGTGACCCAACGAAGCGAAACCTGCCAGCGTGACGAGGTAAGGGCCTGTCTGGGGCAGGCACGCCCGTCTCAGGGGCGCCAGTGCCATCCTATCCGATAAGACGTGGTCAAAGGCATTGTCACACCTCCGGCGTTGACGACCCGGAGCCATACCCCCCAGCCTTCGGGCACCTGTAGTCATGCTGGTGAAACCGCCCCCTTGCAACGGCGACACGCTGTGCGGGATGATCACGAACCACGATGACACGACAGCAACGGACACCGATTTCGAATCGACGCCCCTGTTGTAGCCTATTGGTGGTCGCTCGGATGCTCCCCTTCGTGGCGTTGCCACTGCGGGGTCCTACGCTCTAGACGCCCAGATCGTGGTCAAACGGGTCGCCTGCCAGCAGCGTGGCCTCGGCGATATCATCCAGCAGGTCGTGCTCACGGGCGATCTGGGTCAGGGCGGAGTCGCTGATGATGCGCTCTGCAAGGCTCTGACGCTGGACGTACCACAGGCGCAGGGTGTTGTCCGTAAGCTCGCCATGGGGGTTGCGCAGGTGCTCCTGCGCCACGCGCCAGGCGTCGATGGGGTGGCGGCGGACCATGTCGCGGTAGATTTCCGCGCACTCGATGGCCATGGCCTCCCGCAGGATCTCCAGGCTCAACACGTCGATCCCGTCGATGAGGCGGGCATATCCCATGATCTTGGCCGTGAGAGCGTCGCGCTTGGGATTGTAGCGATCGGCCAGGACGCGCTGGGCGTCGTGGTAGAGGGTCACCGCCGCCTGCCAAGTGGTGATCCGGCGGGACAACTCGACAAACAACTCATCAGCCGGCACCGTGCCGCCCCGGCGACGATCAATCAGCGGCAGCATGGGTTCGGTCCGCAGACGACCCAGGCGCTCCGGCTGGGGCTCCACCTTCGCCAGCGTCTCCAGCGTGCCATGCTCAGCCACCAAACGGTCCAGCCGGGCCTTGGCCTCAATCCAATCAAGATAGACACAGCGCAGGATGGCATTCAGGTCCAGCAGCGCCAGGTTCAGCCCTTGGTGCTTGCGCTGCAACCGCAGGATGTCGCGCTCCGTATCATGGCGATGCCGCTCCACGGCCTCCTCGCGCAGCCACCGCTGTGTATCCACCCACGTCAGCACAGTCATGGCGCAGGTCAGGCGCCGTTCCGGATGGTGCTGATCGTCCTGCGCCACCTCAAGGCAGGCCTGAACATCGTCATAGGTGAGACCGTCCACACGAATGTGACGCTCGAACAGGCCGGGGCTGATCGACATGGCTGAGGGTCCTTAGCACGGGGCACGGAGGCGGAGGGACGGAATTGGCGGCTGACACCACCGGGGCTCGCTTGCCCGTGCATTAAGGCCTCGTTAGTGTTTTGAGTCAAGATCGTATTTTAGATAATTGATAATCAAAGGAGATTTCTGCGATCTAGCAGATTGGGGATAACATCCCTGGCCGACCCTCGCAAGGCTCAGCAACCCCCATATTCTTCAACAGAATACCATGCTTTCAGGGCCACGTCACCGGGGCGCGGCTGGATGTCTCTGCCGCCGGCAATCCGGCTCAGGACTCAGGCTTGGTCTGGCGGCGAGAGCGGGGATGGGCCGCGGCATGGGCGTCGCGCAGATCATCCACACTCAGCCCCAAATACCGCTCGGTTGCGGCCAGACTGGCATGGCCCAGCAATTCCTGGATCACCCGCAAATCCCCACCGGACTGCAACAGGCCGGTAGCAAAACTATGCCGAAGGGCATGGGGGCTGGCCAATTCTGGCAGCAACAGTTCCCGCCGCAAGGTCACCAGCCGCCGCCGCACCTGCGCTGGGTTCCAGGGGCCTCCGCGCACGCCGGTGAACACCAGCGCCTGGCCCGTGACGGGGTGCGGCGTCTCCTGCCGCAACCGCTCCAGCGCCTCCAGCACAGGCGGCAACACCGGCACCAGGCGCATCTTGTTGCCCTTGCCCAGCACGGGCAGGCCACTGCC
>CAZCBM010000329.1:0-3692 GCA_964496805.1 uncultured Rhodospirillales bacterium | reverse complement strand
GTGGCCCAAGGTGTCCACGGCCGCCGGCGCGTGGGCCTGGGGGAGACCTTCTGGCAATTTCGGCCCTACACCACCGGCGACATGCTGAACCAGGTGGATTGGCGGCAATCGGCAAAGGGCGCCCGGGTCTTCATCCGCCAGACGGAATGGGAAGCTGCCCAATCGGTTTGGTTGTGGCGCGACGGCTCCGACAGCATGGACTGGCACAGCAGCCGGGAGGTGGTGACCAAGCGTCATCGCGCCACCGTGCTGCTGCTGGCTGCGGTGGACCTGCTGGTGCGTGGGGGTGAACAGGTGGCCTTGCTGGGATCCGGTGAGCGGCCCCAGCGGGGCCGGCCGGCCCTCCACCGGATTGCCCAATCCCTGCTGGACCCGCGACTGAGCGACAAGGACATCCCGGAGCCCCAGCGCGACCAGCGCCCCCTGCCTGCCAACGCCCAGGTGATCCTGATCAGCGATTTCCTGGATGATTACCAACAGATCGAGGCCAAGGTCCGGCGCTTCGCCGCCCGCCATATCAATGGTGTCCTCGTGCAGGTGCTGGACCCGGCAGAGGAAGACCTGCCCTATCGCGGGCGGGTGGAGTTCGAAGGGCTGGAGGGCGAGGGGCGCTATCTGATCCCCAAGGTCCAGGACCTGCGGCAACGCTATTTCGGCCGCCTGCGGGCCCAACGCGACAGCCTGAACGACCTAGCCCGCCGCAGCGGCTGGACCATGGTCACCCACCGCACAGACCATCCGCCTCAGACCGCCTTGCTGGCGCTCTATCGCGCGCTGGCGCCCCACGCCTGATGGCCGCCGGAGGACGACGCACCCTATGCTGACCATCGGCTCCCTGGCCTTCCTGACCCCCTGGATCCTGTCCGCACTGGTCATTTTGCCCGTGTTGTGGATCCTGCTGCGGTTGATGCCCCCCGCGCCAAAGCGCCAACTTTTCCCCGCGCTGCGCCTGCTGCTGGACCTGGACCAGCGCGAGGAAACCCCGGCGCGCACGCCGTGGTGGATTCTGCTGCTGCGGACGATTCTGGTGGCCGCCGCCATCACCGCCCTGGCCGACCCTGTTCTCAACCCACAACAGGAGGTTGAGGGGAGCGGTGCGTTGGTGCTGGTGGTGGACACGGATTGGCCTGCGGCCCGCGACTGGCAGGCGCGCCAGCAGGTCATGGAGCGGCTGATTGACGAAGCCGGACGGGAAGACCGGTCGATTTATCTGCTGGCCACCGCCCGCGACGAGAATGGCGAACCCCTGGAGATCCTTGGCCCCCTGCCCAGTGCGGAAGCCAAGGCGCTGGCCGCCGGTCTGCGTCCCCACCCCTGGCCGGCCGCGCGGGAGGAGCAGACAGCTTTGCTGCAGGCCCTGCGGTTGGAAACCGACGCCCATGTGGTCTGGCTGTCCAGCGGCCTGGCCAGCCCCTCGCTGGCTGACGATGTGCAAGCGCTGCGCGATCTGGGCGAGGTCAGCGTCTATCTGGATGTTGGCGCCTCTGCGGCCACGCTGCTGCGGCCGGCACGGTTGCAGGACGGGGTGCTAACCCTGCCCGCCGAGCGCGCCTATACCGGTGCTGAACAGACCATCACCGTGCGCGCCATGACCAACGGCGGACAAATCCTGGACCGGGTCCCGGCCACCTTTGCCGCCGGCGAGGCCACTGTGGAGGCTCAGTTCGATCTACCGGCCAGTATCCTGTCCCAGATTGACCGCTTGCAGTTGGAAGGTGAGCGCACGGCCGGGGGCGTGATCCTGGTGGATGACAGCGTGCGGCGCCGGGCCGTGGGCCTGTTTGCCCCCGATGGCGGCTCCAACGCTGACGAGGTCAGCCCCCTGCTCAGCGAGCTTTTCTATATCGATCGGGCGCTGAGCATCTCCAATCCTGTGTTCAGGGGCAGCCTGCCGGAGTTAATGGCCCAAAATGTCAGCGTGCTGGTGATGGCCGATGTGGGGGTGATCACCCCTTCTGAAATGGCCATGATCACCCCGTTCCTGGAGGAAGGGGGGGTCCTGATCCGCTTCGCTGGCCCCAAAATGGCGGCCAACCGCACCCCAGACCCGCTGGTACCGGTGGGGCTGATGGAGGATAGCCGCACCCTTGGCGGGGCCATGAGTTGGCCGCAACCGGCCGGCCTTGCCCCCTTCCCGGAGAGCAGCCCCCTGGCCGGCATCCAGGTCAGTCCCGATGTCACCGTTGATCGCCAGGTGCTGGCCGAGCCAGCGTTGGACCTGGAGGAGCGGACCTGGGCCAGCCTGGAGGACGGTACCCCGCTGATCACCGCCCGGCGGGAGGGGCTGGGATGGCTGGTGCTGGTCCACACCACGGCCAACACCCGCTGGTCCGATTTGGCGCTGTCTGGTACGTTTGTTCAGGTTCTGCGCAAGCTGACGGAATTGTCCATCGGCACCGAGGCGCAGGGCAATGATGTGGCCCTGCAGCCCGTGAGCCTGATGGATGGCTATGGCAGCCTGGGCGACCCGGCCGGGGCCGCAGGCCCGATTGCGGCAGGGGAGTTTGCGTTCAGCACCGCCTCCCCCCGCACCCCGCCCGGGCTGTATGGGGGTGAAGGATCCGTGCGTGCACTCAATCTGTCCAGCGCTGTGCCGGAGATGGTGCCGGTGGGGGACCTGCCGTCGGCGGTGACCCTGCGCACCTTTGAACCGCCGCAGGAAACCAACCTCAAGGCGCTGCTGCTGCTGCTGGCGCTGGGGCTGCTGCTGGCCGACCTGTTGATCAGCCTGATCCTGCGCGGCGGGCTGAGCGCTCATCACGCCCGTCGGACCCTGATGCCCGGCGCCAAGGCGGCGCTTGTGGGTGTGCTCGTGCTGGGTGGGGCGACGCTGGCCACCGCACCGGTTGCGGAGGCGCAACGCCTGCGAGCCCCCACGGCTGAAAACCCCGACGAACGCACGGTGATTGAGCTCACCGACAAGGCCCATTTCGCCTATGTCCTGACGGGGGACAGTCGGGTGGATGGCATCAGCCAGGCGGGGTTGGACGGGCTGGCGACCATCCTGCGCGCGCGCACCAGTGTGGACGCCGGCGATGCCGTGGCGGTGGACCTGGAGCAGAGCGAGTTGAGCCTGTTCCCGTTGATCTACTGGCCCATCACCTCCGCCCAGCCGCCGCTGTCCGACACCGCTGTGCGCCGACTGAACGAGTACATGCGCAACGGGGGCACCGTGGTGTTTGATACCCGCGACCAGAATCAGGGCACCGGCGCCATGGGCAGCGTCTATTTGCAGCGGCTGGTGGGCAGCCTGGATGTGCCGCCCCTGCAACGGGTGCCCGAGGACCACGTCCTGACCAAGAGTTTCTATCTGCTGGATGAGTTTCCCGGCCGCTACAGCGGCGGCGACGTCTGGGTGGAGGCCGCCAGCGCGCAGCGCAATGATGGCGTCAGTTCCATCATTGTCGGTGGGCATGACTGGGCCTCAGCCTGGGCCAGGCGCCCCGATGGCCGCCCCCTCTATCCAGTGAGCGGCGGTGGACGTCGGCAGCGGGTCTATGCTGAGCGCTTCGGCATCAACCTCGCCATGTATGTCCTGACCGGGAACTACAAATCGGATCAGGTGCACATCCCCGAGATCATGAAGCGGTTAGGCCAATGATCGACGCCACTCAGATCGTCCTGGACCCGTTGGTCCCCCTGACCGTGTTGTACATCCTGGCCGCGGTCTGCGCCTTGGCCCTGGCGCTGGC
>CAZCBM010000328.1:0-3704 GCA_964496805.1 uncultured Rhodospirillales bacterium | reverse complement strand
CCAGGGAGGTGGCGTTCAAGGCACCGGCGTTATTGGTCCGCACGTCCGTCGCACCGCCACCGCCACTGCCCCCGCGGCTGCCAAGGCCCCCGCCATTGAACCCGCCGGTTCTGGTTCCACAGCCGCCTTGGTCAGCGCTTCCGCCGGTGGCCCCCTGTCAACCAACATAGACATAGAGGGTTGTTCCCGCTGCCACCGTTCCCGTGGCCACCGTCCGTCCGCCCAGGCCCCCATGCTGGTTCTGGCCCAGTCCACCCTGCGCACCGTTCAACGTGAACTCGAACTCGGTCTCCCGCGCGGGCACGGTGACGG
This sequence comes from uncultured Rhodospirillales bacterium, assembly GCA_964496805.1. Classification (GTDB taxonomy): domain Bacteria; phylum Pseudomonadota; class Alphaproteobacteria; order CAZCBM01; family CAZCBM01; genus CAZCBM01. Next base: position 3,392 of record CAZCBM010000328.1, on the reverse strand, counting down.
CTTGGCTGCCGCCGGTGTAGCTCAGTTGGAAGGGCGTGTTCTCGGAGGCATAGGTCCAGCCTCCGCCCGCCATGTCGCACCAAACCGTCTCGGGCGATCCGGGGCCATCGCCATCACGATCAATCTCATACGTCCCGTTGCCGGTGCTATCGCTGGCATCCAGGATGGCTTTGCAACTGAGGCGGGAGGACACAGGGGTTGCTGTGGGGGTCGTGGAGGCTGTGGTCTCCTCCTCAAGGCCGGACCTCATGGTGCTGGAGACATCACCGAAAAGGCTGTCAACGCTCTCGCCCACGCGCGTGACGGCGGAAAGGCCGGCGATGCCCACCAAGCCCACCACCAGCCCATAGGTCAGGGCCGTGGCCCCTTGACGCTTGGAACCAAAAAAAGTGCTGCGATCCATGTGACACCCCCTGAAAATCATGATCCAAGGTGGGGGTAACAAATCGCGGCCGGGGTCGCAACCGCCTACCCCCCGCGCACGGTCCCAAACACACCCACCTGGATGCTGAGCGCCAGCAGGGCCTGGAGGTCGGCGGGGACCCGATCCTGCTTCTGGGCGGCGTCCAGCGTCTCCCCCAGGCTGAGGCCGGCACAGAGGTCGCGCAGAAACAGGCCGTCGTCGCGGGAGATGATGGAGTGCAGCACCAGACGCTGGGGGCGGGTGACCACCACCGCCTCCCGCGCCAGCTTGTCCGGCAGGCGGACGTTGGCAGGGTCATCCACCTGATGGGCTTCCCACAGGGTGCCCAGCGGATAGTCGCTGGCGATCACGGTGGTGGCCGGCAGCGGGGTAAAGATCAGCCCACCCGGATCGGTCCCCAGAACAGCGCCCAGGGCCTCCGGCTCCAGTGGGGCGCTGTCGGCGGCGAAATACGCTCGCTGGCGCGCCCATTCCAGGGCGGCCACATCTGGCAGATATCCCAGCTTGGACACCGGCTCATAGGCCTGAAGAAACGGTGGCAACTGGCCGCCATACTGGGCCAGCACGGCTTCCGTCGGGGGATGCGCCTGGATGAAATCCGCCACCAAGCGGGGGAAGAAGCGCTCCCCCACAATCATCTTCACCACCGGGAAGGTGCCCGCCAGCACCTCCAGCAAGGATCCGATGAAGTTGTTGCGATAAACCGCCATCCGGTCGGCTGGGGCAATCCCCGCCTCCTGGATCAGCGCAAAGGCGCTTTCCAGCGGTCCGGCACCCCGCACGGCCTGGGCAAAGCGCTCCTGCATCCGGGCCAGGGCCTCCAGATCGTCCTCCTGCGGTGTGGGATCGTCCTCAGGCATGGACGGCCACCCGCTCCGCCACGGGGACATCGTCGGCCGCCAACACACTGGTGGCCCCGTCCAGCAGGGCCTGCGCCTTGGTTGCCTCGGCCTGCAGAACAGCCAGTTCCGGGACGGCGTTATCCCATTCCAGAAGGACCGGTCGTGGGCCGATGTGGTCCAGGGCCGCGCGCAGCAGCTCCCACACCGGCCGGATGGGCGGGCCGCCGTGATCGTCGATTCGCAAGGTGCGCTGCCCCACCTGTTGCAGGGTATGCCCTGCCACATGGATCTCGCCAATGCGATCGATGGGCAGATGCGCAACATAGGCGGCGGCATCGAAGCCATGATTGTGGGCGGAGACGAAGATGTTGTTCACGTCCAGCAGCAGGCCACAGTCGGCGCGCTCCGCCAGTTCTGCCAGGAAGTCCCACTCGCTGAAGGTACTGTCCCGGAACAGGATGTAGCTGGACGGGTTCTCCACCAGTATCCGCCGGCCCAGGGTTTGCTGAACCTGGTCGATGTTGCGGCGGAACGCCTCCAGGCTGGCGGCGGTATAGGGGACGGGGAAAAGGTCGTTCAGATAGGTGTCATGCTCCCCACACCAGGCCAGATGCTCGCTAATCATGGCGGGCTTGACCCAGTCGAACAGCGCCTTCAGCCGCTCCAGATGGGGTTGACTGATCCCCCGCGCGCCCCCCAGTGACAGGCCGACACCGTGGCAGCTTACGGGATAGTGCCGCGCGACCTCCGCCAGTTGGGCGTGTCGGGGCCCACCAGCGCACAGAAAGTTCTCTGAATGGACCTCTACCCAGGGCAGTTCGGGTCGCGTCTCGATCACCTGGATCATGTGCTGGGGCCGCAGGCCGATGCCGGCGCGGGCGGGCAGGCTGCCAAGGGCGAAGGGGCTCATGGGGTCGTCCTCCCACCTGGTGTCAGGTCAGGCGGTGCTCAGCGGTTGCGGGAGCCGGCGGTGGCATCCTGCGGGCCGGCCTTGCGCGGGTTGATGCCCTGACCAGGCTGCAGGCTACCGCCCATCTGCTGGCAGGTGCCCGCGGGCACCAGCAGCCAGTCCCCCATATCAAAGCTCACCCGGGCCTGGCCAGCGCAGGCATGCACGCCATAGGCGTGGCCACATTTGTTTTCCCCCGCCTGGGCGACGCCGTAGCAGTACTCCACCCCCCGTGCCTCGGCCAGGATCGGGGCGGCGGTGCTCAGTGCCCCTGCCAGGGCAAGGGTCAAGACGCGGGCGGTATGCTCCGGGGCGGACATCAGAGAAGGGGGCTCCGTTCGTGTAAGGCGGATCGGGGAGGCAGCAAAGGGCGTCGACCCCCTGGGTGACAGACCCTATGGCAGCACCCTAAGGGTCGTCGATGCCGGAGTCCAACCACAGGCCTGCCGCGGTGCGTCAAGCCTGCGTGACGCCGCCTTGATCGGGGGTCGGCGCAGCCGTGGGATCGGTCGCTTGTGCCATTGAGGCCAGTGTAGCCGGGGGGGGCGCAGACTGTGAGTGAGACGCTGCTGAGTGAGGGGCTGGGGAGTGAGAGGCTGGGGGTTGCGGCTGGTCGGGGGTTGCTTTGGCGGAAGGCCCCATCCCTTTGCGCGCGGGGGCCGTGGGGGGCTGACCGTCCAGCCGCTCCTCCAGGCCGGCGACACGATCCAACAGGCGTTCGATCAGTTGACGCTGGCGGGCCATAACGTCGGCCAGGACACCAAAAACGCAGATGATGACGCCGCAGATGATCAGACCGATCCCCAGCGTTAGGGACTGCACCCGGCCGTCGCTGTCGCCCAAGATTGCCAGCACCAAAAACCGCAGGATAGGGATCATGCCCAGCAGGATGGGGACGGTCCCCATCAGCGTGAACACCTTCAAGGGGCGATAGAGGGCATAGGTTTGAAGGATCGTACCGGCCGAGCGACCGACAAAGCCCACCACGCTCTTGAATAACCGGGACGGACGGGTCTTGGGGTTCACCGTCACTTCCACATGGGCCAGCCGCAGGCGCTTGCGCGCGGCCTGGATCACCATCTCCGTGGTGTAGCTGAATTGGGTGATGATGTTCAGCCGCCGCGCGGCTTCGCGGCTGATGGCGCGGAAACCGCTGACCGGGTCCGGAGCCTCAACG
>CAZCBM010000327.1:0-3709 GCA_964496805.1 uncultured Rhodospirillales bacterium | reverse complement strand
GCACACCGCCTGCGCCCGCTGGTGACCCTGCCGCGCGCAGCGTGCCCATTGTGGAGGAAAGCCCCACCCGTTCCGGCGCGGGTCGCGTTCATGCCGCGCGCCGGTTTGATCCCCCCCGCTTGGTGCCGCGCAAGCCCGGTAACAGGATCATTGTTGCTGCTGACCGGCCCAGCGCCCCTGACGCTCCGGCCCCCCCGTCCAGACCGGACCAGCCGCAGTTGGCTGAGGGAGAGCCGACCAGAACGGGCGCTTCTTCTGCCGAACTCGGCACCGCTGCAGTGACCCCCACGCCGCCGCGGATGCCCAACCGCTTGGTGGCCCTGGGCGTTCTGCCGCCCCGCAAGCCGCAGCTTTGAGGCGTTTGGCAGGGCTATGCCTGGACCACCCCTGATCCTGGTCAATCATCAATGGCAAGGTACCGGGCGGCCCAGCGCCAATCCCGCTGGCGCTGAGGCCATGGCCGCCTGCCTGCCGGCGTCGGCCCGCACAGTGCGCGTGCCGGCAGACCCCGATGACAACAGCCTCCAGCCCCAGCGGGGCATTAAGGGGCTGGCGGCCTTGGATGCCTGTTGGACGGCTGTCCGCGAGACCCTTGGTCGTGAGGCGCCCGATCGGGTGGCTACCGTGGGTGGGGACTGTGCCGCAGACTTGGTGCCGCTTGCTTGGCTCAACCAGCGCTACGCGGGCGAGCTGACCGTGGTCTGGGTTGATGCGCATTTTGATTTGAATACCCCCACCAGCAGCCCCTCCGGCCATGCCCATGGCATGGTTCTGCGCTCCCTATTGGGGGAGGGCGATCCCGCCATGCAGGCCTTTGTTCCCCAGCCGTTGACCCCCGCCCAAATCATCCACATCGGAGGACGGTCCGCTGATCCGGAGGAAAAGGCGTATCTCGCCCGCACGGGTCTGCGACACCTCCCCTCCTGGAATGATCTACCCAGCCTGACCCAGCACCTGGAGGGCTGGATTGCGCCGGGCAGCCGACTGCACATTCATGTGGACTATGATGTGCTGGATGGCGATCAGTTCCCGGATACCGGCGTTCCGGTCCCAAAGGGCGTCAGCGTGGACGCGGTGGTGAGCCTGTTGGGATGGCTTGGTGCCCGGGGCGATGTGGTGGGCGCCGCCTTCACCGAATACGCCCCCAGGCACGCCGACACCGCCCCCTCCGATGCGGTGCGCCGCATTCTTGGGGCCTTTCCCCTGATGTCTTCCGCCGCTTGACGTTTCGATATCTCTAGGTTTATACAGATGTCATGGAAACCACAACAAACAGCGTTGCGCGCGCCCTGGCGGCGCTCGGTCACGAAACCCGCCTCGGCCTGTTTCGCCTGCTGGTCCAGGCGGGGCCTGACGGGTTGAGCGTGGGGGAGTTGGTTCGCCATTCCGGCGTCGCGCCTTCTACGCTCAACCACCATCTGGCCACCCTGGTGGATGCCGACTTGGTTCAGCAAGCCAGACAGGGCCGGGAAGTGCGGTCCTTCGCGAACTACGACGCCATGCATCGGACCGTGGCCTTTTTGTCTCAGGCTTGCTGCCAGGGGGTTGCCGCGCCCCTGGATGAAGCGTCTTGAGTGTCGGCTCTCTGCGTCCAGCCCCCCCCACTTGCAGGAGGATCGACCCCATGACCCTCGCCACCAATGTCTCCCCTCCTTCGCCCGTTTGGGCATCCCTGCGTGAGGCCACACGCAAGCAGGGTGTGTGGCTTGTTGCGCTGCTGGTGCTGCTGGTGGTCACCGCGATCGATCCGGATCAGGGCTGGGCCAGCGCGGTCTTCGCTGCAGGCAACCTGGCACAGACTGCGCCGTATTTGCTGCTGTCCATCGGGTTGGCGGCCTATGCCGGGGCCACCGGTGCCGATAGGCTGATTGCCCGGGCCTTCAGTGGGTCGCCCCACATGATGATCGTGCTGGCCGCGCTGGCAGGGGCGTTGTCGCCCTTCTGCAGTTGTGGGGTCATTCCGCTGATTGCGGCGCTGCTGTCCATGGGGGTGCCCCTGTCGGCGGTCATGGCCTTCTGGTTGGCCAGCCCCATCATGGACCCCAGCATGTTCCTTCTGACCGTTCCGGTGCTGGGCTTGGAGTTTGCGGTGGCCAAAACGCTGGCCGCCATTGGGCTTGGGTTATTGGGGGGCTGGGTGACGTTCGCCCTGGCGGGGACCAGGGCGCTGAGTGATCCCTTGCGGCCGGGTGTGGGCAATGGCGGTTGCGGCGGCGCCCGGGTGCGGGAGGCCAAGCCTGTGGTTTGGCGCTTCTGGCAGGAGCGTGAGCGCACGGTGAAATTCCGCCGCGAGGGCATCAAGACCACGCTGTTTCTGGCGCGGTGGTTGGCGTTGGCTTTCGTTCTGGAAAGCCTGATGCTGGCCTATATCCCCCAGGCCTGGATTGAGGGTGCGTTGGGTGGCGGCGGCTGGCAGCCGATGCTGGCGGCAACCTTCATCGGGGTTCCGGCCTATCTCAATGGCTATGCGGCCTTGCCTTTGGTGGGGGGCTTGATTGAGCAGGGGATGGACCCGGGCGCAGGACTTGCCTTCTTGGTGGCTGGCGGCGTTACGTCCATCCCGGCGGCCGTGGCGGTGTGGGCGCTGGTGCGGCACAAGGTATTCGCCTTGTACATCGCCCTGTCCCTGGGGGGCGCTCTGCTGGCAGGCGTCCTGTATCAAGGCTGGGCCGCCCTGATGAACTGACGCGGTCGGCAGGGCTGCTGGGCGGTGCCGGTCGCTACAGCAGGAACACCACTGTGGATTTGGAACCATTGCTGTGGCTCACTGGTGGCCGCTGTGATGATCCCCTTCGCTGTCTTGCCGCTCCGTGGCATGGCTTCATTGGGGGCCTTCGCTCCAGGTGGCTGCTGGATGGCGGACCACTGGCAGCTTTTCGCGAGCCTGCGGGTGCCCGGGGGCCCCTTGCGCCCAGCAGGGCCTCACACAAGAGGCTCGCACAAGAGGCTCGAACCATGGGTTTTCGTCCCCGCTGCTACTCCCGCCACATCTCCCATTGTGGGCTGTCTGGCGCTTCCGGGGCAGGGACCTCGTCGGGGAACAGGGCGCGCTCGATCCACAACGCATCAGAGATGAGTTTATCGTCGCGGCCGTTGGCCCCCACCAGTTGAACCGCCATCGGCAGGCCGGACGGCCCCAGGCGCACGGGCAGGGCGATGGCCGGCATGTGCAATAGGGTCCAGATGCGGCCAAACACGGGGTCACCGCTGGCCACGAGGCCCGCTGGTGCCTCGCCGGTGGCAGCCGGGGTCAGGATCACGTCAACGCTGTGCATCACCTTGTCCACCGCGGAGCGCGCCTGCTCCGCCTGGGCCAGAGCCTGGCGATAGCGGGTGGGGCTGACCTCCAACCCGCTGCGCAGCGCGCCTTTCATGCGGTCGCTCAGCACCTCTCGCCCCCGATCATATTCACCCATGCGGGCCAGGGCGATATCGCGGCTGACAATGTCGCGATGCACGGCGGTCAATTGGCTGAAGCTCTCCGGCGGGGTCAGCGTGATCACGGAGGCCCCGGCGGCCGCCAGGGTGCGGGCGGTTTCCCGCACCATGTCCTGCATTTCGGGGCGGGCACGGTCCCAGTCTGGCGAGGGGTAGAGGGCGATGCGCGGCGGTGTGCCCGGCAGTTTCGGCCGGCGGATGCGGGGTGAGCCACTGAGCACGCCGCGGACCAGGGAGATGTCGGCCAACTGGCGACAGAACAGGCCAAAAC
>CAZCBM010000326.1:0-3711 GCA_964496805.1 uncultured Rhodospirillales bacterium | reverse complement strand
GGGGCGACCGGCGAGGCGATCGCCGCGGCCTGCGGGGCCGGGCACGGTATTCAGGCCTTCCCCAGAGGCTGGGAAACCGGACATCCGCGCTGCGCACGGCCAATAGGCGCACCCCGCGCCACAGGCGCAGCGCTATCCATCCGGCGACAAAACCCGCCAAAAACAGACTGCCCCCTGCCAGGGCTGTGGCGAGCACCGCCCTTACAAAGGGCGCCACGCCCGCCCCCAAGTCTTGACCATCCAGCCACTGACCGGCGGGATCCAGAGCAGGTGCCAAAGCCTGCTGCGCTTCCGGCCAAGGCGAACCCAACGCTGGCGCGCCAATGATCTGCTGCCCCAACCCCCAGGCGGTTCCCAGACCAACCCCCAGCAGGGCCGAGGCCACCAGCGGCACAGCAAAGTACCAGCGGCCCTGGACCACCGAGAGCACGGCCAGAACCCAGAGGAACCCTTGCACCAGCAGCCCCGTATCGCCAGGCAAAAGGGTGGGGCGAAAGACCTGTACGGCCTGCACACCAACCCCAAGAAGGGCCAGGACGAAGACGACCCAAAGCGGATTGGGCATGCGGGTCATGGCGGATCCTCAGCGCACCGAACGCATAGGGGCAGTACCAACAGTGGGAGCAGCAGGATTAGAAGTTCACCCGCACGCCGCCGCCGACGCTGTACAGTTCATCCTGCTCGCTGCCGACAATGGCTGTACCCGCGACGAACCCAGAGAGGAAGCGCGATGCCCGCATGTCCACACCGGCGCCGAATTCCACCCATTGCCGTTGGGGCTCATTGGGATTGACCTCGAAGGTCACGCGGTCGTCCCCTTCAAAGTTCAACTCAACACCGCCCTGGTCGCTATTCAACCGATGGCGGTAGTCCACCGACAGGTACGGCGAGAGAATGACGCCATTGGACTGTTCCACCAGATACCGGGCATCAAACCCAATGGTTCCGATCAGATCGTCGGAGACATAATCCCCGGCCGCAATGTTGAAACCATCATCGATGAAGGTAAAGAAGCCCCTGTTGGCGCCATTTTCCTCGTACCCTTCCATATCGACACGGCTGTAATCGATACGGGCAGAGGGTACCAAGGACAGGTTGCGGGTCGGCTCATAGGTATAGGCCACCCGCGCCCCCATGGAGAGCAGGTCTGCTTCATACTCCGCCCGGTAGCCGTAAAAATTGTACTGATCCAAGACCGCAATGCCGCCACCACCAACCGCATCAATGGTCAGCCCCTGAATGGGCTCCGCGCCAAGGAAAAGGCTGGCCATAAAAATCTTGGAGTCGATTTCGGTACTGTCATCGTCGAATGGCGGCAGACCAAGGCTCAGCGGGCCCAAGGAATTGGTGCCGGGAGGCGTTGCACCGGCATCCCGCTGACCGATGGTCAGCGCCACGCCCGTGAACAACTGGGGAGAAATCTGGAAATCGACCCCGCCCGTGATCACATGGCTGCTGATCTGGGCATCGGGGATGCCACTGGTGATGTCCTGGGCGCTACCCACTTCGTAGTTATAGTCCAGAAACAGGCCCCAACGGCTGTCATCCGTCACACCGGAATTGGGGAAACTGCTCATGACGTTCTCGTTCACTTGCAGTTCGGTCTCTTCCTGCAAACGATAGCGCGGCCGCTCGGTCGAGGTCTGACGCCCGTCGCGCCCCGTATGGTTTGGCAACCCATACTGGTCCCGCAGGCGCTCCCGATAGAAGTTGCCGTTGGGGTCATAAGGATCGGGGCGAGGGGTATGATCCTGATTATAGGGCACATAGATGCCGGTTTCAGGGTCGTTGGTCACCACCTCCGTGGTGGGCAGATCCTTGCGCTGATCGGGGTCCATATAGACCCGTTCCAGGTCTGTGGCCGGGTAGAAATTGGGATCGTCGGGAGCCGGATGACGATACCGACGAAAGGCCGTCGCATCTTTGACCCAACCATGCCGGGTTGAGGGACGCACCCGTGCCTCAGCACCGGTGGGCCGGGGCGCCGGAGCGGAACGCTGAAACAGGCTCATCTCCGCTTGCTGCGCGATGGTTCCTGGATCGGTCATCGGAGCCGTTTGCACATTGGGATCCGCCAGGGCCGCCTCGGCTTCCTGAGCCTGGGCATCGGCGCCCGTGGCGCCATCCGTGGCGCTCTGCATGGCGCGAGCGGCTTGTCGATGGGTGGGGATCAGGCGGGGTGCCGGCTGACCAGGCTCGCGGGCGTTGGCCTCAACCGCCACCCGCGGGTCATTGCGATGGGTGGGGACCAGACGCGGATGCTGGGCGGTCGTGAAGGCCGGCATGGTTTCACCCGGCAGAGAGGACCCCGTTGCGCCTGGCCCCTCACCCTCGTTCGGATCAACCACAGCGGGGGCTTCTGCCACCTGCATGGGGATTGCCGGCTGCGCGGAGGGGGCGGGCTCAATGCTGGCTGACGCCCCCAAAAGCCCATTGGGATCGGCCGCCTGCCAGCGATCCCCAGGGGCAACGCCCACCACCAGCGGCCGCCGGACCGGGGTCCGCAGGGCAGACAAGTCGGGCTCGACATCGACCGCCGCAAGGACGCCTTCAGCCACCTGGACAACCGGCTCACTCTGAAGGGTCATGCCACTTACGGGCTGGGTGGAGCTCAGATCCACACGGGCAACACCACCCACCGGCGCGGCCTCAACCGACGGACCGGCCTGTTTAGGGGCAAGCGCCTCACGGGCCGGCAGCGGGCGCGGGGCCTCGGCCACCTGTTCCGGCACCCGGTTGGGATCAAAGGCCCCATAGCCGCGGGCATAGACCGAACGACGACCGGCGATCACCGGCGCAGCGGTCTGCATCTCCGCGGAGGACGGGGCAGGCGCGGCCGCGGCCCCGTCATCCTCGGAGGCAGAGGTCTTGACCACCGGCACGGCCTCCTGGGAGGCCACGGGCTCAGCCGCCCCAACCCTCAGCGCATGGGTGCCCAGGGCATCATTGTCCGGTCCCTCGCCAATAAACGGATCGCCGTAGGCCGTCGCCACCTGCCGCGGCAGGTCGGCAATGGTCGCCGCTGGGCCCTCGGTGGTGGCCGCCGCCGCCGGCCAGCTGGCCACCACTTCCGGGAGGCTCAGGGGCCGCTGGCCAAAGCGTTCAATTCGAATGTCCGGCTGGCTATGACTGCCGGCATCGCTCTGGATCTCCACCGAGGGGGCGGCCGGCTCCTCATCCACGACAGGCAAGGCAGGCGCCGGCGCGGGAATGGCTGCCGCAGGGCTCGGGGGCGTGTAAGGGGCTGGCGAGAAGACACCAATGTCGCTCTCACCCCCACCGGTCACACCATTGGGGCCCGGCCCTTGGCGCACCGGCGCTTCGGGGTAGGGATGATAGGAGTTGCCATAGGACGGGTCGGGCTGTGGGGCCGGCGGGAAGACTTGCCCACGGCGCCAGCGATCCTCGCTACGGAAGCGGTTGTTCTCCGGCGTGCCCACCACGCGGCGGCGACCGGTGGGGCCGGATCCGTGCCACTCATCTTCGCGGAACACCGCATATTCGGACCGGCGACGGTGGCGATCGCCCAAGCGACCACCGCGTCCCCCAGCCCAGGGGCGAGCGCGATAGCCCGGATCATACTCCGGCAGGTTCCGGGTGGTGTCCACACGGTCCTGCCACGCGCGATAGGAGGAGCCATAGCGCGAGCGGGCAGGCGGCAAACCGTAGGTCTCCGGGCTGACACCCGGGTCGGGATAGGCGCGACCATCG
>CAZCBM010000325.1:0-3724 GCA_964496805.1 uncultured Rhodospirillales bacterium | reverse complement strand
ATGGCACCGCCGGTGGACCGCCCGCAGCGGCCGGCGGCTTCGGCCAGAACAGTGACGATCCCATCGCCGATTCAGCCGCCACGGCACCCGCCGACGCCGGACAGGCGGGGCGGACGGAGACCGCTGCGGCGGACAATGGCTTCATCAATGCGCTGGATCCCAACGCTGGTGATGACGGCACGGCCGATGGCGGTGGGATGGTTGTTGCAGTTGGACCTAACGGCGACGACGACGCTGACGGTTCCACGGTCATCTCTGAAGCCGGGGGCACGGTCACCGCCGGTGACGGAGTCATGGTCGCCGCTGCCCAACTGGCTGGGGACGGGGCAGGCGCGCAGCCGGGCGGCCTGCCGCAACTGATGATCCCGCTGCCGCCCCCGACGGAAGCCGAGCGGGAGCAGAACGCAGCCCTGGAGTCCCGCCTGAAGGACCTGATCGGTGCCATCCGATCAGTCCACGGGGATGGGGTTTTTGGGGAAGCCGGGATCTCCCTGGTGCCAGCCCTTGTTCAGGCCAACGCCGTGCCCCCCGCCTTCGATGTGACCGGAAACCAGTTGCGTGACCCGGTCGCAGGACAGATGAGCTTGGTCTCTCGCCTGGATAGCTTCGAGGTGTCCATGCCGGCGCTCCCCGCCCAGGCCTGTGTGCACGTCATCCGTATGCTGGGCGCCATGGTGGCAGAAGGAGATACCGGGATCGTCACCGTCGCCACTCAAACGGTATCGCTGGACAAGGCCCGCCAGGACCTGCCGGCGGACGAGCAGGCATTGAACCAAGCCTGCCCTGCGGCCGGAACAGACGTGCTGCTCACCTTGTATTGAGGCAGGCCCTTCCGGTGCATGCCAGCGGCGTTGGGGTCACCTTCCGGCCAAATGCTGTCTGCGCTGCGCCACCGCTATAAGCGCTGCTGCCTTGACTTCTCAGGCAACCAGGGGCCACGGTCCCCCCCGACTGGGCCGTTGAGGCCCGGTCGATTGCCGAGACCCAGGAAGGATAGTGGCTGGATGCGCCTGGAAACCGACCCCAAGATCAATTTCAATGATGTGCTGATCCGGCCAAAGCGCTCGACATTGTCCACCCGCGCCGATGTGGACATCTCGCGGCGGTTTGCGCTGCGCAGCTCCGGTCGCGACTGGGCGGGGGTGCCGATCTTCGCCAGCAACATGGACACCATCGGGACCTTGGCCATGGCCCGAGCGCTGGCCGCCCATGCCTGCTCCACAGTGTTGCACAAGTTTCATGATCCGCTGGCCTTGGCAGCGCTCTATGAGGGCGAGGAGGCGTCGGCGCTGGCGCCGCACGTCTGGCTGTCCCTTGGCTCCGCCCCGCGGGACCTGGAGCAGTTCGATGCCCTGATGGCGGCCATTGCCGACAGGGCGGGCGCGGCGGCCACCGGGCTGGTTCACCTGTGCCTAGACGTGGCCAACGGCTACCAAGAGAGCTTCGTGCAGACGGTCAAGGCGCTGCGCACCCGGTATCCCCAGATGCCGCTGATGGCGGGCAATGTTGTCACCGGAGAGATGGTGGAGGAGTTGCTGATCTCCGGCGCCGACATCATCAAGGTGGGGATCGGCGGCGGCAGTGTGTGCACCACCCGCACCATGACCGGTGTGGGCTACCCCCAATTGTCGGCGGTCATTGAGTGTGCCGATGCGGCCCATGGGCTGGGCGGCCATATCATCAGCGATGGGGGCTGCACCACGCCGGGTGACATCGCCAAGGCCCTGGGGGCTGGCGCCGATGGGGTGATGCTGGGCGGGATGCTGGCGGGCCACGATGAATGCGAAGGGGACCTGATCGAGGATGATGCCTTGTTCAGCGCCGATGATCCCCATTGGGCGCGGGCGCTGGACGCCATGACCGATGCCCAGCGCGCGCGCCTGCTGAGCCTTTTGCCCACCGGCAAGCGGATGACCTTCTATGGTATGAGTTCTGATACCGCCATGACCCGCCATTATGGAGGGGTCGCAACCTATCGGGCCAGCGAGGGCAAGACGGTTACCGTTCCCTATCGTGGCCCGGTGGAGCCGACGATCCTTGAGATCCTGGGCGGCTTGCGGTCCGCCTGCACCTATGTCGGGGCACGAAGGCTGAAGGAGTTGTCCAAGCGCACCACCTTCGTGATCAGTTCCCTCCAGACCAACGATGTCTTTGGCCCACCCAAAGCGTGAGCCGCAGGCGGGGTGAGCATGAGCGCTGATGGAGGGGCGGACGGTCGACCGAAGGACCGCGCGGAGGAGTCGTTGGGTGCGGACAGTGCACCGCCGCCGGCGGACTGGGGGGCCGCCGCGACCCGGGCCTGGACCCTTTGGCGTCCGCACCGCGCCCGGTTGATTGTCCTGCTTCTCTTGACGCTGGTGACCATTGCCGGGGACGTGGCGTTGCCTTGGGTCACCGGGCGGCTGATTGATGCGCTGGCCGGAACCGGCGGCGGCCCCGGCGGCCTGGAGGCAGCCCTCTGGTTTCTGGCCCTCTACCTGGGCTTGTCGCTGGCCGTGCAGAGCCTGCGCACGCTGTTTGCCTGGCTGTGGCACCGGCCCACCTTGGATATCCTCTACCGTGGGTTCCTGGACGGGACCGAGGCGGTTCTGCGCCAGGAAGTCCATTGGCACCTGTCCCGGTCTGTCGGGGAACCGGTGAGAGACATCCAGCGGGGCGTCTGGGCCTATGACGGCATAGCGTCCCGGCTGCTGTTTCAGTTGCTGCCCAGTGTCCTGATGCTGGCGGCGCTGCTGGTGCTGGTGGCCACCATCTCTGCGCTGGCGTCGCTGCTGAGCCTTGTGGCGGGTGGCGTTTTTCTGGCCTTTGCGGCCTGGGCGGTGCGTAGCCGGGTGGGGCCGCGCTATGCGGCCGCAACCCAAGCCGACACCCAACTGTCCGGCGGGTTGACGGACCTGATCAGCGGTCATGCCATCGTCACCGCCTTTGCCCTGCGTGGCCGGGAGATGCAACGACTGACCCGGGACCTGGACCATTGGCGCACCACACAGCGCCAGGCCCGCTACGCCAATGAACTGGTGCAGTATGGACAGGCGGCGTTGTTGCTGGTGCTTCAGGGGCTATTGATCGGGGGCGGTTTGCTGGCCTTTGCTCAGGACCGGGCCAGCCCAGGGGACATGGTGTTCCTCTTGTCCGCCAGTTTCATGATCCAGATGCAAGTCAGGGGCCTGGGGGATCATATTGCCAGCCTGGAACAGGAGGTGCGAGAGGCCGCCCCCCTGGCGCATTTGCTGGACCGCGAGCCTTTGGTTCGGGATCCCCCGGACCCACAGCCCCTGCCGCCAGGTCGGGGGCATATTGCCTTCACTGCCGTGAGCTTTGCCTATCCTGGCACCGATCGGCCGGTACTGCAGGCATTGAGTTTCCAGGTGGCTCCGGGGGAGGTGGTGGCCCTGGCCGGACCGTCGGGGGTCGGCAAGTCCACCGTGGTTAAGCTCTTGACCCGTCTTTATGATCGGCAGGCGGGGCAGATTACGCTGGATGGGGTGGATGTGGCGGCCATGAGACTGGATTCGCTGCGCCAAGCCGTGGCCGTCGTGCCCCAGGACCCCGCCCTGTTCAATCGGTCTCTTTGGGACAATGTCACGCTGGCCTGTCCAGATGCCTCGCCGGAAGCGGTTCGTGCTGTCCTGGCGACGGTGGGTCTGGGTGACTTGGAAGCATCGCTGCCGGAGGGGTTGGGAACGCCGGTGGGGGACCGCGGCCATGCGCTCAGCGGTGGTCA
>CAZCBM010000324.1:0-3731 GCA_964496805.1 uncultured Rhodospirillales bacterium | reverse complement strand
GGCCACGGTCTTGAGGGTTCAGGCTGAGGAGCAGGCCGACGTGGTGCGCTGTGCCGTGGCCTGGGAACTGGAGCCGCCGGGCCGTCTTCGTGCTTTCTTCGGCCCAGAGCGATTTGACGGTGGCCCGGAAACCCGCAAGCGGGTCCGCATGGTCAGTGATGGCGGTGCGCTGATCGGGCGACGTTTGTGGGGGGACTGGGGGTTGCGGCTGGAGACCCGGGACACCCATAGCCTGGGCAAGGACACGGCCTTTTTTCTGGCCGCGGCGGACCGAGGGGCGGTGATGATCCGCACGGAGGAGACCTATGTGCTGGAGTTTTGCCCCACCAGCAAACAGACGGCCCGCTTCCTGCTGCGCCGCAGCTATGCCAGTGGCATGAGTGAGGCGCGGCTGCGCTTCAAGGGGCCAGGGGCATGGCGCTACGGCCTCAGTGGCGCCGCCCGAGCCGTCTGGCATGGCCTCACGGCCGCCGCGCTCAGCCCCTGGCGTGACCGCTCTCTGGCGGCAGCCCGCCGCGCGGCCAAAGGGGCTGGCCTGCTGATGGGGGCGCTCGGCCGGCAGAACAGGCTCTATGAAACCATCCACGGTAAGTGATGGCGCAATTTCCAAGGTCTATTGAATACCGCAAATTCTTGCTGGACCAACAGCGGGGGTGTGTCTTCGGCAACCTTCCAGACCAGTGACTACATGATCTGCGTTCAGTAGCCGGCTGCGCTCTTGTGTCCCCTCAGCGGCGCCGCTTATAAGAGGCACCTCTCATCTCAGGCGCGCAGAGAAGGCCCCCACCATGGTCCAAGTTACTCATCAGAGTTGGTTGTCCCGCATGAAAGGGGCGCTGATCGGCGTCCTGTTTGGGCTCGCAGCCTTTTTCGGCTCGTTTTACCTGCTGTGGTACAACGAGGTGAACACGGTGGACTTGCGTGCCACTTACGGCGCTGGTCAGTCCGTCGTTGTCGCAGACACCCCCAACGATAGCGCCAATGCGGAAAACAACGGCAAGCTGATCCACACCACGGGACGGGTGGAGAATGTCGGTACCGTCGCCGACCCAGAGTTCGGCACCCCTCCACTGGAGGCCATCCGCCTGAATCGCGTGGTGGAGACTTATCAGTGGAAGGAACGCAGCGAGAGCCGCACGGAGGAGCGCGTAGGGGGCGGAACCACGACGCGCACCACCTACAGCTATGAGAAGGTGTGGACCACCGAATGGCTGGACAGCCGCAATTTCGAGGGAGGGAATCGGGCCAGCTATCAGAACCCGCATCAGAATGATTGGCGCTTCAAGTCGGCCGAGTTCCAGGCCGAGAAGGCGATGCTGGGGGCCTTCACCGTGCCATGGAGCCTCGTGGGCGGCTTGGCCAGCACAGAGTTGACAGCCAATCAGGTTCTGATTCGTCCTGACCTGAAAGCCCAGTCCACGGCTCAGGGAACCTATTTCTACTTCGGGACCCCGACCGCGCCGGAGATCGGCGATCAGCGGGTCAGCTTCACCCAGATCGCTCCCCAGGATGCCAGCATTCTGGCCCAACAGACCGGCAGCGCCAGCTTCGAGCCTTGGGTCTTTGAGCCCACTGGCAAGAGCATCTTTGAATTGGATCAGGGCATTCTGACGGAAGCCCAGATGTTCCAATCGTTGCAGGATCAGGCGACCCTGCAAATGTGGGGCCTGCGCTTGGGCGGCTTCATCTTGATGGTTGTTGGCCTGTCGCTGATGCTGCGTCCGCTGCGAATCCTGGGCGCCATCATTCCGTTCATTGGGCGTCTGGTGGGCGGAGCCATCCTGGTGTTTGCTGTGCCGGTGGCGGCGTGCCTAACCTTGGTGACCATTGCCCTTGCCTGGCTGCGCGCCCGTCCGGAGTATGCCATTCCGTTGCTGGTCATCGCGGCGGCTTTCCTGATCGTTCCGCGCCTGTTGCGCAAGAAGGATCAGGGCGCTGCGGCGGCAGCAGATCAGGCCAAGGCGTCTTATCAGCCGCCACCGCAACCGCCGCAGGCTCCTCAAGGGGGCCCGCCGCCGCTGCCTCCGGGGGCCTGAGGCGGGGCTTCGCCCGTGTCCTCGGTGACGGTGTCTTGGCAAGGAAGGCGGGCGGCTGCACTGATCGCGAGGTGATCAGCGTCGACAGTGGCCTTTGGATGATGCAGCGGGAGCATGCTTTCCATGCCGTATAGGGCCTTGGGACAAGATTGGCGGACCATCAGCGATGCCACACTGATGGAGGCGGCGCGCGCCGGGGTGTGGCTGGAAGAGTGGGCGGCGGCCACTGACGCGGGGGCAGCGGATAATCTGCTGCTGGATATCCTGCCCCGGGACGGAGAGCCCTCGACTTGGACCCATTATCCAGTGGGCGATGTCTTCGACACCCAGAGCCGTTGCCAATACTACTACCATAGCCATCCCGAGTCGGAACGTCCCGGCTGGGAGCATGGCCACTTGCACCTGTTTCACCGTCCAGACCCCGCCTTGCCGGAGACGCCGGAGCCTCTGCTGGCGGAAGGGTTAAGCCACATGCCAGGGCAAACCCGGCCGCTGCCGCCACCCAAGGACAGGGTTGCTCATCTGGCCGCGTTGGGGCTCAACGCGGAGGGCAAGCCGCTGCGGTGGTTCACCACCAATGCTTGGGTCACAGGAGAGACATGGTATGCCAGCCGCGATGTGTCCCGCTGGCTGGCGCCGTTTCAGGTGGTGGGCAACCGCCCCAGTCCTGAGGTCAATCGCTGGATCACCTGCATGGTGCGCTTGCATGTTCCTTGGCTGATCCGGCTGTTGCAGGAGCGGGACCGGTGCCTGGGAGCCCTGGCCCTGCAACCGCTGCGCCAGAAGCCAGTCCTGGACGACCAGTCCATTGAGGTCGCCAGTGAACTGCCGGTGGATATCTCCCTTGCCCGGTCGATGGTGGCTGAGGAACTGGCGCGCCGGGGGTTGAGCCTGGATTGACCCAGTTTCGGAGGGGCTGAAACCACCGGCCAGCCTGACAGCAGGGGGGCGGGCTTGGACCGGATGCTCACTCTGTAGCGCCCCATTTGTTGCTCGGATGATCCCCGCCGTGGCGTTGCCACTTTGGGGTCCTACGCTCTAGCGAGGCGTGATCGCGCACCGCTCCAGAATGTCTAAGAGCGTGGCTTGATCCTGTTGGGAGGCTTGCGCCAGGGCTGGATCCAACGCCCCGGCCAGTGCCGCCCTGACAAGGGTTTGCACCCCGTCGCTTGCCCCCCTGACGCCCTGTTCCAGGCAGCCGCAGGCGGTCACGTCCTGGCCGTTGGCGCGGCAAAGGTCATAGAGGGCGGGCGCTGCCGGCGGTGCCAAGCGGCTGCTGATGCCGGCTGCCACAAGGCCCACCGACAACACCGCCCCTATGATCACCAGGGGCACGGCCTGGCTGGGCAATCTCGCCTTCTTGCTCATGGTGCCATCGCCTGCGCCAGGGTCAGCCGGTCAATGCCGCAGGTCTGCAGGTCCGCCTCCAACGGCGCCAAACTCCGCCATAGCGCCCGGACCATGGGCGGCGTCTCCGCGGGCAGGGAGGACTCATCCTCAGCCAGCGCATTGGCCGGGGGGGAGAAGGTCGCCAAAGCTTGGGTGAAACAGCGGCAAGTGGTGCGGTCGTAGCCAGCGTTGGCACAGGCCCGCGGTGGTCCGGGCGGCGTGGCGGGGTCGGCCTCCGGCTTGGGCGCCAAGTTGGCTTGCCAGCGCTGCACCGCCAGCAGCGCCAGGGTCATGCCTAGCACGGCT
>CAZCBM010000323.1:0-3732 GCA_964496805.1 uncultured Rhodospirillales bacterium | reverse complement strand
CGACGGTTTCGTGATCGGCGGCGGCGGCGGGATCGTGGTGCTGGAAAGCCTGGAGCACGCCAAGGCGCGCGGCGCCACCATCCTGGCGGAGGTTGTGGGCTATGGCCTGTCCGGCGACGGCCACCACATCACTGCCCCGCCGGAGGACGGCAACGGCGCCCGCCGCTGCATGGCCGCGGCCCTGAAGCGATCCGGCCTGGGCATCGAGGATGTGGACTACATCAACACCCACGGCACCAGTACCCCTGTGGGCGATGTGGCAGAGGTGCGGGGCATGAAAGGCCTGTTTGGCGACCATCTGCCGAAAATCTCTATCTCCTCCACGAAGTCGGCCATTGGTCATTTGTTGGGCGCTGCGGGATCCGCTGAGGCGGTGTTCTGTATCCAGGCGATCAATACCGGCATGATCCCGCCAACGCTGAACCTGGACACCATCGACCCCGAATGCGAAGGCCTAGACCTGACCCCCAAAGTGGCGAAGGAGCGCAAGGTCAGGGTTGCCATGTGCAATTCGTTTGGCTTCGGTGGCACCAACTCGTCATTGGTCCTCAAGGCTTTCGAGGAGTAGGCTACGGCACCCCAGCCCGGTGGCTGGGTCGCCGGTGCCAGATCGGCCAGAGCCCTTGCCCCCTGTGCCTTCTCCCACGCGCATGCATCCCTTGGGATGCCTTTGGCCTGGGGCGGACGCGGTTGCGGGCAGGCGGAGACCAGGGGGCTCCGGCAACCGGCTCGTTGGGATCGCTTGGCACACGTCAGCGCAAGGGGCCGCTGAGGCCGCCACGCCCGGAGCATGGAAACCCGGAACAAGGGAGGCAGCAGGATGCGGCGTATTCTGAGTTGGGTTTTCCTGGTGGGGATCTGTGCGATCCTCGCCGTGGGGCTGGGCGCCTATCAATGGTATCGCAGCGCCATCTCCACCCCCTTGCCCGTGGGCGCCGGTGCGTCTGTCACCGTCCCTTGCGGCGCGGGCGTCAGCGGCATCAGCGACCGTTTGGTGGCGGCAGGCATCATCCGCTCCAAGCCCTTGTTCCGCCTGCATGTTCAACTCACGGGTCAGGCCCGAAGCCTCAAATATGGGGAGTATGCTATCCCCGAAGGCACCACACTGGCGGGGTTAGCCGACATCCTGGAAGGCGGCGAGACCATGCGTCGCCGCCTGACCATCCCCGAGGGGTTGACCACCTGGCAGATCCTGCAACGGATCGAGGCGCTGGCAGGGGAAGGGCTGTTGGTCACCGATCCCGCCCTGGCGCGCAACGAATGCAATCGTGATGCCCTGGAGCCCTTTGAGCCGCCCGCAGAAGGGAGCCTGGCGCCGAACACCTATTACTTCTCCAAGGGGGACTATGTAGGCCCGATCCTGGCGCGCATGGCGGAGGACCAGCAGCAAATCCTACAGGAGGTCTGGGCCGCCTATGAAGCCCGAGTGGCGGCAGACCCCGAGGCACGGTTGCCCCTGGCCACCCCGCAGGAGGCCCTGATCCTGGCCAGCATCGTGGAGCGGGAGACCGCCGTGCCAGAGGAGCGCGCGCGGGTGGCGGGTGTGTTCGTCAATCGCCTGCGCCAGGGCATGAAACTGCAAACCGATCCGACAGTGGTCTATGCGGTCAGCCAAGGGCGCGGCGTCATGGACCGCCCCCTGACCCTGACAGATCTGCGTCAGCCGCTGGCGCACAACACCTATGTCAACGCTGGCCTGCCGCCCACCCCCATCGCCCATCCGGGCCGGGCGGCCATCGAGGCGACATTGAATCCCGAGAAACATGCCTATCTGTTCTTCGTGGCCGATGGCACCGGTGGCCACGCCTTCGCTGAGGATTTCGAGGGGCACAAGGAAAACGTCGCTCGCTGGCGCCAAATTCAAGCCGAGCGCCGCGCGGCTGAGGCGGCCGCAGAATAGCACCGGGCTTCATCGCCAGTCCCACCTGCCTTGACCACCCCACGCCCCATATCCCTCTGCTCCTGCATCGTTCCCTTGCCGGGAGGGGTGCGGGCCGGCGGTGACCCCTTTGCCTCGCAAAGGGCTCGAGGCGCGTTTCGGTGAGATAGAGTCCACGCCAGCCCCCCACTCCAAACGGGACGCTCCCACCCGGCCACCCATTGCTACGATACTGGCGTGGGTGGCCGGGTGGGGGCGCGGGGTGGTCTCAAGGCAGGTGGGAAAGGCTCTAACCTGCGGCCTACTGCGTATGGGCGGTCTTGGGCTCCTCGCCCGGCGCATACAAGGTGGCCAGCATCAGCACCGTCTCCGGACTGAGGGTGGTGAACGGGCGCAGTTGCGGCGGCACACCCGGTGCCTGAGCCGCCAGGCGGTCGGCATCCACCCTGAACCCACCGGCGATCTGGCCAGCCTGATCGGTGGCCGGCACGGTGGTTTCCAGTGACAACACCGGCAGGCTTGCCGGGGCGCCCGGTTGCTGCGCCCGATCGGAGGACGCCGGTGCCGGCTGAGCCAGCGCGGTGGCCATGCTCACCGCCACCGAGGGGGGGATCTGCCCTGGCTGGGCCGTGGCTGGGGTTTGGGGAAGCGCACGCACCGCCGGCGCCCCCACCTGCATGTGAACCGCTGCGGCCGCTCCCAACCCTGCGGCAGACTGGCGCACGCTCACCGTGACTTCCGCCGCCACCTCCCGCATGGCCGCGGACGGATCGTAAACGGCCAAGCGGTCCGCAATCCAGTCACGGGTGCTTTGCAGCGTCCGCTGCGCGCCGCTGGGGTGGTAGAAGACGGGGCGGTTGGCTCGGGCCGCCTTTGGGAACAGGACCGCAGAGGACTGATTGGGGTTGGCCTGCCATGCATTGAGGAACTTCGCCGCCCCGCGCGGCCCCAAGAAGTGGGCCATGTAAAGCTCTATGTCCCCGATGGGGCCGGAATATTCCTGCGCCAGAAGGGCCTCGTTCTCTTTGGCGAATTCCGCTGCCATCAGGGCCGCGATCTGTGGATTATCCCGTAGGGCCAGGATCTCCCGCCGCATTTGGCGGTCGGCAACATAGGCCTGCCCGCTGCGATTGAACCGGATGGCGTCTGCTTGCGCCTGCAGGCCGTGATCGGCGCCATGGCGCTTGACCATGGACAGCCACGTGCTGTCGATGAACTGGTAGAGGCCTTTGGCACTGCTGGTGCTGGCGCCGGCATCAGCATCGAAGCCGCTTTCCACGCCGGCCTTGGCCAGCATATAGCTGAAGTCGACCCCAGTCCGGGCGCTGGCCTCCGCAATGGCCATTGCCACCTGCCGCCCCGCCTGAGGGGTCGCCAGTTCCGCCATCTGCTGGACGCCCATTTCCGCCATGTCAGTCCCTTTCCAAATGGCCCGCATCCAGGGTCCCGGGTGTGGCCCGCCTTGTGCCGCCCGCGGCCCAATCCACCGTCGATGGTGTGCAAATCCCGTGCCAGTCGCGACGCCAGGGGGTGATCTTTTCGTGTCCGAAGCGCATCATCGCGCACACTCTGAGCCCCTTGGCCCTAACACTTGATGAAGGACAGCGACTCGTGAACACACAGGGCCTGACGGGGCAGACCGCTGTTTCCTCTTCGCCTGCTGGGTTGGATCTTTTGCCGGCCGAGGCCACGGCGCTTCCGGCCTTTATGGCGCTGGTGAGCAAGGCCGACGGCGCGCCCAGCGGCGCCCTGTCTCTGGCGGATCGGTTCCAACATGCAGCAGCCCGCGCACTGACCGCCGAGGCTGCCGCGCTGTCCGCGGGCGATCCTCCTGCCACATCGGCCGCGCGCCT
>CAZCBM010000322.1:0-3737 GCA_964496805.1 uncultured Rhodospirillales bacterium | reverse complement strand
GATGGCCTTTCTCCGGCGCTTTCCCGCGTTTGAGTTAAAGGGCCAACCCGTGCGGGGCCGCCGAGCCCGGTTCCGTGGGTTCGTCAGCTTGCCCTTGGGCCTCACGCCTTAGGCCCCCGGAGTGGCAACGCTCTACCGGCAAGGACCGGCGTGAAAGCCGTCGTCCGGTCCGCGTCCGGGCTGGCACTGGACGGTATGCTCTCGCACAAAGACCTGCCACTGACCGTCACCGACGGAACGGATCGTCAGCGCATGGTGATCGGCCTGAACGCTGTCATCCAGGAACCCCCGACGATTGACCACCACGAACCAGCGCCCGCCAGTGGCCGGCGTCTCTGGGTCCGCGGCCTGGGCGATGATCTCCAGGCGCTGCCCTGCCGGGCCGCCAACCCAAGCCAAAGCGGCCGAGACAGCATCTGGGGCGCTCACCCGCCCCTCCTGACGGTCACCCTGGGCAGCGGCCGGCGCAAGGGGGCCCCAGAGCCAGAGCCCCAGCAGGGCCGCCGCCACCGGTCGAGCCAGACGTGTCATCATGGTCAGTTCCTCACCGCCCGATGTCTCACCTTACCCGCCGTCAGGCTTACTGGGTGGCAGTGCCGGGTGCCGCCCCATCCTGGAACAGTTCCTCAACGGTGATCACCTGGTCAGGCTCAAGCCCCTCGATCTCTCCCACCACGACAAAGGTCAGGGCGTCGGGGTCATAGAGGGTTTGGGCGGCTGCCTGCACCTCAGCCTCTGGCACCGCCTTCATGGCGTCCACCCAAGTGTCCAGATAGTCAATGGGCAAATCAAACTGGCGCATGGACAGCATGATATTGGCAATGTCGTCGGTGGTGGTGAGCCGCAGAGGCATGGAGCCCACCATATAGGCGCGCGCGCCCTCCACCTCTGCCTGTGTCACGCCGTCCGCGCGCAGCTTGGCCCATTCCTCGCGGATCGCGTCCTTGGTTTCCGACGCCCGGGTCACCACGGTGGAACTGCGGCCGGTGAGCACCGCCGCCCCGTCATAGAGCGTGGGGTAGGTGTAGATGCCATAGGTGAGGCCCCGCTTCTCCCGCACCTCATTCATCAGGCGCGAGGTGAAGCTGCCGGCCCCCACGATGTGGTTGGCCAGCCGGGCCGCATTCCAGCGGGGATCATTGCGCGGGATCCAGCCGTGGCCAAAGCCAATCACCGCCTGGGGCACATCCAGGGGGACCTGCACCAATCGGCCGTCGGCCTGCAACGTCGTGGGCAACGGACTGAGCGGCTGCCCCTGGGGAAGGGCTCCGAAGGTCCGGTCCAGTTGGGTGGCCAATTGCTCGGCCGTGATATCCCCCACCACCGTGATCAGCAGGTTGGATTTGGTGAAATGGGCCTCAACGAAATCTTGGAGGTCTGCTTGGGTGATCCGCGGCAGGCTGGTCAGCGTGCCCTCCGTCGGGCGGGAATAGGGGTGATCGGCACCGAACATGGCCCGGGTCCAGGCCAGGCCCCCCAGGCTGGAGGGATCGGACATGGTCCGGCGGACACCGGCCAGCGCCGCCGCCCGCATCCGCTCAATGGCCTCCTCGTCAAAGCGCGGCTGAGTGACCGCCAGACCCAGCAGCGGGAACGCCTCGTCGGTGACGTCGCTGAGGAACTCCATCTGGCCCACATAGCTGTCCTTACCCACACTGAAGCCCAGCTTGATGGCCCCATCCTTCAGGCGTGCCTGGAAAGCGTTGCTATCCAATGGGCCCGCGCCTTCGTCCAACATGATGGAGGTCATGTAGGCAACACCGGGTTTACCCGCAGGGTCCCGGGCGGCACCGGCCTGGAAATCCAGGCGCAGGGCCACCAGCGGGAGCCGGTGATCCTCCACCAGCCACGCTTCGATGCCACCGGGGCTGACCACGCGCTGGATCTCAACGGACGCCAGCGCCGGCCGAACCAACAGCAGAGCCAGGGCCAGAACAGCCAGGCTGGCGCGCAGCGGCGCCAGCACGAGCGAACGGGGGGGCGGGGTGCGCATCACTGCAGCGCCTCCTGAGCAGATTGGGCTTCGGGGGTGAGGATGCCGGTCAGATGGGCCGTCTCCTCAAATACATGGGCAGCGGCAGCACGCACCGCCTCGGCATCCACGGCCTGCAAACGCTCCAGCCACTGGTCCTGTTGTTCCACGTCCAGCCCAGCAGTCCAGGCCATGCCCAGATAATAGGCCGCGGCGGCAAAGCTATCCTGAGCGAATACCGACTGCGCGGTCACCTGACGGCGCGCCCGAGCGATCTCCTCCGCCGTCACCCCTTCGTCCAGCAGGCGCTGGATTTCCTCGGTGATGATGGCGGCCACCTGATCCATGTCCGTATCCGGCCGGGGCGTGGCGATGATGATGAAGTTCGACAAGGCGCGGGAGGAGGCGTTGTAGCTGGTGCCGATCCCGCTCAGCAGGCGCTCCTCCACCACCAAACGGTCATAGAGGCGGGAGGTGGGGCCATCGGCCAGGATGGTGCTGAGCACCTGCAGGGCATAGGCATGTTCGCGCCCTTCGCTGGTCAGCGACGGGGCAAGCCAGGCCCGCAGCCAGCGCGCTTGGTTCACCTGGGGGTGGGACTGCTCGATGGTAGTGTTGACCGTCAGCGGCGGCACGCGGGTCCAGCGGCGCTCCGGCACCGGTTTCGCCTCCAGGACACCGTAGTACTTCTCCGCCAGCGGCAGCACCTCTTCCATGGTGACATCGCCAACGATGAACAGGGCGGCGTTGTTCGGCGCATAGAAGGTGCGGTAGTGGGCCAGCGCGTCTTCGCGGGTCAGCGCTGCGATCTCGTCCGCGTAGCCGATGATGGGTACGGCGTAGGGATGGGCGCGATAGAGCGCGGCATCAAACTGCTCCCAGAACAGGTTTTCCGGTCGGCTGTCGGTGCGCTGGCGCCGTTCCTCCAGAACCACGTCGCGTTCCGTCAGCACGTCCTCCTCGGTCAGGATCAAGTTGGCCATGCGATCCGCTTCCATCCGCATCACCAATTCCAGGTGATCCTTGTGGACCTTCTGGAAGTAGGCGGTGAAGTCCCAACTGGTCATGGCGTTGTCGCTGCCCCCCAGGCGGGTGATGGTTTTGGAAAACTCACCATCGGGGACCGAAGGGGTGCCCTTGAACATCAGGTGTTCCAGCAGGTGGGCAATGCCACTGCGGCCGGGAGGTTCATCAGCACCGCCCACCCTGTACCAGAGATACTGGCTCACCACCGGCGCGCGGTCATTGGTGACAACATAGATCTCCAGCCCATTGTCCAGGACCGCCTTCTCCGGGTTGAACACACCAGCGCGGGCCGGGGTCAGGGCGAGACAGACAAGGATCAGCGCAACAGCGCCCAGGCGCAATCGGGCGAAGGCTGCTCTCATGGCACAAAGGCTCCACAGGCAAGGGAAGAGAGGGACGGAATCAAAGAAGGCCGAGCGGCACGCCCGGCCTCCGCATCCCCGCAAGGTGGGGGCTGTATCTGGCAAAGAAAAGGCAGCGAGCCGATCAGAACTCCACCAACCCGCTATTGCGGTTGCGGACCACGGGCACGCCGCTGCCGGTCAAGGGCTCGTTGGCCTGCTCCGCCTCCTGGATGCGCTCACGCTCAGCGGCGGCGTCGATCACTTCGCCGTCGGGTCCATCCTCTTCGCCGCGCACCAGGCGATCCAACAGCAGGCGGTTATCATCATACAGATCCTCGTTCTCTTCGCGGATCTGTCCGCGGATGCCAGGGTTGACTTGATCCGCACCCGTTTGA
>CAZCBM010000321.1:0-3753 GCA_964496805.1 uncultured Rhodospirillales bacterium | reverse complement strand
CAACGACACCCGTCACATCAAATCACCCTGGAAACCCGGTTCTTCGAGGTGTCCGGGTGGCTGGGGGGTGTCGTGCAGGTCTGGTCGGCGTGGGTATGCCAACAGGCTGGACAGGCGCTGGTTCTGCGCCTACCCCCTCGCACAGGAATTGCCCATCGTTACATGCCCTTGGGAGTGGCCATGTCCGATAGCCTCAAGCCCCTTCCTGAGCAACGATACGCCGAGGAGTTGGCGGCCCTGGCGGCCCATGACACGGGTCCAAAGCCCGCGGGCTGGCGGCTGTCCCCCCGGGGGGTGCGGACTTTCATTTGCGGCTCTGGCAACAAGCGTTTGACCAAGGGGGCCCCCGTCATCAGTCGCAAGTACTATGGCGACGACACACTTGTTGAGCGCTGAATCGTGGCATTGATGGGCGCCCGTGGGCTGATGCTGGTGGGCGAACCAGGGACGGCGAAGTCAATGTTGTCTGAATTGCTTGCGGTGGGGGTCTCGGGCACGTCAACGCTGACAATTCAGGGCAGCGCTGGCACCACAGAAGACCACCTTCGCTACGCCTGGAACTACGCTTTGTTGCTGAGCCAGGGCATCACACCCAAGGCTCTGGTCCCAAGCCCGATGTACCGCGGCATGGCGGAGGGCAAGGTGGTGCGCTTTGAGGAGATCACCCGCTGTGCGCAAGAAGTGCAGGACGTGATGATCAGTCTTCTGAGCGAAAAACTGATCCAAGTCCCGGAGCTTGAAGGGCACCCAGAGTCCACCCTCATGGCCCGACCAGGGTTTACGGTCATCGCCACGGCCAACCTCCGGGATCGGGGGGTGCATGAGATGTCCAGCGCCTTGAAGCGCCGGTTCGCCTTCGAGACCGTGCCAGCCATCGCCGATCGGCGGCAAGAGCTATCCCTCATTCAGCGCCAACTTGAGGCCTTGCTGGCGGAAGCGGGTACGCAAGCGCAGGTGCCGGACGCCGTGCTGGATGTGTTGGTGACGGTGTTCCAGGACCTCAGGACAGGCCAATCAGCGGAAGGGATCGCCATCGATAAGCCCTCAACGGTGATGTCCACAGCGGAGGCCGTGTCGGTGGCGTTCAACTCGGCCATGGAGGCCCGCTACTTCGCTGATGGCAAGGCCGATGCCGCAACTGTCGCCCGGAACCTTGTGGGGGCGGTACTGCAAGACGACCCCAACAATCGCGGCGTGATGGCGCGGTATCTAGATACTGTTGTCCGGCCCCGTGCGGCGAAGAACCGGCACTGGGCAGAGGTGCTCAATGCACGCGCCCTGCTTTCGGGATGACCTCGCTGCCTGAAATACCCTCCGGGCTTGTTCTCGCGGGTATCCGTCACCACAGCCCGGCCTGCTCGCTGGCGGTCGCGCAGACGTTGGCGGAGGCCTGGATCGACCGGGTCCTGGTGGAATTGCCCGCCGATCTGACGCCGATCCTGCCGTTGCTGACGGACCCAGGGACAAAGCCGCCGGTGGCTCTGTATGCCCTGGCCATTCAGGATCGGGGGGGGCGGCGCGGTGCCCACTTCCCGCTCTGCGCCTTCTCGCCGGAGTATGTGGCGATCGTCGAGGCTGCCCGGCGGGGCATTCCTGCGGAGGCCATCGACCTTTCGTTTGGGGCCCGGGCCGCCCTCGCGCCGGTCGACCCGGAGGCTCCCCTTGCCCAGATGGCGGTCCAGGATGAACGGGCCGTCAGCCATTCTGCCTACATCGAAGCCCTGCTGGCCGAGACGGGGCGCCGCGACTTCAATGACCTCTGGGATCATCTGTTTGAAGATCGGGCGGGCTGCCAGGACTGGGCAGGCTTCTGGCGGCTGATGGCCGGGTTTGGCACCCACGTCCGGGCCACCCTGACCCCGGCGGCTGAGGACGCGGCGCGGGAGCAGGCGATGGCCAGCCGGATTGCCGCTGCCCTGGCGCGGGGTGAGCGGGTCCTGGCCGTCGTGGGGGCGGCCCACAGCGCCGGTATCCTGGCCATGCTCAAGACCCCACCCGCAGCGCCACTCCCCGCACCCCCGGAAGGCTCCCGCGTTGAAACCTACCTGCTCCCCTACACCCTGGATCTGGTCAACGAGGCCTGTGGGTACCGGGCGGGTATTCACCATCCGGGCTGGCATCACTTGCTGTTTCAGGGCCTGGCATCCGCACAGGGCGCGGTGAGGCAGGCGCGCACCGACCTGGGCCTGGGGCTGATCCTGGATGTGGCACGGCGCGCCCGCAGCCAGCGTTTCCCCCAGGCCCCCAGCGTTGCGGAAGTCATGGATGCGGGGCGTCACATGAGCCTGCTGGCGCAGTTGCGCGGCCATGCTGGCCCCAGCCGCATGGATGTCTGGGACGCGATGCGCTCGACCTTCGTTAAGGGCGCCTTGGGAAGCGACGGTGCAGCGCTTCTGGCCCTCATGGACGCTGCCATGAACGGGGAGGCCACGGGCAGTGTGACGGAGGCCGCCGGCGTGCCGCCGATTGTGACGGATGCGCGCCAAAGGGCCACGGCAGTGGCCTTGCGGGGACCGGATGCCCCCGTTGGCTCGCTTGTGCTGTCCATCCATCGCAAGTCCCAGGATCGGGAGCGCTCGCAGTTGCTGCATGCGCTGGCCTACCTTGATGCGCCCATCGGACGGCTTGTGCGCGGCCCCGACCGGGAGGCGGGCAGGGGACTGGGCTTGCTCACTGAACGCTGGCACCTCAGCGGGTGGCGCCCGGCGGTGGAAACGTCCCTGATCGCGGCTTCCCTGCTGGGCGGATCGGTGGAGGCGGCGTGCGCGTGGCGCCTGTATGAGGCGTTGGAAGCCATCGATCGGCCAGGAAACCAGTCCGTTGCCGCAGTGGCGAAGCTGCTGGTCCATGCTTGCCGCATGGGTCTGCACGATCAGGTGCCGCCGTTGCTGAGGCGTGTGGCTGCCGTGGGCGATGTCGACCCGGACTTCGCCTCCGTTGTGGGCGGTTTGAGCCAGATCGACTTGCTCGCCCATTCCCGCCGCAGCCTTGGGGGGGGGCAGGCTGGAGACGTTGCCGGCCTTGACCCAAAGGCTTTATCGGCGCGCCAGCGCCATGGCCGCGGCATTGACGGCAGAGCAAGATCCCCAGGTTGCCCAGGAGTTGGAGGCACTGAGCAGTTTGCGGCGGTTCGCTGTCATCGGGACCGCGCATCAGCCGCCTGAACTGGGGTCAGATCTGCTGGGTGGTGCCTTGGAAAGCGTGCTGCGAGAACCCTTGACCCCAGCCGTCTGGCAAGGGGCCAGCATCGGCGCCAGGTTCAGCCTGGGAAAGGCCACCGGCGATGACGTTGGCGCCATCGCCGGCGCCAATCTGGGCAACCCAGGCAGGGCCACAGCCGTGATCCGCGGGCTGTTGTCCCAGGCCAGGGAGGTTTTGTGGCTGGCCCCCCGCGTGCTGGCGCGGATGGATGCCACCGTGCTCGGCCTGGATGAGCAAGCTTTCCTGGTTCAGCTTCCGATGTTGCGCCTCGCCTTCAGCGTGTTGACCCCCAAGGAGGTGGACCGCGTTGCGCGCACGCTGGTTCAACTGGGGGGCGGGGACATCACCGGGGGCCATCGTGACTGGGCAACACTCAGTGCCAGCCACGTGCAGGCCGATGCCCTGGATCAGGAGATCCGGGCAGCGCTCGCCCGGGATTATCTGCCGCCACCGCCTTCCCGTGCTGCTTCCGCGCCCGATGCCTCGTCGGCCCTCACGCTGCACCCGATCGATGGCCACCTGACCCCGGGCGATCCCGATGGAAACGCCCCC
>CAZCBM010000320.1:0-3756 GCA_964496805.1 uncultured Rhodospirillales bacterium | reverse complement strand
ATGTCGGCGTAGCAGCGGATCTCGGCGCTGCCGCCGGGGTGGGTGACGGCACCTTTTTCAGCCGGCCCAACGGTCTGAGCGTACTTGTAGAGCGCGCCGGAGCCGAAGTTGGCCGGCCGGGGCGTCCAGGCTTCGCGACGGGCGGCCAAGGTGGCGTCGTCCAGGTCCACGCTGATCGTCCCGGCATCGGCATCAATGGTGATCAGGTCACCATCCTGGAGCAGCCCGATGGGCCCGCCCACGGCAGCTTCCGGCCCCACATGGCCGATGCAGAAGCCGCGGGTGGCACCACTGAAGCGGCCATCGGTGATGAGCGCCACCTTGTCACCCCGTCCCTGACCATAGATTGCGGCGGTGGTGGACAGCATCTCCCGCATCCCTGGCCCGCCCCGCGGGCCTTCATAGCGGATGACCAGGACGTCACCGTCCTGATAATCCCCGCGCTCCACGGCGTCAAAGGCCTCCTCCTCGCAATCAAAGCAGCGGGCAGGGCCCGAGAAGCTGAGATTGCTCATCCCCGCCACCTTCACGATCGCCCCTTCCGGCGCGAGGTTCCCGCGCAGGCCCACAACCCCACCGGTGGGGGACAGGGGCTTGGCGATGGTGCGGACGACATCCTGATCCTCGGGGAAGCGGATGGCCTCCAACTCATCGCCCAGGCTGCGGCCGCTGACGGTGAGGCAGTCGCCGTGCAAGTAGCCGCCCTCCAGCAGGGCCTTCAGGACGATGGCGACGCCCCCGACCTCATACAGATCCTTGGCGACATAGCGCCCGCCCGGCTTCAGGTCAGCGATGTAGGGCGTGCGCTTGAACGCCTCGGCCACCCGGTGCAGGTCGAAGTCGATGCCGGCCTCATGGGCCAGGGCGGGCAGGTGCAGGGCAGCGTTGGTGCTGCCACCGGTGGCGGCCACCACGGCCGCGGCGTTCTCCAGCGACGCCTCCGTGACGATATCCCGGGGGCGCAGACCAGACGCCAGCAGTTTCATCACCGTGCGCCCGCTGGCCTCGGCATAGGCGTCCCGGCTCTCATAGGGGGCGGGGGCACCGCCGGAGTTCAAGAGGGCCAGGCCAATGGCCTCGGCGACGCAGGCCATGGTGTTGGCGGTGAATTGCCCGCCGCAGGAACCGGCGGAGGGGCAGGCGACGCATTCCAGCGCCTTCAACTCCTCATCGGCCAAGTTGCCGGCGGAGTGCTGGCCCACCGCCTCAAACACGTTTTGCACGGTGACGTCCTGCCCCTTGAAACGGCCGGGCAGGATGGAGCCGCCATAAAGGAAGACCGATGGCACGTTGAGGCGCACCATGGCCATCATCATGCCGGGCAAGCTCTTATCGCAGCCGGCCAAGCCCACCAGCGCGTCATAGCAATGGCCGCGCATGGTCAGTTCCACGGAGTCCGCGATTACGTCGCGGGAGACCAGGGAGCTCTTCATGCCCTCATGGCCCATGGCGATGCCATCGGTCACCGTGATGGTGCAAAATTCCCGCGGCGTCCCGGCGGCGGCCTTCACCCCCAGCTTCACGGCCTGAGCCTGACGGGACAGCGCGATATTACAAGGGGCGGCCTCGTTCCAGCAGGTGGCCACGCCGACGAAGGGCTGAGCAATCTCCTCCTCCGTCATGCCCATCGCATAGTAGTAACTGCGGTGGGGTGCGCGCTCTGGACCGACGCTGACATGGCGAGACGGCAGGCGGGACTTATCCCAGGTTTTGGCGGTGCTGGAGCCCTCGGGCATGGCTTTTTGGCCTCTTGGTTGGCTTTGCGAGGATCAGGGTTGACCCCAGGCATAAGCCGCAGGCCGGGCGCGGGCAAGAGCAACCCGTGCCGCGGGGCTGGTCGGGCTATTTCACCAGCACATAGTCTTGTTGATATCCCCAGCCGACACCGCCGCCGCTGCCATTGCGGATCTGGATTTGGGCGGGGAGGATGAACTTCGCCGGCAGCGAAACAGCGCTAACGCCGGCATGGTCATTCCCCTGTGCCTCGGTGGTGCTGTTGCTGCTGCCCGCCCCGTGGAGCCAATAGGTGGCATAGGAACCGGTGTTGTTGTCGGGGCAACGCCCCAGGGTAAGAAACAAATAGCTGTTGTCCGCCGCCCGAATGCGGGCGTTGTGGTCCCAATTGGTGTTGGTCGTGCCTTTCCACTGATACGGCGCGTCCTCATAGTCGCAGTCGCATTTGACAGTGGTCATCCGCGTGGTGGTCGCCAGATCGGATATGTGATCACGCAGACCGGCCAATTGGGCACTGGTGAGGGCCTGGCCGTTGGCTGGATTTCGCCAAGTTAATGTGTAGGTGGCGCCATTGCCGTCGCCCGATCCTGAGTTGTTGGTCAGGGTCTGCCAGCTTGAATTGTCATCGCCGCCACCGCTGTTGGAAGGGTCGCCGTCACGGCCGCTAATATGGTTGAAATATTTGAATTGATCGCCCCAGCACTGCGTGATTCCGTTGCCCGAGGAAAAGGACCGGCCGATATACTTATCGTCAGCGCCCTGTGGATCGTCAAAGGTCAACCGGATCCAGCCGCCGTCCTCTGCTGTCATGTCACACCGGACAACGAAGGCTTCGCTGACACCCGGGGGCTGGATGCGATAGTCGCCGTCGCCGGTCTCACCGCTGTAGGTGTACGCCCCGGTGGGCCGGCGGTAGCTCTCGCAGTCCTCGGCGAGACTATTGTCGCTCCACTGGCGGGCGCCGTTCACGGTCACAAGGGTTGCGGGACCCGTTGAGGGGGAGGCCTCCGGGGTGGGCGTCGGGGTGGCTGCTGTGCAGTCGCCAGCGCCCTCTGGGCAAAGATCGTCTGAGACCGTGGTGAAGAGGCCCCCGATGCTGTCCCCCACCGAGGTTACGGCCCCCAAGGCGAATATCGACACCAGGCCCAGCACCAGCCCATAGGTTAAGGCCGTAGCGCCCCTATCCCTGTGCCCCTCCGGGTGCCTTTGGTTCGTCGTGTTCGTTGCCTGTGTGCTGCTGTGATTTCGACCGTGCCAAACCATACCGTCCGCTCCCACCCAGGCCGTTACGCGATCCATGGGCACTTTAGGCGCTGCCAGGCGACGGTGTCCACCGTTGCGGCATGGGCCTGGGGGCCAAGGATCGCTGCTTTTTCCCCTTTGCTGGGTA
Source organism: uncultured Rhodospirillales bacterium (assembly GCA_964496805.1). Classification (GTDB taxonomy): domain Bacteria; phylum Pseudomonadota; class Alphaproteobacteria; order CAZCBM01; family CAZCBM01; genus CAZCBM01. The sequence goes on along the minus strand of CAZCBM010000320.1, from coordinate 632 downwards.
AATGGCGTTGGATTGTGGTGCGAGCCCTTGCGCGCGCGGCCCAGACGAGGCAGGCAAACCAGCATGGTGCCTTGCCTGCAACCCTCTTGTTCGGACGGTCCCCCATGCGCCTTGCCACGTCATGGCTGTGTGTCTTTCTCACGCTTATGATCTTGTTGCCCGCTGCGGCCTTGGCGCAGCAGGCAAAACCGTCGGCGCCGGGCCGCTACCAGGTGGTGGCCTGGGGGCCGAAGCTGGTGCAGGGCGGCACCGTGCGGGTGACCGACCCGCTGTTGGGGCAACTGCCGGAGCCCGTGCAGCAGATCAATGGCCGGGTGGCGCTCTATACCAGTGCCACTGCCCCACGGGTGCTGGCTCAGATCAACGATGACCGGTGGATCGGGTGGGGACGCAATCTGGAGGATCACGGCAGCGCGCTCATTGCCACCGGTCGGGTGGTGGACGCCATCGCCATGGGGGAGAACCACATGTGCGTGCGCCTGCGCGATCAGATTGACTGTGTCGGCACACCGCAAACGGGGGCAGAGTTGCTGGCGGTGCCGGAGGGACTGACCCGGGTAGGCGCCATGGCGGCCGGGCAGGATTTCCTCCGTTCCAAGCAGGGGGTCAGCAACACCTATCAGCGCGGAGAC
>CAZCBM010000319.1:0-3770 GCA_964496805.1 uncultured Rhodospirillales bacterium | reverse complement strand
GCTCAAGCCATCCCATCCCTGCCGGAGCCCGCGCCAGACCCGCAGCCGCTGGTCCTGAGCCCGGCGCCGCGCTCAAACACCGCCGCCAAGGCGCCAGCCCCCGCAGCGGAACGCCTGGCCAGCCCCGCCCAAGCGGTGGCGGCTGCCGTGGCAGCCAGTGGTGCCGTGCCGTCAACGGCGGCCAGTTCCCCTTCTGCCGCCGCAGTGCCACGACTGACGGCGCTTGGGGCGGAAGCAAAACCATCACCCGCGCCGCCCCTGCGCCCCCAGCCGGGCTCGGGCGCTCACTCTCCTCCGCCAGGGGCGCCGCCTCTGGCCGATGGCCCTGCCGAGGACGATCCCGGCAGCCCCATGGCCATGGCCCGTGGCCCGCTGACCATGGGCCTGCTGATTGCGGCCCTGTTCTTTGGCGTCTTCGGTGTCTGGGCCTCCATGGCGCCGCTGACAAAAGCGGCCCATGCGCTGGGTACCCTAAAGGTGCAAGAACAGCGTCAAACGGTCAGCCACGAGGAAGGGGGCATTCTGGCCCAACTCATGGTGGAGGACGGGGCGCGGATACAGGCTGGCGAGACCATGATGATCCTGGCCGACGAGGGCGTTGAGGGCACCACGGAGGCCCTGCGCATCCAGCGCCTGCAATTGGAGGCCGAACGGGCGCGCCTGCGGGCCGAAGGCCGGGGACTGCAGGCCATTCCGTTCCCCCGCGAGGAATTCGAGGCTGTTATCCTGTCGGCGCCGGAGGCGGCAGAACAGGCCCGCCTGCGCCGCGCCATGACCGATGCCATCGAGAACCAGCAAGGCATCTATCGCTCACGCCTTGAGTATGTCCGGGGTCAGGAGGACATTGCGCGGGAACAGATCCGCCAGTTGGAGCAGGAACAAGCCGCGCTCCAGGCCCAGATCGACTCGCTGCGCACCCAGCTTCGGCTGATCAAGACCGAGATCGCCAGCGTCCAGGAACTGGTGAACAAGCGTCTGGAAAGGGCCAGCCGACTGAGCGAACTCAAGCGTCAGGAAGCGCAGCTTGAAGGGCAGATCCAGCAAAACTTGGCGGAGATAACACGCTCGCGCCAGCGCATCGAAGAGACGCGCCTGCGCATCATCGACCTACGCAACCAGCTCAACAACGAGGTGCAGGAGCAACGGCGCCAAGTGGAGCAGCAGTTGGCCGACATCCTGGGGCGCCTTCAGGGGGCTCAGGACATCGAACGGCGCCTGGTGGTCCGCGCGCCGCTGTCAGGGCAGGTGTTCAACTTGCAATATCGCACCCTGGGCAGCGTCATCCCGCCAGGGCAGGCCATCCTTGAGATCGCTCCGGACACCGACGACTATTGGATCGAGGCGCAGGTCAATCCGCAGGACCGGGACATCGTCATGGTAGGGCAGGAGGTGAGGGTCCAATTCACAGCCATCGCCAACCTGGGGCTTCCGCCGGTGGTGGGAACCGTGATCAGCATCAACGAAGATGCCACTGTCGATCGGGAGCGCCAGACCGAGTATTTCGGCGCGCGCGTAGAGTTCAGTGAGGAGGAATGGTCCACGCTCCGCAAGGAGTTGCCAGAAGGGCGCACGCTGACCGCCGGCATGCAAGCAGATGTCAGCTTTGTCGCCGGCGAGCGCAGCCTTGTGGGCTATCTGATTGAACCCCTCCAACGGGCCTTCAGCCGCGCCTTCAGCGAGGGGTAAGGACCGACCCACCCCTCAGGCTCCCTTCTGCGCCCTCCGTTCTGCGCCCCAAGCGACGGCGAAACCGCTGCTGCATTCTTGAAGCGGCTTACAAATCGCGGTTTCACTGTTCGACGATCCATTAACCAAGGGGAATGCGTGATGGGTGGATTATACAAGGGCGGTAAGCGGGGCGCGACAGCCCTAACCTACGGCTTGGTGGTCGGGCTCGTGGGCATTGGTGCCTTGGGGGCCGTGACCAATGTCGGTGACAGTGTGCTCAGCCTGTTTGGCACGGTCAGCGACGACATGTTGCTGGTGCCTCAGAACGACATCAAGGTGACCATCGAGGGCATACCGGATGCCATGGACGTCACCGATCAGTCGCGGGTGAGTGAGCCCGTGACTGTGACCCTAACCAATGGCGGGCGCAACACCAGCCCCACCCTCACCGTCAGCCTCACCAACACCGATGATTTTGAGATCGTCAGCGACGGGTGCAACGGCAAAACCATCGAGCGGGAGAAGTCCTGCGCGGTGTCCATCCGCGCCACCCGCGATATCAACGGCAGCTACACCGGACAACTCACCATCCAGGGCGCCGGGGTGCAATTGGCGCTGGCCGGGACCGGCAGCAACATCAATCTCTACGACTTCACCTCCCACACCTTCAGCAATTGTGGCCAGACCGGTCGTTATGGCCCAGCCCTGGCCACTTGCCGGTCCAGTTACAACACCGACTGGGATGGCAACAACGACTATTACACCATGCCCACTCAGGGCTATCAGGTGTGGACCGTGCCCCGCACCGGCACCTACCGCATCACCGCTGCTGGCGCGCGGGGCGGCAATGGCTACAACGGCAGTTCTTACCGCGGCAACGGGCGGATCATCCGCGCCGATGTTCAATTGACCGAGGGCGAGAAGCTCACCTTTGTCGTGGGTCAAGCGGGTCAGGATCGCAATGGGTCCATCTACCATGGCGGCGGCGGCGGCGGTGGCACCTTCATCGGCAAAGGCTCAGGCAACGGGGCCAGCGTGTTCATGGTCGCCGGCGGCGGGGGCGGCGCCAACGCTTACGGAAACTATGGTTACAGCGGACGCTACCGTGGCAATGGCGACGGAGAAACCTTCAGCAACGGCGACATCTCTGAGAACTGGGGTAACTACCGGGGTAATGGGGCCAGCGTTTCCAACTATGGGCTCGACCAGTACAATAATGCCAGCTATCGTGCAAATCCCTTCACGGTCGATGCCCGCGGTGGCCTGAACAGTAGTTGTTACAGCACCTTTGGTGGTTTCGGAGGCGGCGGCACGCCCCATTGCCACAATGGCGGTGGTGGCGGTGGCCGTCATGGGGGTGCTGGCGGGTACGGCACAACCCACGCCGGCGCCGGCGGCGGCTCCTGGATCAATGGCATCACCGGTGTGTCTAACACCTCCACCAATCAGGGAACGAACGCCGGTCACGGCTACGCCGAGGTGGAATACCTGAACCCATAAACACTTGTCGCGACAAGCCACGGCCGCCGGCTATTCTTACCCCGGCGGCCGGTCACGGATGGCAGGGGCGGGGGTGTCCCGCCCCTGGCGGGCGCGGAAATCATCCAGCGCCCATTTGACGGTGGGGAAGGCCAGCGCCTCCCACGGGATCTCCGCCCAAGAGAACAGCGCCACCTCCAGGCTTTCTGGACCAGCGGCGAGAGTCTCCTCCACCAGGGTCGCGCGAAAGAAGATCTGCACCTGATCGATCTGCGGAAGGCTATAGACCGCCAGCAGGTCATGGATGCGGATCTTCGCCCGTGCCTCCTCCCAGGCTTCCCGCGCCGCCCCTTCTGCCACGGTCTCCCCATTCTCCATGTAGCCGGCGGGCAGCGTCCACCAGCCCCGCCGCGGCGCGATGGCCCGCCGGGCCATGACCACCCGCTCCCCTGCCCCATCGGTGATGACCGCCCCGCAGACAATCTTCGGATTGGCATAGAGGACGAAGTCACACTCCGGACAGATCAGTCGTTCCCTGTCATCCCCGGCTGGGATGGCCCGCTGCCGCGGGCCGGCCGTGGGGGGGCGCCGGTCCTCCGGGTCGGTGGCCGGGATATGCCGCG
>CAZCBM010000318.1:0-3826 GCA_964496805.1 uncultured Rhodospirillales bacterium | reverse complement strand
AGACGCCAAACCGCGCGTGGGGCAGGGCCGCGGGAGGGGCCGGGGCTGCACGGTGACCGCGCCGCGCCGCAAGCCCGCGTTACTCCGCACCCACCAGAAACCCCGTGGGGCCCGAGCCATCCACCAAGGTTTGGCTCACCGACGCCCCTGGGAGGCCCAACTTGGCATCAATGCCGACCTCATCGCGCAGCGTCCCACCGCTAACCTGAAGCGCATTGGCCAGGTCCGTGATCTCCAACCCCGTGAGGTCCCCATCGCCCGGTTGGACCGTGTACGTCAGGGTGAGGGCGGTGGAGAGCCCGAGGGGGCCTGAAACCTCCGCCTTGGGCGCGGATGTGCCCGTATCCATGGCAAAGGCAAGGCTGGCGGTCCCGCCAGAGAGGCTCACCGGCTCATCAAAGGTCACGGTGAAGGGCACCTGCTGTCCCACCTCAAAGGTCTGGGCCGGGCTGGACACCGACACCACGGAGGGCGCCCGGGTGTCGATACGGATGCCCGGGTACTTGAAGGCCAATTGCGTCTCCGGATCCACCACCCGGACCTTGCCATAGCGATAGATCTGATTGTCCAGCGTGGTCAGGTACGCCCCTCCCCACCACAGCATGGTGGTGCGGACATCGACTGTTCCATTCAGAGGGGGCGTGATCAGCGCCTGAAAGGTCATGGCGGAGGCGCTGGGCTTGGCAATGAAACTGGTCGCGTACCCGTCCCTGCCGATGTCCAGAACAAGCCTTGGATATCCGGTAACTTCAATGGGCTGGTTGAAGTGGACTGTGAAGAACAGATAGGTCCAATCCTGCGGGGTGTAGGTGTAGAGACCATCGGGCGGAGGGGTAATGCTCACCACCCTCAGCGCCCCCAGGTCGATCAAGATGCCACTGGTTTCGGCATCCAGGTCGCCCAGGTCCGGGAACACGGGATCACCGGCGCGGTCCACGAGGCCACCGGGCGTCACCGACATCGCCGAGGCGACGCGGATGCCATCATCATCTGGACCACTGTTGATCCTAAAGCGATAGGTGAACTGGCGGGCGCGGGTGCCAATGGGGTCCAGCGCCGTGGCGGCATAGGACTCCTCCCCCACGTCATTCTCGCCGATGGCAAGCGTGATGCTGTGATCACCGGCCAGCACCACATCGCTGTTGTAGACGACGGTGAAATCCAGCAGCTCGTCAGACGTATAGGTATCCGGGGGCGGAACGATGACCTCCGTCACCACAGGCGGCAGGTGGATGAACACACCTGACGGGGCCGTGGAGGGAACCGGCAAGGTGAGGTCCACCGGATCACCGCCAGCCTCCACCGTGGCACTCCCGCCTAAGCTGACATCCATGCGCAGGCCGTCATAGTCCGGCTCTGCCAGATCCAGGGGCACCTGAAACTCAAAGGGGAAGCGCTGACCGCTGGTGGCAGCGCTGGTCAGGACATAGGGAACCTGCACGTCCTCGCCCATGAAGATTGTCATCTCAAGCGGGGAGGTCACCTGCATGGTGGTGTTGGAGATGACTTCGAACGTCATGGTCTCGCCGGGGCGGTAGTACCCATCAGGCGGCAGATTCAGGGTGAGCACCATCGGCGGCACGTCGATCAGGATACCCCGCAGGGCATCGCTGTCCGCCGGAAGGGTTCTATCCAGGCCGGTGCCGGCGCCATCCGTCGCCAGCCCCTGAACCTGTGCCTGGAAGGTCAAACCGTCCGGATCATCAGCACGGAAGTCCGCCGGTATCGTCCAGACGAAGGAGAAAGCGCTGCCGTTTCGCTGCGGTGTGCCAACCCGCACTTCCTGCTCAAAGTCATCGGTGCCGACTTGCAGCACCAGTTCCAGTGTTTGGGCAACGGTGACCGGGATATTGGTCTCAATATCAAAGGTAAGCGTGTCGCCGCGGCCATAGGTGCCATCGTCAGGAAAGGTGAAGGCCGTGATCACGGGCTCGACAGAGATGAAGATGTTGTCGCCTTCGTCCCCTTGCAGCGGCAGGACGGGGTAGACGTCTCTCTCTCCGCCTTCAGCATCGACGATGCCGGACGGCCCAATGCCCAAAAGCGCCACCATATCAATGCCATCCAGGTCATTGATGGTGGGCACGTTAAGGTCGAAGGTGAAACTGTCGTCGGTGCGCGGAAGGCCGCGCAGGGTCGCCGCGAACCGCTGCGGGTTGGCATCGGCGCCAATCAACACATCAAGGGTCAGGGGATCCTCAACGGTCACCTGGCCGTTAAAGGTGATGTCGAAGGTAAGCACATCGCCCGGTCGATAGGTACCGTCGGAGGGGAACACCACCTCGGTGACGCGCAGCTGCTCCTTCGGGCCCACCACAGGCGTGGTGTCGCGATCCTCCGGCGCGAACTCTTGATCCGGGTCATAGCTGATGGCGGCCTGCTGACCCAAGTTCGTCAGCGACCCCACCAAGGCAAAGGACAACAGGCCCACGATCAAGGCGTAGGTGTGGATCTGGTTGCCACGCTCCGATTTTAGAAAGGCCCACACGCCGAAGCCCCTTCCCACTCACATACTGGTCGTGTGCATATCAAATCCCCATTCTCAGCGGAAGGGGGCATTCATCCTGAAACTGCGGATAAACTGCGGCGATCCTGGGGCATACGCGCCCCGCGCACCACTGCGGCAACCCCCAAGATAACAAACAGCAACGCACCGGCCTGAAGGCCCCTGGGGGCCTGCAATCCCACCGCCTGGCTCAACGGATCCACCACCAGCCACAGGCCGATGGGGGCAATCCACAGGGCCAGCAGAAGGCCATAGTCGCGCCACTGAACACCCCGTTGCTGTGCACGGTCCCACAGCCCCAGGAAAACCGGTAGCAGAATGACCAAATCGTAGTCGTACAGATACGGTGTGGACAGGCCGATGGCCGCCACCACAGCCATAAGCCGAGCCAGCGTGTCCCGACTGCGCCACCAAATCCAAAGTCCTGCCCCCAAGGCCGCGACCCCACTGAGAGCCTGAGTCGCCTGGGCGGCCTGTTCTGAGCCTGTCAGTCGGAAGACCCCCACAAAAACCGAGGGCACCTTGGCGAAGGGGTTGCCGTCCGCGGTGAGATAGCCGGCCGATTCGCGCACCTGATCCACCCACATCAGCCACGGCTCCACCCCGTACAGGGCCACGGTGAAGGCCAGCCAACCCACGCCTGCAGCTCCCAGGGCGACAAAGGCGCGGACCTCCCGCCCGGCCAGCAGGAACAGGGGCAGCAGGATGGCCAATTGCGGCTTGAACCCCATGGCCGCGAACAACAGCCCCGCCAGCAGCGGGCGGCCGCGGCTGAGCGCCGCCAATCCCCCCATCAACAGGGCAGCGGACAGCGCACCATTCTGCCCCGTAATCAGGTTCTGCACCACGGCCGGATAGCTCAGCACCAGCAGCAGGCTCACCCAGCCAGGCTGGATGACCTGACGGGCAATCACGATGACTGCCACCATGCCGCCCAGCCAAATCCACAAGGCCCACTGATAGGGAAGGGTTCCCAGGGGCTCCAGCACCGGCCAGAGATAGGGAGGATAGGCGAAGCCAAAGGCGCGGGTGTCAAACCCTGCGATATGCCCATGCAGCGCTTCGCGATGGGGTGTGCTGTAGACCTCTTGGGTCCATCCGTGGGCCACCTGATAGCCGGCCGTGTAATAGGCGAGGAAGTCGGTTCCCTGCACATGCCCCACCGGGTTGGCCAGCCCCCAGCCGTCGGGGATGGGTGCCGGGGGAGCGTCTGGGAAGCCCGGCGTGTCCTGGGGGTTGGGGGCCAGCACAGCACTCTGCCAAAGGCCCCAGACCCAGCGCGGCGACGTCAGGGGGTGCAGGGCCACGGCCATGGCCTGT
>CAZCBM010000317.1:0-3833 GCA_964496805.1 uncultured Rhodospirillales bacterium | reverse complement strand
CAAGGCCAGGACGTCACTTGGGCGCTGGAGGCGGCAGGGCTTCCCTTGGTGCGCCTCCATCAAGCCTTGGCGGCCAGCCGCACCGCGCCTCCGCCGGACGCGCTGACCGCTGAGGTGTATGAAGCCCTGGCCGTATTACCCTCGGCCCCGGGTTTGATGGACCTTCAACCTGCCATTCGGCGCAGCGCCAGTCTCACCTTGCCCGCCGGTGCGGAGGCTCGCCTTTCCCTGAGCTATCAGCCTCTGCCTGGTGCCATGCCTCTCTGGCAAGGGGTTGTGTCTGGGGACCTTTTGCCAGCATTGGCAGAAGCGTTCTGCCTGGATCAGACACCCGACCTTGCGGCTTGGCGACGGCGCCAACGTGCCTGGCAGAGATCCATGGACCGCTTGGGTAGCGGCCCGTTTGGCCCCAGCGAGGCCCGCATTCTGGCCGTTCTGGGCGGACCCCATGACGCCCGAACGCAGAGCCCCCTGACGGTTAGGATCACGCCCCCCCCTCAGGGGCTGGTAATTGGGTGTACCCCTGTGGATTGGCAGCCGGAGCCCGGCGGTGTCCGCGTCTTGACAACGCCGCCAGAGGCCCGCCCGCTGCCACTGCGGTTGGCGCTGCTCTCCCCTGGTGGCGCTGCGGGTCTGTTGCCGCAAAGTGCTGAGCGCGCCCTGAGCGATGCGGATGTGGCCGATCTGCTGGCCCGCTATGACACCACCGTCTTGCGTTATGCGCGCAATGAGATTTTTGCCCGCCACGGTTACATCTTCAATAACCCCGATCTCCAGCGCTATTTCTCCCGTCAGCCCTGGTATGAACCGTTAAGCACAGAAGTGACCCTGGAAGCCACGGAGCGGGCCAATGTCCTGTTCCTGGTGGGCGCAGAACGGGACGCCCAATAGTCATGAGCCACCCAATGACCCACCCCGAAAACGACGATGCCCTGATCCGCCGGGTGCTGACTGACTGTCGCCGCATTGCCCTGGTGGGCGCCAGCCCCAAGGCCCAGAGGGATAGTCACCACGTCATGGGTTTTCTGCTGCAGCGCGGCTATCAGGTTTATCCCGTCAATCCCGTGGCGGCGGGACAGCGCATCCATGGACAGCCCGTCAGCGCAAACCTCGCCGACCTTACCGAGCCTGTGGACCTGGTGGACATCTTCCGCCGCTCCGAAGACGCCGGTGCCATTGTGGACGAGGCCATCGCCCACAAGGAGAGGCTGGGAATCCAAGCTGTCTGGTTGCAGTTGGGTGTTGTGGATCAGGCGGCCAAGGACAGGGCTGAGGCAGCCGGGCTATCGGTGGTCATGGACCGGTGCCCCGCAATCGAGATACCGCGCCTTGCCATCCCTCCCATGACGTGATCCCCCCTCGACAGCCCCGGGCCGTGATCCATCTGGAAGAGGGCTGTTCCGCCCCTTCCCCCGGCTGCCGATCATGTCCGACGCCCCCCATCCCCTGCCCGCCGATCAGGCCCCAGCGCCAACCCTGGACAGTTTCGCCGCGCCCCTCACGGCCCTTGTTGTGGGTGCCAGCGGCGGCATCGGTGCGGCCCTGACGCAGGAGCTGGCCGCGTGTGACCGGGTATCGCGCGTCCATGCGCTGTCCCGAACAGGGGCTGTACCCCAGGGTCCCAAAATCAGCCCCGGCCAGATCGACCTTGAGGATGAGGACAGCATTGCCCTGGCAGCAGAGACCCTAAAGCAAGCCGGCGAGGTGCCTTCCCTGGTGATCGTTGCCGCCGGCATCCTGCATGACCCCAACACCGGCCTGGGACCGGAGAAATCCCACCGGGCGCTCAGCCTGGCATCCTTTGAGCGGGTTCACCGCATCAACTGCTTCGGTCCAGCCCTGGTGGCCAAGCATCTGTTGCCCCTGTTCGCACGCAAGGAGCGTGCGGTGTTTGCAGCCTTGTCCGCGCGGGTTGGCAGCATCTCAGACAACCGACTGGGGGGCTGGTACGCCTACCGTGCCTCCAAAGCCGCCCTGAACCAGGTGCTGCGCTGCCTTGCCATCGAACAAGCCCGCAAGAGCCCGCAGCATGTGATCCTCGGGCTGCACCCGGGCACCGTGGCCAGTGACCTGTCTGGTCCTTTTCAGGGCCATGTGGCGGAGGGCAAACTCTTCAGCCCGGGCTATGCCGCCCGCCACCTGCTGGCCGTGGTGAACAACGCAACGCCGGACCACAGTGGCGAGCTCCACGCTTGGGACGGCCAAAGAGTACCGGCCTGAGCCGCCGTCTCAGGTTTCTTGGAGAAGGGCAAGATCTGGCCCCATGCAGACTGTGACGGGCACGCCGGTGGCCTGCCAATCAGAGCGTAGGACCCAGACGTGGCAAGCGCCACAGCGGGGATCGCTCAAGCGACCACCCGGACGCTCCATCATGGGCATGAAGTCTAAATCGTTGTCCTCTGCGGTCTGGTCCGACCGCTCCCTTGTTCATGGCACCATGAGCGCCACCTAATAGAGTCTGATTGGTCCCGCACGCCCTTGGAGCCCCGTCATGAGTTGGCAAGATTGCCCCGCCCCCACCGACCAGGACGCCCCAGCCTGCCCAGCGGTTGAAATGACCCTGGTTCCGCGCACCCATGACATCGGGGGCTTTGAGGTTCGGCGCGCGCTGCCATCCCGTCACCGGCGCATGGTTGGGCCGTTCATCTTCTTCGATGAGATGGGTCCCTCCGAGTTCCTGATCGGCAACGGCATTGATGTGCGCCCCCATCCCCATATCGGCCTGTCCACCGTCACGTATCTGTTCGATGGTCAGATCTACCACCGTGACAGCCTGGGAACCGCCCTGCCCATTGATCCTGGCGCGGTGAATTGGATGACCGCCGGGCGAGGCATTGTCCATTCGGAGCGGACCTCGCCGGAAAGGCGGGAGACGGGACAGCGGCTGTTCGGCCTTCAGGCTTGGGTGGCCCTACCAGCCGGACAGGAGGAGGCCGCGCCGGCCTTCAGCCACACGGCCGCCGCCGACTTGCCCATCCTGGATGGCGAGGGCAAACAAGTCCGGGTGATTGCCGGGCACTTCGCCGGCGCGTCCAGCCCCGTTCCGGTGTCCAGCCCCATGGTCTATGCCGACATTGAGCTTGCGGCCGGCGCCTCAGTGGAGATTGATGCGGAGATGGCCGAGCGGGCGCTCTATCCCGTCGACGGGGAGATAGACATCGCCGGGGATCGCTTTGGCCCCCATCAACTCCTCATACTTCGTCCGGGGGACATCGTGACCGTTCGCGCAACCCAGCCCTCCCGTTTCATGCTGCTGGGGGGCGAGCCGATGGATGGGCCGCGCCATATCTGGTGGAACTTCGTCTCGTCACGAAAAGACCGCATCGACCAAGCCAAAGCAGACTGGACCGGCAAGCGCTTCGCCCTGGTCCCCGGCGACAGCGAAGAGTTCATCCCCCTGCCTGATTGAGCCGGCCCGGTGGGTCTGGAGCGTAGGACCTCGACATGGCCAGGCTACGAAGGGGATCATCCGAGCCACACCAAATAAACCAGATGGGGCGCCGATCCCAAATCGGCGTCCCATGTTGTGGTAAGAAACGCTCTATTGCAGCTCGATCGTCACGTACCCGTGGCCGGTGTTGTACCCGACATTGGCGGTGTTGGCGCCCGAGTTGTAGCTGCCGCCGCCGCCACCACGCAGGTCACCGGAGTAGCCGCCCGATCCGCCACCGGAGTAGCCGCCGGCCCCGCCAGACCCGATGTAACAGTTGCCATGGCCGCCGGCGCCCCCACCAAAGCCACCATTGGCGCCGGAGTCTGAGGCCGTTGCTCCACCAGCCCCCCCTTGTTGGTAGCCCCGACCAGCGGTGTCACCATAGCTGCTGCTGTTGATG
>CAZCBM010000316.1:0-3856 GCA_964496805.1 uncultured Rhodospirillales bacterium | reverse complement strand
GGGGGCTCGGCGGGGCGCTGTCCGGGTGTTGGCGCAGACACGGCGAGGCCTGATCTTGGAGGCCCTGCGCCCGGGGCTGGACCTTGCCGGCCTCCCCGAGGCTGAGGGATGGGCGCGGCTCTTGGCGGCGTTCACGGCCCTTCACTGCCGCGACGCGCCCCCCAGGGTCTCGGCCCTGCTACGGGGGCGGTTGCCCACCCTGGCTCAGCGTTACCGGGTTTTGCAAACGGCGGGTCCCCCGGCGGCATGGGACGCGGTGCAGGCGCTGGCGCAGGAGGCCGGACCGTCGCGGCTGCTCCATGGGGATTTTCACCACGGCAACATCCTCAATGGGCCAGCGGGTTGGCGGATTATTGATCCCAAAGGCGTTTGGGGACCTTTGGTGGCCGAGGTGGGCCCCATGCTGGCCAATCCCCTGGACGGGGCGTTGGCGCGCTCCGACTCGGTCTTGGCAGACCGGATGGCCAGCCTCGCCAGCGTGCTGTCTTGTTCACCGTGCCTGATCCGCCGGGCGGCGTGGGTCCATGGGCTGGCCGGCGCCCATTGGGGGGGCGACCCCCGCCCCTGGCGCCACTTGGCCGAGCGCATGGCCTGAGTCCCGGGCCTGGGTTCATGGCGTCAGAGTCCCTGGCCGGTTTCGGCCAATTGCGCCTTCGACCCGTCCCCAACCCGCATAAAATAATTGAGACGTCAGCCCAAACGGGGCGTTTGCAGAGCGCGGCTGCGGGTCTTGCCCGGAGCGGGCACCGGCAGCGGCGCTTCCGTGGGGGCGGCGCGGGCATTTTGATCGGCCACCGCTGCGGTCCAGGGCGAGCGATCCGCCTGGATGTCCGGGTCTTGGGTGGGGCCCGCCCGTTCCAGCCCAAGGCGGCGCCCAGCGTCGGCGCCATTGCGGGCCACAAACGCCGCGTGGAACCCGTCGCGACTGATATAGCGGCGGGTCTCCAGCATGTCTGCGGCGCGGGCAATCTCTGCCTGGTTGTCTTTGACCATCAATCGCGCCATGGCCTCGATGCGCCGGATATTGTCCTCGCTGGCGCTATCGAAGGCCTTGTCCGGGGCGTCTTTGCCCAACCGGGGATCGTCCAGGTCGGCATTGATGCGCACATAGCGATCCCCCAATGCCGTCTTCATCACCTGATCAGCGCCGCGGGCCTGGGCGTTCAGCACCATGGAAAGGATGGGCACGCCGTTCAGCGGACTGATCCAGGACAACGGCCCCCAGCGCTTCACCTGTTCGGCCTGGAAATCGGGCTTGCTGTCGCCCGTTCCGACGCTCACCACCAGCACCTCATGCCCTTTGGGCATGATCTTCTGGGCCTCCTTCAGGCCAAAAACGGCCGGGTTGTTGGCATAGATGCCCCCATCGATCAGGGTCTGGCGACGCCCCCCGGGGCTGCCAGGGCCGTCGATGGTTTCCACGTCGATGGGTTTGAAATAGGTGGGCGCGGCAGACGTGGCCATCGCGGCATCCGCCATCCGATAGTTCCACTGGCCTTTGCGCTCGTCCGGGTCGCGGGCGTTCTTGCGGGTACGGATCTGCACCGGCGACTGGGATTTCAGGTCGTAGGTGTGGACCAGGATGTCTGTGGTGGCATCCTCCACCTCTGCATCCCCCAGGAAGCGCTCCAGCACCCGGCGCAGCGGCTTGCGGCTATGGCGCACGCCAAACAGGTTGGTCAGGGGTGAGTACCATTTGCTTTGAAAGATCTCGCCGCCATTCTCCGAGAAGAGCTCAGCCACATCCCGGGCGCTGTAGAGCGGTTTGCCAGGGGTGTTGGGGTCCGGGCGGGTGAGCGCCAGGGCCACCATTCCCCCGGCCGAGGTGCCGGTGATCAGATCGAAGCTCTCACCGATGGGCTTGCCGGTCTGGCGTTCGATCTCCTCCAGCACGCGGGCGGTGGCAAGGCCGCGAATACCTCCGCCGTCCAAGGACAAGACGCGATAGAGGGGGCGGTCCCCGGTCGCGGGTAGGCTGGCGTCGCCATCCCGGGCCTCCGGGTCGCTGGCCTCAGGGCCCCAGGGGCTAGCGCCAGCGTCGCTGAAGCGCTCGAATACAGTTTGTCGGCTCATCCCTTGCGATCCCACCATGGGCCGGACAGTGCTCACCCGCCGAAGGGTAAGTCATGCACATGAAAGCCGGATCATGCCTGTGGGAACAGGGCTCTTTCCGCCGGGGACGGCCCGCACTTGATGCCTCAGGCCGCTTCGAGGCGTTGGCGAATATGATCCATTTCCTTCATCAGCGCGGTGCCGATGTCGCCCCCGTCGCCGGTCAAGGCCTGACGCAGCACCAAGTCGGCGCCGTCCAGGTGGGCCAAGATCACACTGTGCAGCATTTTGGTTTGTTTGGTCTGCAGGCGGCACAACTTGCCGATGTTCCCGAACAGCAGCGTAATGAGCCCATAATCAAAGCTGCCCCCCTGACCCTTCAGGTCGTGGGCGATCTCAAACGCGGCCTTCAGGTCGCCTGCCTGGACATGATCCCGGCATTGGCTGACCAATGGCAGGGCGTGACCGGGGAAGTCAAACTCCATGATAGGCGGCTTTATCTGCGCAGCCGCCGCGGCCCGAGCCTTGAGATTAAGATGGCCAGCCTTGGCCTTTAAATCGTTGGGTGGGCGAATTTTGCGGGGGCGCGGCGCTGGTTCAGTCATGGTCTAGGTCCTTCACACGGAAACTATGGCAATGGGTACGGCGCCCCTATACCTCAGTCCAGGAACTCGGTTTCTGGATTGGCGATCCTTCGATCTGGTCCGGGGACCGGGATATCCTTGCGTCGCCGATCAGGGCCAAAATAGTGTTGGGTAACGACGAATTCGCGCCTGTTCTGGATAACGGCATCCAAACGCAGATAGAGGGCCGACGGGCGGATGGGCTTCACCAGAAACTCATCCACCCCGGCATCCCGGGCCAAGACCACATTTTCCCGATCCGCATGGCCGGTGAGCATGATGATGGGGACAAACCGATCCTGCACCCGCTTGCCACTGCGAATGAAGCGGGTGAGGTCAATCCCGCTCATGTCCGGCATGTTCCAATCGGTAACGACAATGTCGATGGGTCGGGTGCTGAGTTCCTTCAGCGCCTGCTGCCCGCCCTCGCACTGGATCACCTTGACGTCTGGAAGCGCCAGCAAAACCGTCCGCAACAGAAGGCGGATCGGCTTTGCGTCATCAACTGTTAGGATGGTGAGCATGGGGCAAACGACCGTCCAACCTTGGCCGTTCCCAGGGACGGCCGACCGAAGAATGCACATAACACTATAGGCGTTTGCAGAAAGTTAGAAACCTGTACCTTGTGTGCTTGTGGGGCAAAGGTCGCCAAGGTCAAACAGACGGGCGGGTCGGGACCCTGCGGGCTGCTAAAGGGCGGTGAACGCTGCCAAGGGGGCCGTTCCCCGCCGAAGGGCCACCAGGTGGGCGCGAGCATGGGGCAAATGCCACAGGGCAATGATCTCCGCCATTTTCATCGTCCGCGCCCGCCCGGCCGCTTGGGGCGTGGGGGCGGTGAGCCTCACCAGGGCCGCTTGCGCAGCACCACTGGCGCCCACGACCAGGGCCACCAGGGCCAACAGCGGGTGCAGACTGGCCTGCCGACGTTCCGTTCGCTGAGCCGCCAGAGCATCCCGCTCGCTTAGCCGTGGGCCAAGCAGGGCACCCGCGCCATCCCTCAGGCAGGCCGTGGCATCGCCCAGCCCCTCCCGCACGGTGACCAGCAAGTCTTCCTCCCGCTCGGCCAGATGATCCACGGTGGTCTGTGCCTGATCCACGATCTGGCGCAACGCCGCCTGTGCCGGTTCGGCTCCCAGGGTCTCGGCCCAGCCCGGCAGGGCGGCGTCCAACGCTGGGTCACC
>CAZCBM010000315.1:0-3864 GCA_964496805.1 uncultured Rhodospirillales bacterium | reverse complement strand
AAGGCCCCGCCGATCGCTGTCCCAGCGGGTGATCCAAGTGGCCAGCCACCAGATTGCCGCCAGGATCGGCAGGCCGAACAGCACCAGCGTGGCCGAGGGTAGGGAGCCGGTGTCCCGTGCCAGGGCGATGAGCATCTCCTCGCCATAGGTCCTGAGAACAGCGCCGGTCGTCCCCACCAACGCCACGCCCACCAGCAACCACAGGGGATCCCCCACCAGCAACCGCCCCCACAAGGGACCCAGGGATCGCCAGGGAAATTCGGTGGTTGAGGTTGCCAGCGACATCTCAGAACACCTCCCGGTCGCGCCGCGCGAAGCGACGGCGGCTGCCGGCGTGCAACTCGGCCAGGGGAATGCCGGCCCGGTTGATCCGCGCCATGGCCACCCACAGGGCCAGCAGCATCACGCTGAGCGCGACACCAAAGGCGCCCCCGATCAGCAGCGCCTCCAGCAGCCGTGGCCAGACACCCGGCTGGATCAACTCATCAAGCTGCACCACGCTGCCCACCCAATAGCGCCCCCACAACACCCGCATGGCCGTCCAGGTGGCGGTGACGGCCACCAGCGCCAGCACCGGCCCCGCATACAGGCTGCGCCGATGATCCGGTGGGAACCGATAGACCCGCTGCACCGCGCCATACACCAGCACCCAGACCCCCCCGATTTGAACCGCAGCGGAGGCCAGCACAAAACCGATGCTCAGGAACCGGCGGGAGCCGAACACCTGGTTGGCGACAGCAAAGCTGAGCCAGGTGGACGCGGCAAACACAACGCTGGCCAGGGCAAGCAGCGAATAGGTCCACAGCACCAGCATCCAGCCGTGGCGCCGCATCGGCAGCCATCGCCGCCAGGGCTGCCAGATCCCCTCGTCCTGCCGCTCCAGCCACGCGGCCACCAGGACAGGGGTCAGTGCGGTCAGGGGGGCCAGCACCAGCCAGAGCATGTCCGCCTTCAGGTTCGGGACCCGGAAGGACGGCCCAAGCAGCGCCAAGGTCAATGCCAGCACAAGAACGGGCACCATGAAACCAAGGCACTGCCCCGCAGCGCGCACCAGCACGGGCATCAGCCCGTCTTTTTCAGCGATAGGGGGATGAGCGGTATCCGCCACTGTCCGATGCCCTCCTCTCAGGGTACCCGCCGGAGGTAGCGCCGGTGGGGCGGTCAGGCAAGCGCCCTGGCCAGGGCGGGAAGGCTCACATCATAGCGATGGTCCAGCCCGCGATGGCCGCCAGCGAACTCATGATACTGGTGGGCGATGCCTTGCTGCTTCAGCCAGCCGGACAAACGCCGCGCGCCATACAGCAGGTTGACCTCATCCTCCGTGCCGCAGTCGATCCACAGCAGCCGGGCGCTGTTCAGGGCGTCTGGGTGCTGGGGCGCCAGTCTCAACGGGTCGTGGGCCATCCAAGCCTGCCACCGCTCCGCATCCATCTCGCAGGTTTGCGGATCGAAGGGCGCGCGAAAGCCGAAGGGCGCCGCTGCGTCGCCCTCCTGATCGGGGGCGGGGTCGTAGGTGCCCGACAAGGCCAGCAGCATCATGGCCTGCTCAACCGGCCAGGGGGCGCGGGGATCCTCCTGATAGGCGCGGATCAGTCCTTCGGCACCGCCATGGCGGGCCAGCGCCCGGGCCAAGGCCGGGAAGTCAGGCCGGTAGCAAAGGTCGAACCCCATATCGCCGGCGTGGCTGGCCGCGGCGGCCCAGACATCGGGCGCACGCATCAGGTTGCACACTGCCCCATAGCCGCCTGAGCTTTTGCCGAACAGACCCCGCCGGCCGGGGCCTCCTGCACCGGTGAGGGCCTCCACCTGGGGCAGCATCTCCTGGGCCAGAAAGCTCTCCCAATCCCCCGTGACCGGGCTGGAGATATGCTGATTGCCCCCAACCCAGAGCCAAGTGTCAGGGAAAGCCACCACCACGGGCGGCATGGTCCCATGGGTGATCAATCGGTCCAGGCGCTCCACCGTGGTCTCGCCGCGTCCCCGCCAGCCGGTCTGGGCCAAGGCGGAGCTGCCCCAGGGGGCCAATTCCACCAGCAGCGGGGGCGACTCGGGGGCCTCTGCCGGTCGGTAAACATCCACCCGTCGGCGCACCGGCGCCCCCAGGCGGTTCCCAGCAAGCGCCTCGCTGTCGATCCACAGGGTCTCCACGGTGCCGGTGGGGCCGTCGAAGCCGGGGCTGTGCATGGGTTTTTCCTGCAATCATCAACGGGTTGATTAACGCTTTGAAATCAATTTGTTAACGGCGGATCGGGTGATTGGCAAGCGCTCAATCTCCTTCAATTGTATCAAGTAATAGTAGGTAAAAAATGCCTACTAAGTCCTTACTTATCAAATCAATTGGTTAAAATTTGAGGGAATTTTCGTTGTCATTCTTCAGGTATTCCGAAAAAACAATCGTCAATCGCCGGTGATGCTCATGAAAGAGCGCTCGGCCCATGTTCACCGCCTTCCCTTCAGGAGACAGACCAATGACCTTCATTTTCGACACCTGGAAGCACGACAAAGACGCCACCGGCTCTGTGATCGGTCGCGTGTTTGATGACGCAAATCATGACAATACCGAGTGGGGCAAAGGCGGTTGGGAAAAGGGCGTCGCCGGTGTGCGGGTTGTCCTGTTGGACCAGCACGGCAACGAGGTGGCTGAGACCACCACCAACAAAGACGGCTGGTACGAATTCAAGGCGCCGGCCGGGGAATACAAGATCCAGTTCGTGGCGCCGGAAGGCAGCAGCTTCGTCAAGCAGGATGTCGGCCACTGGGGCAGTGACAGCGACGCCAACGCCCACGGCATTACCGATGCCTTCCACATCGTGGCCGGGCGCACCGTGCATGAGGTGGATGCCGGGCTGAAGAACGCGCCTGTTGATCACCCGGGCGAGGAAGTGCACGTCAGCCTCGGCGACTTCGGGCACACCGTCAAATCCGGCGAGAGCAAGAACGGCGTCACCATCCGCGGGTTTGAGGCAGATGGCGACAAGGAAGGCGGCGATCTGCGGGTGAAGCAGGGCCTGACGGTGGATGATGTCACCGTGCAGGGCGGCGACCATGCCGGCCGCAATGAGGAAGCAGGCTACAAGCCCGGCGTTGGCGGTGAGTCCCTAGTGTTCGAGGCCGAGGGCCCGATCACCCATGCGCAGTTTGATTTCGCTGCCTTCTATACCGAGCACTATGCCGGCGAAGACCTGTACGAGGCCGCCATCATCGTTGCCCGGGACAGCAAGGGCAATGTGGTGGAGGAAATCACTGTCACCGGCGACAAGGATGGCCGGGTCTGGACCAAGCTGAGCTTTGACAAGCACCAGGACGTGCGCTCACTCAGCGTCGAAGCCACCGAGTATGCGGTGAACAAGGAGGGCGATGCTTGGCATCGCACCGATCACCCCAACAAATATGGGCTCTATAACGACAGCAGCGACTTCTACATCAGCGGCTTCAAGATCTCCTATCACAAGGATGGGGATGACAAGCCGAACAAAGCCCCGGATGCCCGCAACGACCTGGTGAAGATCCACGAGGGCGAGACGGTGACCATCGACGCCCTGAAGAACGACAGCGATCCGGACGGTAAGGACAGCAAGCTGAAGATCGTTGAGCTGGGTCTGCCGATGGACCGGGACGGCAATGTGCTGGGCAAAGCCGAATTGAAGAACGGCAAGGTGGTGTTCGAGGCCGGTGACGACTTCGACTATTTGAACAAGGGCGAGAAGAAGGTGGTGTGGATCAAGTACACCATCGAAGACGAGCACGGCGCCCGCGACACGGCCAGCATCGACATCCATGTCGAAGGCAAAGGCTCCCCGAACAAAGCTCCGGATGCCCGCAACGACCTGGTGAAGATCCACGAGGGCGAGACGGTGACCATCG
>CAZCBM010000314.1:0-3865 GCA_964496805.1 uncultured Rhodospirillales bacterium | reverse complement strand
GCCCCGCACAGGCCACGGTCAGTCTCACCCTGGCGATACCGCTGGTGGCGCAGGTCAGCGACGCAGGCCCGGTGCTGATGCTCCCCCGGGTCCAGGCACTCAACAGCGCCGGAACGGACAGCCCCGCCCGGGCGCTCAGCCTTGAGGGCGAGGCCGCGCCGCTGATGGATGCCCTAAGCCCCCTGGGGGTGACGAAGATGGGCATCGCTGGGCAGGAGGGTCTCACCCTGACCTTGAGCCTTGGGGGGCCCTCCGCCGTTCTGCCAAGCTTTACGATCCCGCAGGCCGTGGCCGGGCCGGCCCCTTTGCGCCTGCCGGGGCTGGACTTGCCGCCGTCGTCCCCCTTGACGGTGGTGGTGGACCGTTCCGCGCGCATGGCGTTGCATGGTGCGCGATTGGCGGATCAATTGCTTATCCTGGCCGATCAACGCCCGCTGAGCGTTGTGCTGGGGCCGGCAGCCCCGGGGGCACCGCCGCTCAGTCTATCCAGTGCGGAGGCAGCGTTCCCCACACGATTGCTGGAAGAACTGGCTGCGCCCACCGCCTTTTATGGGGGCAATGCCATCACCCGTGCCCTGGGGCTGGGGCTGGAGACCACCCAGTCGGGATCCTTGCTGGTTCTGGTGGGGCCGCAGCCGCTGGCCGACCCGGTCGCCTCGGCCGCCTACCAGGGGCTATTGGCTGAGCGCTTGGCGGTGGGGCAGGATCCGCTGAGGGTGCAGGTGTTCTCATTGGATGGTGTTGCCTCGGCCTTGCTGTTTGGTCCGGAGGCGTTGTTGCGGCAGCCCGGGCTGGACTTGTTCATCATCCCGCAGACGGGGCCGTTTGCCCGCGATTTGGACCGGTTGCTGTCCCCGCCATCGGCCGGGGCCGGGCAATGGCAGGCGCCGCCGCTGCCGCCGGAGGTGCCGGAGCCTCCCCGTGCCGTTCTGCACTGGCTGGTTGCTCAACGCCTGCGCGCCTTGGCAGCCCAGGGCGACACCGCGGCTGCGGGCCAGTTGGCCCAGCGCTGGGGCGTGCTGAGCCCGCTGAGCCCCTTGGCCGTGCTGGATCGCCCGCTGGATAGCACCAGTCCGGTGGGCACCGATCGGCCGCCGCTGGATCGCTCGCCCTTGATCGGGACGCGCCCGCGCCGTGTGGAGACTCCCTTTACCCAGCAGATCCGTATCACCGTCTGGGCCTTCGGTTTCTTGATGTTGCTGAGCCTGTCCATCCGCTGCGTGCAGGTCCTCACCTGGGCCTGGATCCTGACCGGGCAGGGCCTGCCCGCCCCCCTGTGGCGCCAGACACACCGCCGGGACGAGGCTGATGAGGACAAGGATCCCGATGCCCCTCTGCCCGGTGACCCTCTGCCCGGTGACCCTCTGGATGATCTGCCGGAGCGGGCAGCCCATCGTCGCGCCCGGGCGGTGGCACTGTCGGCAGGCCGCTGAGATCAATCTCCCGGATGAACCCCTTCTGCTTATAGCGCCAGACCTTGTTCCACTCCGCCACCCCCAGGCGCAGGAACGCCGGGTCCTCCGTCCATCGCGCTGGGGGCACGGAGAAATTGTTCACCGGCGCGATGGAGAGCTGCCGCCCCGGCAGATGGGCGTTCAGCGTCATCAGGTAGCGACGGGCCGCATAGATCTTGCCCACCGCCAGCACAGACCCGATGGCTGCCAGTCCACCCGGCGTCTCCCGCTCCAGGATGGGCAGGCTGTTGCGAACATTCTCCCCGGTGTTGGTGGCGGCGGTCTCCAGCAGGATCGCCTCCCGAGGGACGCCTCGCGCCATCATCTTGGCAGCGATCTCTGTGGCTTCGATCCCGCCTTGGTCCGTGCGGACACCGCCGGAGACGATGAACCGGGGCACAAGCCCACGGTGCCACAGGTCTGCCGCCCTGTCGGCGTGGGCGTCGGTATGGTGGGGGGTGCCGAAGACAAAGCCGATATTCGCCGGGCCGACAGGCGGCTCGATGAACATGTAATCCCGGATCCACCGGGCCAGCGCCGGGCTGGGGGCTCTGTGGGGCTGCGCGCTCATGGTGTTAGCTTGCCCGGATTGGGTGAAATGGCGAACGCTGTGATGGACGGCGCTGGGCCGGAGACTGTCCTGCCTCCCTTGACCACCTCATGCCCCCCCAGCCCCCCGACGACAGCATGATTGCGATGGGTGGCCCGGGGACGGTGGTTGTCGATGTCACGGCCGCCCCAACCGGCGTGTTGGCGCCGCCCCCCTCATAAACCGCCGCTGCGGCCCCCCAGGGCCTCCCCCAGGTCCTTGCCTGCGGTGCCGGGGCGAAGCGGTTTCGGCTGGGTGTCGGCCGGTGCCCAGCCTTGGAGGTGAATAATGTCAAAGGTGGCCAGGACCCGTGGTTCTCCGTCCACCTCGGTGGCCGCCAGCCGCTGATAGGTCGCTTCCACGGCAGCCAGAAGCTCACGCGTCACCGGACGCCGGGGGCGCTGCGAGAGGGGGTTCGCCTCCCCCATGGCCTTGAGTTCCACCATCAATTTCAACGCCGAAGGGTAGGTGACCTCGATCACCTCTTTATCGATCACCGGCAGCGCAAAGCCCGCGCGCTGCATCAATCCCCCCACATCGGCCATGGCCGCCATGGTGGCCACCCGCGGGCCGGCCCCGCCGCGCAGGTGTGTTTCCGCCTCCAGCCACGCCTGGCGCAGCGTATGCAGGGTGGTGTCCCCGGCCAAGCAAGCCAGGAACAACCCGTCTGGCTTCAGCGCCCGCCGCGCCTGTACCAGCACCCCCGGCAGATCGTTGACGCTGTGCAGGGATAGATTTGACAGGATCAAATCAACACTGGCGGGGGCAAGCGGCAGCATCTCCTCATCGGCTACGGCGCTGAGCCCTGGTCGCGGGGCAAGATCCACGGTCAAATACCGCTGGATCTTACCGGTTGCGGTCACCTTGTCCTTCAGGGCGTCCGTGCGCGCCCCAAGTTCCACCGCCTGAGGGAATGGGCGCATGATGAGAGAAAGCCGCTCAGCCATCGACTCTGCGCCCTCTGCCAGGAGATAATCCACCGCCTCTCCTCCGCCCCGCGTGGCGCGGTGACGGTGGCGGCGGATCAGGGCACGATCAAAGAGCGGTGTGGTGGTGGGATCAGTCATGGCATTGAGGGACATAGCACAGTGGATGAGATCGCAACCCTGGTTGGATCATCTTCTGCCGCCGCGCTGTCCGTCGTGTGGCGAGGCGGCGGTGGCCACCGCAGGCCTCTGCCCCGCCTGTTGGCGACAACTGAAACCGTTGGGGTCTGGTGGCTGCCGCTGCTGCGGTACGCCCGTGGCGCTTGACCGGGCGGAGACGGGGGCGGCCCCCGTGTGCGAGCGCTGCGCCACCCAGTCGCCCCCCTTTAGCCAGGCGCGCTCTGCCTTCGTCTATGAGGGGCCGGTGCGGCGCATGCTGCTGCGCTTCAAGCATGGGGACCGGCTGGAAATGACCCCCTTGCTGGTGCGGTGGTTGCAGGCGGCGATGACGCCCCAGATGCAGCGGGCCGATCTGATCGCCCCCATCCCCATCCACCCGAGCCGGCTATGGCGGCGGCGCTATAACCAGGCGGCGGAACTGGCGCGGCCGCTGGCCGCCAGCCTGCCGGCGGCCACCTACGCCCCTGGCTTGCTTCGACGGGTTCGAGCGACCCCCAGCCAAGGCCATCTCAGCCGCGCGGAGAGGGCACGGAATGTGGCCGGCGCCTTCGAGGTGCTGCTGGGGGAGCCCTTGAGCGGGGCGCGCGTGCTGCTGGTGGACGATGTGGTCACATCCGGCGCCACCCTGGCGGAGGCAGCGCGGGTGCTGCGGGTTGCCGGGGCAGCACGCGTGGACGCCATCACCGTGGCCCGGACGTTGCCCCGCTGGCAGGCGG
>CAZCBM010000313.1:0-3870 GCA_964496805.1 uncultured Rhodospirillales bacterium | reverse complement strand
CTGCCCCTTTCCTATGCTGCCCCTTTCCTATGCTGCGGAGACGCCTCGTCATGACCGAGCCCACCTTGCCCCCCCTATTGGACCTGCAGGCCCTGGCCGCAACCGAAGCAGCGGCCATTGCCTCAGCCCGTGAAGTGGGGCGCGGCGACAAGGTCAAGGCCGATCAGGTGGCGGTGGATGCCATGCGCACCGCCCTCAACCAGGGTCACTTCGCCGGCACCATCGTCATTGGCGAAGGCGAACGGGACGAAGCCCCCATGCTGTATATTGGCGAGCAGGTGGGGCAGGGCGGTACCCCGGTGGACATCGCGCTGGACCCGCTGGAGGGCACGACCCTGACGGCCAAGGGGCAACCTGGCGCCTTGTGCGTGCTGGCGATGGCCGCCAAGGGGGGGCTGCTGCATGCGCCCGATGTCTATATGCAGAAGATTGCCGTGGGACCCGATGTGCCGACGGGCACTGTGGATATCTCGCTGCCAATCACCGACAACTTGCATGCGGTGGCCCGCGCCAAGGGCTGTCAGGTGGAGGATCTGGCGGTGTGCGTGCTGGAGCGGGAGCGCCACGCGGATTTGATTGCCGAAATCCGGGCGGCCGGCGCCCGGCTGCTGTTGATCGGTGACGGTGATGTTGCGGGGGCCATGGCCACCGCCCTGCCGGAAAGTCCAGTGGACGTCTATGTCGGCTCCGGTGGTGCGCCGGAAGGCGTGCTGGCCGCGGTGGCGGTGCGCTGCTTGGGAGGGGATTTCCAGGGCCGGCTGCTGTTCCGGGACGATGCGGAACGGGGGCGGGCGGCGCGCCTCGGCATCACTGATCTGGACCGCGTCTATGGGCTGACAGACCTGGCCAGCGGGCCGGTGCTGTTCTGCGCCACCGGCGTGACCTCTGGCGCGCTGCTGGAGGGCGTGGAGCCGGGAGAGGCCGGGGTTGTCACCCATTCGCTGGTCATGAACACCCAGGCGGGCACCATTCGCCATGTCATGACCGAGCACACCGTGGACTGATGGTGCGCGCACTGCACGAACCGCCGCCGGACGATTTGGCCCTGGCCTCCCTCACGGGGGTCAGTGGTCGCCCCTGGCAATTGCGCCGGGTGCCGGAGCGGATCGTGCTGGCCTGCGCCCAGCGCTATCGCCTGCCGGAGCCCGTGGCCCGGGTGATCTGTACCCGCGGCATCGACTTGGAGTCCGTGCCGGGCTGGCTGGAGCCCAAAATCCGCGACCAGATGCCCGATCCCTCCACCCTTATGGACCTGGATGTTGCCGTGGAGCGGATCGCGGCGGCTGTTCGCGGGGGCGAGACCATTGGCATCATCGGCGACTACGATGTGGACGGGCTCACCTCGACGGCTCTGGTGGCGGGCTATCTGGAGGCGGTGGGCACCCCGGTGGCCATCCACATCCCCGATCGCCTGGGCGAGGGCTATGGCCCGTCCGTGGCCGGTGTGGACCACCTCAAGGCCCAAGGGGCGACCCTGCTGCTGACGCTGGACTGCGGCACCACCGCCCACGAACCGCTGGCCCACGCTGGGGCGGTGGGACTGGAGACGGTAATCATCGACCATCACACCGCCGAACCGCGTTTGCCGCTGGCCCTGGCCATGGTCAATCCCAACCGGCTGGATGAAACCGGACACCTGAAGCAACTGGCGGCGGTCGGGGTCAGTTTCATGGTATTGGCCGGATTGACCCGCCGATTGCGGGCGCAGGGGTGGTTCAGCGAAGACCGACCGGAGCCCGATCTGCGGGCCGGGCTCGACCTCGTGGCATTGGGTACTGTGTGCGACATCGTCCCGCTCACTGGGCTCAATCGGGCCTTCGTGTCCGCAGGGCTTCAGGTGCTGGCCAAACGTCGGCGCCTGGGGCTGCGGTCGTTGGCGCGCGTGGCGGGCCTGAAGGAAAAGCCCAGCGCGGGGTCCCTGGGCTTTACGCTGGGGCCACGGATCAATGCCGGTGGGCGCCTGGGACGGGTGGCCGAGGCGCTGAGCCTTCTGCGAACCGATTCTTTCGACGAAGCGGAGAGCCTGGCGCAAACGCTCAATGCCCTTAATCGGGAACGTCAGGAAACCGAACAGGTGATCCTGGAGGCAGCCTTGGGCAGCCTTGCCAGCCTGCCGGAGGATCAAGTGCCGCCGCTGGTCATTGCGGATGGCGAGGACTGGCATGTGGGGGTGATCGGGATCGTTGCGGCCCGCCTCAAGGAGCGCTTTCAGCGCCCCGCGGCGGTGATCGCCTGGGATGGGGATGTGGGCACAGCCTCCGCCCGATCCGTCCAGGGCATCAACCTGGGCTCTGCGGTCATCGCGGCCCGTCAGGCCGGGTTGCTGCTGGCAGGGGGCGGTCACGCCATGGCGGCGGGGTTCAAGGTGGCCCGGGATAGGCTGGAAGCCCTGCGGACGTTTCTGGCAGACTATGTCGCCCGTCAGGCGGAGGGGCGGGCTCTGGCGCCGGTGCTGGAGTTGGACAGCCTGATCCCCGCCTCTGCTGCCACCATTCCCCTGGTGCGGATGCTGGAACAGTGTCAACCCTTCGGCGCAGGCAATCCTGCGCCGCGCTTTGCGCTGCTGGATCATCAGGTGCAGGGCGCGACGGTGCTGAAGGAGGCGCACATCAAGGCGCGGCTGGTGGCGCCGGAGGGGGGCAAGGCACTGGAGATCATTGCCTTTCGTACGGTGGGTACGGCGGTGGGTGATGCCCTGTTGGCCTGTCAGCGGCTGCATGTTGCCGGGCAGTTGAGCCTGGACGAGTGGGGGGACATTCCCCGTGTCCAACTGAGGGTGGATGATGTCGCGCGCGTCTGAGCCTGGGGTTGGGCCGGCTTCCGCCCACCCGCAGGATCCGGCTGCCCTGCCCATTCCGTGGCGTGTCCTGGCCGCTTTGGGGGTGGGGCTTGCCGTCCTGTATGCGTGGCCGAACCATTTGGGGCCCTGGGCCTTCAGTCACGAGGCGCCGCTGTTTGGTCTCGGCCTGCAGGGGCAGGCGGTGGTGACCCGGTCCCTCGCCCAGGGGCTGGATGCCCTGCTGATCGAGGCGGGGCGCGGAGCCTCTGCTGTGTTGATGCTGGCGGTGGTGGCGGCGGTGTTTGCTCTGGCGCGGCGCCTGCTGGGGCCGGGCTGGGCTGTGCTGGCGGCGGCCCTTGCCGGGGTCACGCCGATTGCCACCATCACAGCCCATGTGAGCGCGCCCGAACCCCTGGCGCTTGCCCTGGTCCTGTGGGGGATGGTGCTGACGCTGAGTGCCAAGGGGGCCCGGATGGGGGGGGCGGTGGCTGCCGGCGGGCTGGCCGGGGCCGGGCTGCTGATTGCCCCCCATGTCAGCCTTGCCGCCTTGGCCTTGTGCGTGCCCCTGCTGCCCGCAGCGGGGCGTATGCGCTTGGCGGCGGCCGTTCCCCTGGCGCTTGCCGCCCTGCTCGTGGTGTCGGGGGCGTTGGCGCTGGAAGGGCTCAGCCCTGCGGCGGCGTCAACGACGGAGGCTTTGGGGCTGGTCGACCGTCTGATGCTCACCCTGTCCGCCGGAGTCGGGCGGGGGTTCACCTGGATGCTGGCGCTGCCCACCCTGCTGATCATCGGGTTGATGGTGGGGCAGGCCCGTGATCTGCCCCGGATGACCGCCCTGCTGGTCCTGGCCGCGGTCTTGGGGCTTGGGGGCGTGGTGGTGTCGGCGCCTGCCGACGGGGCTGCCCTCTTCGCCCAGGTGTCGCCCCTGCTGGCGCCGTGTTGCATCCTGCTGGTGCAAGGCCTGTTCACCCTCACCTTGGGGCTGGCCCCCATGGCGCGATTGGCGGGCGTGAGCGTGGCGGTGGTGGCCTTGCTGGGGGTGCCGCTGGGGTACAGTATCGCGGCCTTGGGGATGATGCAGTCACCGGAGTCGG
>CAZCBM010000312.1:0-3872 GCA_964496805.1 uncultured Rhodospirillales bacterium | reverse complement strand
CCCTGGGCGCCGCATTTCGCGATGTTCAGCTACATCGCCGACGAGCTGCCGGGCGTTCTGGCCATGCGCGACCTCGCCGACCGCCCGTGTCAGTGGCCGGGAATCTGGGCGTCGGCCGCCCTGGAGACCTGTCGGGAGTGTGGCGCGCTTTCCAGCGCAAACCCGTGCGAGATCTGCACCTCCCCCACGCGGGATCAGCAGAGCCTCTGCGTCGTTGAGCGATTGGGGGATATGTGGGCGCTGGAGCGGGCCGGGATGTATCGCGGCCGCTATCTTATTTTGGGCGGGGTGCTGTCGGCCCTGGATGGGGTGGGGCCAGAGGCGCTGGGCCTGGATCGGCTGGATCGGCGTTTGGCCGAAGGGACCTTGCAGGAGGTGATCCTGGCCCTCTCCGCCACGGTGGATGGCCAAACCACGGCCCACTATCTGGGGGAGCGGCTGGCCCGCTCAGGCGTGAAAGTGACGCGACTCGCCCGGGGCGTTCCGGTGGGGGGGAGCCTGGATTACCTGGACGACGGGACCTTGTTGACCGCCTTCACCGGTCGCGCCGCGCTAAGTGATGGCTAGCCAAGGGACCACCGGCATGCGCTGCAACAGGGGGCGCCGCAGATCCAGTGATGCTTCAGCAACGCCGAATATCTATCTGCGAAATTTGAAATAGTTGCCCCACGCTGGTGCTTTGTTGTTAAGCGGGAACCTGCGATCCAAACCCTGTGCCTGGTGGAACAGGTCGCGGGTGTAGGGCATAAAACCTGCCCTTCCTCGGCTTGAAAAGGCCCAATTCCTAATTCACCCTTAAGACTAAGGAACGGGATCACATCCTGCAGGTTGATCTTCAGGCGGCGATAGAGTCGGCGGTCGATCACCGTGGGCCAGATGTTGAGAGGTGTGTGATCATGCGCAAGATGTTGGCAGTTGTTTGCCTGACCCTGGCAAGTGTCGTTGCCCTGGCTGCCCCTGTCCTGGGGCAGGATGGCAGGGCCGACTTGGCGCAGCCCGTGGTCCTGGATCTGGGTCCTTTGCCTGATGCACCACAGCCGCTGGACCCTGATGGGCCGGCTCGACTGGATGATGCCAGTTTGACCGCCCTGATGACCCGTCGACAGGCCGACCTTCTGGTGTTGGATGAGCGCATGGATGGGCTGGTGCGCATGGTGGCCAGCGATGATGGCCCCGATGCCCTGTGGCAGCCAGTGTTCGACGAGGCCGCATGGCTGCGAGAGGCCGCGCTGAGCGATCCCGCCGCCTTGACGGAGTATCGCGCCCTGGTGACGTCCATGGAGCAACACCTGCTGCCCCAGGCGGTGGCCGAAGTGCCCATGGAGGACGCGTCCACCGGGGAAGTGATGGAATAATCTCCGGCACCGCCCACGGTAGGGCCGTGGGGTCAATCCCGCAGGCCCTCCACCCAGGACGGATAGGTCAGCGACAGTCCCGTTGCGCGCAAGATGGCGGTTCCGTCCACCACCCGGTTGTCGGACCAAAAGTCCTGAGCCATCGGGGAGAGGGCGGCCGCGCTGAAGGGCACCAGGGGGGGCGGGTCGACCCCCTCCAGGCGGGCAGCAAACTCGATCAACACACGGGGTTCTTCCGGGCAGTGGTCACACAGGTTCCACGCCCGCCCCGGCAGTTGGCTTGCAAGCAGCGCCGCCGTTAGGCGGGCGATGTCGGCCACATGGATGCGATTAAAGCGGTGGCCCGGTTTGTCGATCCGCTGCGCAATGGCGCCGGCCCGCAGGCGGTCACGGACACTGCGCCCTGGACCCACAATGCCAGACAGACGCAGCAGATGGGGCGCCAGACCCAGCCGGGTCCAGGCGGCTTCATCCCGCACCCGTCGTTGAGGGCGGGGGCGGCTGGCGGCCAGGGGCGCGTCTTCGGTGACCACCGCCCCATCGCTGTTGCCATAGACCCCTGTGGTGGAGAAATAGCCCAGCCACCGCAGGCGTCCGCGCTGGATGGCCGCTGCCAGATCGGCGGCATTGTGAGCCAGAACCGGATCAGCCTCAGCCCCCGGCGGCACGGAGGACAGGACGGCATCGCTGTGGGCGAGCCATTGCTTGCCCTCCTCTGTCAGGGGTGTAGATCCATCGAACAGACAACAGCGAATGCCTTGGCGGGCCAAGGCCTGCGCCTTGGCGGCGGTTCGCACGGTCCCGACCACGCGCACACCCTGCGCAACCAAGGTCTGGGACAGGGCTTGGCTGGTGTAGCCGAGACCGAAGATGAACAGTTGGGAAGGCAAACTGGTACGCATGGACGGGGACAACAGCCCAAACACCCCGCCGCCGTCAAGCCGGGGCCAAGCCTTGCCCAAGCCCCTTCAGCGTCGGCGGGATCGCTCACCGGCGCCTAAGGGGGGAGATCTGGCAGGGCCAAGGCGCTTGGGGGGGGCTCCAGAGCACGCCACGGGCTTAGGCGCTGGGCATCCGCTGCACACCATGCTGGCCTTTGGGCATGGCGCTGGCTTGGCCGTCCGCGGCCAGGGGCTGATGCTGCTGGCCCATGGGGTGGCCTTTGCCGTGATCGCGCTGGGGTTGACCGCGGGATTTGGGGCGGCGGTGGCCATTCTCTCAGTGGAAACGCCCAGGGCACTGGTGATCCAGCAGGTGACCTTTCCCCTGGCCCTGCTGATGGCAAGCCAGGTGCCTCGTCCCCTGTCCAACGCGGCCATCAACGGTGCCATCGAACCTGGCTATGCCCTGCGGGAGAGGATGCCCACGGTCCGCAAGCTGCGGCAGGAGGGGGTGGATCTGACAGGGGTCATGACCCGCGGGGCGGCGGGGGGGATTGACAGCTATCTGCCCGTGACGCTGGCCACCTTTGCCCATTGGCGGCTCTCCCAGTCGGCTTTCGCAGACAATCCTGCGCTCATCCTCTGGGCACTGCTTTTGAATGGGGCGCTGATCGCCCTCGCCCTCTGGCGGTTGCGGCGCTACACCCCTGGGCGCGGGGGGCACTCCATGGCGGTGCTGATGGCGTATGTGGGCGTGTTGGTGGTGGCCACCGAGCTGGTGCTCCTGATCGTTCGGGGCGCCCTGGCGGCGCCGGTTCCGGTGCCCCCGGCGTTGCTGAGCCTGGACCAAGTCTGGATTGTGGGCGCCCTGGCCCTGCTTGCGTGCCTGCGGCCGGCCCTGATCGCCGGCTACTTCGTGGCCTTGGATGGTTCGGTGGACCGCCTGCGCCTACGCATCAAGCGTGAGCAGGGCCTGAAAGAGGAGGTGTTTGACTGATGCGGCCAGAGGCGGGGGATGGGACACAGCCTGCGACTGAGGGCTTGATCCGGGGGAAGGATGGGGTGGATCGCTGCTGGTGGTCGGGAACCGATCCTTCGTACCAAGCCTATCATGATCAGGAATGGGGTCAGCCCCAGGGGGATGAAACCCGGCTGTTTGAGAAGCTGTGCCTGGAAGGCTTCCAGGCGGGATTGTCTTGGCTCACCATCCTGCGCAAGCGCGAGGCCTTCCGGGAGGCGTTCCATGGGTTCGATATCCAACGGGTGGCAGCGATGGGCAGTCAGGATGTGGATCGGTTGCTGACCAATGCAGCGATCATCCGCCACCGCGGCAAGATCGAGGCGACGCTGACCAACGCGCGTCAGGCGCTTGAGGTGCAACAGGAGTGGGGCAGTCTGGCGGCGTTCCTGTGGTCCTTTGAGCCGCCGGAAAGCGAGCGACCAGAGGTGTGCGATGGGGCAACGCTGAAGCAATTGGGCAGGACGGCGGCGTCGGAGCGGTTGAGCAAGGCGCTCCGCAAGCGCGGCTTCCGGTTTGTCGGGCCCACCACCATGTATGCGCTGATGCAGGCGATGGGCATGGTCAATGACCATGTGGAGGGCTGCTGGTGTCGCTCGCGCGTGGCGGCGGCGCGGG
>CAZCBM010000311.1:0-3894 GCA_964496805.1 uncultured Rhodospirillales bacterium | reverse complement strand
CCAACGCCAGCGCCGACGCCCACGCCGGTCCCCAGCCCGACCCCGATCCCGACCCCGGATCTGCTGGCCCGCATCCAAAGCGTCTCCCCCGATGATATCTCCGCTTTCAGCCTGGGTCGTGGAGCGATCCGGGTGATCATCTTCCGGACCACCATGTTCGGCAATTTGAGTGATGTCGTGGAGGCCCAGTCGGTGCCGCTGATCCAACAGTTGGGTCAGTCGCTGGAGGGCGAACGGGTGCAAGTCCTGGTCCAAGGTCATTCCGACCGCAACCGGATCCGTCCGGGGCGATCCCGGTTTGCGTCCAACGAAGAGCTATCGCTGGCCCGTGCCGAAGCGGTGATGGCCCTGTTGCAGGCCGAGGAGCCCACCCTGCCCATGCGCCCGGAGGGCTTAGCGGCGACCAAACCGCTCTGCCCCTATGATCAGTTCGAGCAGTTTGGGGGTGTCCAGATCAGTCTGCCCGACGGCAAGAGCTTCGAAATCCGCACCCTCTCCCAATGCCATCAGGTCAACCGCCGGGTTGAGCTGATCGTGTTCCCGCAGTCCTTCTAAGGCTCAGGAGACCCCCGCCATGCGCCGTTTATTCAGCCTGCGCCGGATCTTCACCATCCTGGGCGTCATTCTGCTGTCGCTTCTGGTCTATTTCGGTGGCGCCTATATTCCGCTGGAGGAATGGATCCGCTGGGCCATCATCGGCGGCCTTGTGGCCCTGTATCTGCTGACCGAACTGATCGGCTGGCTGAAGGCCCGCAAGGCCGCGCGGCGCCTGAACGAGGCCATTGCGGAAGATGCCGGCATGGGCGTCCTGGCGGAGGAGGAGGCCCGGGTCCGCCAGAACATGTCCCAGGTCCTGCAACAAGTGCGCCGCTCCGCCGCCGCCCGGGGCAATGCCAACTACCTCTATGCCAGCCCCTGGTATGTGATGATCGGCCCGCCGGGCAGTGGCAAGACCACCGCCCTGTCCAAAAGCCGGCTGGATATCATGGAGACCACCGCCCAACGCCAGGACAGCCGCAGCTTCGCCGGCACCCGGGATATCGACTGGTGGTTCTTGGACAATGCCGTGCTGGTGGACACCGCCGGGCGCTACGCCATCCAAGACAGTGATGTGGAGCGCAACAAGGGCGGGTGGTTCAACCTGCTGAAAATCCTCTCCGAGACCAAGCCCCGCCAACCCATCAATGGCGTGCTGCTGGTGGTCTCCACCCAGGACCTGCTGACCTGGAGCATTGAGGAGCGCGAGCAAAACGCCAAGAGCCTGCGGGATCGCCTGTTCGAGCTGAAGGAGAAGCTGGGGGTCCGCTTCCCGGTCTATGTCATGGTGACCAAGACCGACCTGCTGCCGGGCTTCACCGAGTTCATGAACGATCTGACCGATGCGCAGCGCCAGCAGGTCCTGGGCATTACACTGCAACGGGGCGAGCGGTGGGGCGAGAGCCTGTTTGGGCATTTTGATGAGCTTGTGAACCATCTGTCCCGGCGCATCCCCGAACGCCTGGTGGAAAGCAGCAGCACCGATCAGCGCCAGGCCGGACTTGGCTTCACGGCGCGATTCGCCGGGCTGAAGGAACCGGTGCTCGCCCTGCTGCGGGACGTCTTCAGCTCCACCATCCTGAAGGCCGGGGACGTGGAACTCCGGGGTATCTATTTCACCAGCGGGGTCCAGGAAGGTCGGCCCATCGACCGGCTGGTGGGCACCCTGGAGCGGCGTTTTGGCGATAACCTGTTCCGCACCATTCCGGCCCTGAACACCGCCCGCAGCTATTTCATCACCGATCTGTTCCGCAAGGTCATCTTCCCCGAGGCCGGCCTGGGCGGGCACAACCCCAAGGCCGAGAAGCGCCGCAAACTGGCACTGATCGGAACTGTCAGCCTGTCGGTGCTGCTGGGTTTGGGCGCCATCGGCGTCTCCGCCTTCACCTACATGGAGAACGCCGAGTGGCTGGAGGAGGCCGAGGAGGACCTGGAGGATCAGGCCAAGGCGCTGGAGTCCCTGGACCCCGCCCAGGTCAGCAAGGGCGATGTGCTGCGCGTCCTGCCGCTGTTGGAAGAATTGCGGCGCAAGGCCCCTTCCTATGGGGCCAGCGC
This sequence comes from uncultured Rhodospirillales bacterium, assembly GCA_964496805.1. Lineage (GTDB taxonomy): Bacteria > Pseudomonadota > Alphaproteobacteria > CAZCBM01 > CAZCBM01 > CAZCBM01. The sequence continues at coordinate 1,803 of CAZCBM010000311.1, read as the reverse complement.
CGACGATGACGCACCGGTGGACGAGGATGACGACATCTTTGCCCTGTCCATCATCGGCTACTCCCCGCAACCGGGCGTGGGTCGCGCCCGCGACGGTGCGTATGAGCATGCGCTCAAGCACATCCTGCTGCCGCGGCTGATTGTGCTGATGGAGGATCGGCTGCGGGATGAGGCAGTGCCCGTGGGTCGACGGTATGAGGCGCTGCGGACCTATCTGATGATGGGCGATGCCGGGGAGCCGGGCGGGCCGGTGGAGACCGTCACCGTTGGGACGTGGTTCCTGGGCAGCGATCCGGACCAGCGCGATGCCAATGCCCAGCCGGGGGAGTTGTCAGACGTCTTCGGCCCCAGGCAGGCTCAGGAAATCGCCCCCTATGTCCGGGACCTGCTGGAAAGCGGCACCTTCACCGAAAGCGTCCAGATCGAACCCTACCCCCTGGACAAGCCACTGATCGCGGGGGTCCGCGCAACCCTGTTCCGGGGGGATATCCTGGACTGGGCCTATGGCAAACTCGAAGCCCGCGTGGAGACCTATGGCCTGGACGACTGGACACCCACTGGCGCCGCCGGCCCCAGCATCCGGGACGTTTTCCTGCTGCCCGAGGGCGACCTGTCCCGCATCGACGGGATGTACACCAAGGTGGGCTTCGAGGACGCCGTGAAACGTGAAATCCCCGCGGTGGGGCTGGAACTGCGCAACGAGCAATGGGTGTATGGCGATGCCCTGCGCGAACGGGACCTGGAGGGGCTGGAGCAGCGCCTGACCGATCGTTACGTCTCCCGCTATGTGGAGACGTGGCGGGAGTTCCGCAACGGCGTGCGGATCAAGCGCAATCAGGAGATGCAGGGCCTGATTCGCACCCTGGATACCATGGGCAGCGATGGCTCTTCGCCTCTGGACACCTTGCTGCGGGCCATCGCCCAGGAGTTGGATGTCAGCGGCGAGATCACCTTTGGCGAGGACGTGGACGTCACCGGCAGCCTCAACACCGCCGACAGCACCATCTCCAGCCTCAGCCGCATTGGTATTCGCAGCAACCGCGCCTACCAGTTGCAGCAGGTAAACCGCGAGTTCGGGGCGACGCTGAAAGGGGAAGATGCAGAGCCCATCCCAGTGGACATCTCCGCGCTGTTCCCGGATTTCCTGTCGTACATGAACAGCGGCACCAATCTGGGCCAGCTAAAGCAGGTGTTCCGTGGCCTGTCCAACCAGCTCTCGCAATTCGCTGTCCAGCAATTGGACTATGACGGGCTGAGCCAGTTGAACGCCTTGGAGCAGATCGTCAAGGCGGGGACCCCGGTCCTGCCCATCTCAACCTGGTCCAACGATCTGTATATCGACGCAGAAATCCTGACGCGGGAAAACGCGGGCGAACGGTTGAACGCCGACTGGCAGCGAGGAGTTCTGCCGGAATGTCAGCGCCTGACCAACCGTTATCCCTTCCGCCCCACCCGTGACGCCGTCAGCGTGGATGAATTCACCCGGTTCTTCGGCCCGGACGGCACGTTGGATAGCTTCCGCAAGCAACGCCTGAACCAACATTTCGAGATCACGCGGGAGGGCATCCGCCGCAAATCCGACCTCACCCCTGATCGCAACGGCTTGCTTCAGGTGGCGCGGGGACTGCGCATTGCCGAGGGCTTTAGCGGTGGTGGGCAACCCCAGGTGCGGGTGACCTTCAGCCCCAGCATGGCGCCGGTGCCGGAGACCCAGGCGAGCCTGACCGTGGGCGGCGATCCGGTGTCGATCACCGCCCAGCCGGCGGCGGGCCCCAGCGGCGAAGCCAGCCCAACCCCCAGCGT
>CAZCBM010000310.1:0-3945 GCA_964496805.1 uncultured Rhodospirillales bacterium | reverse complement strand
CTGGCCCGGCAACATCCGCGAACTCCGCAACCTGGCCGAAAACCTCGCCCCATGCGCGCAACGCTGGGCCTGCCATCGCCCGAGATGGCCACCGGACAGGCGGCCCATGATTTCGTTCAGGCGCTGGGGGCAACGGAGGTCTATTTCACCAATGCCACGCGGGTGGGCGGGGTGGAGACGGTGCCGTGCCGCTGGCTCTTGCGTCTGGAGGCTGAAGCCCGAGCGTTACGGGGGCTGAGCGCTGAGGAAGAGGGACCGGGCCTGGACCGCTCCCGCGAGGCTCAATTGACCCGCTGGCTGGCGCTGCTGCGGACACCGGCCGCCGTGACCCCTGTTCAACGCCCGGCCCCCCGGCCGTCGCTGGATCGCCGCCCCACCGATTGCGGCGCCAGCCAAGTGGAAACCTGGCTCAGCGATCCCTTTGCCTTCTATGCCCGGCAGGTCCTGGAGCTATCACCGCTGCCGCTTCTGGGGCAGGCCCTGGATGTGCTTGAGCGCGGGACGATGATCCACCGGACGCTGGAGTTGTTCCTGGAGAAAACCCGCCTCACCTGGCCGACGGACCCCCTGGTTCTGTTCCAGTCCTGCGCTGAGGAGGCCATGGCCGACGCCCTGGAGCGCCCGGACGTCAAAGGCCTCTGGTGGCCGCGCATGGAGCGCCTGGGCCGGTGGTTCGTCACCTTCGAGGCCGCGCGACGGAGCCAAGTGCGCCTGGCTGGCATTGAGGTGGACAACAAATGGGTCCTGACCGAGGGCCTCACCCGGCAGTTCACGCTGAATGCCCGCATGGACCGAGTGGATCAGGCGCTGGAGGGTGGAGGCGTCTGGGTCGCCGACTTCAAAAGCGGCGCCAGCCCCCCAAAGAAACCCGAGCTCATGAATGGCCGCAAACCGCAATTGCCGCTCTCTGCCCTGATGGTCCGCCATGGCCAATGGCAACCGGCAGGCGGTGCAGCGGCTGACCGCGCGACGAGGAGCGGTGACAAGACCGCAAGCGCAAGCGGGAACCCTGACCTGGAGGACCTCTCCCGCACCGTTGAGCGCATCAGCATCATCCAGGTCAGCGGCGGGCACCCGCCCGGGGCGGAAACCACCCTGGAGGCAGAGGAGCTGAGCGAGACCCTGGAGACCACACAGGACGGCTTGCTGACCCTGCTGCGCACCTATGAGGATGAGGCAACGCCCTATCTCTGCTTGCCCGATCCCGCCCGCTTTACGCGACTGGATCGTCTGCCCTATGGGCATTTGGCACGGGTGGCGGAGTGGCTGGGCCAAGGGGGAGACGAATGACCGACCTTGCCAAACCCCGGCACCCCGCCCGGCAGACAGCCGCCCCGGACCCCAACCTGCTGCAGGCCAGCGCCAGTGACCCCACGGCCCATGTCTGGGTGGAGGCCTCGGCGGGGTCCGGCAAGACAAAGGTTCTGACCGACCGCCTGCTGCGCCTGCTGCTGGCCGGCGTTGCCCCCAACCGCATCCTCTGCCTGACCTTCACCAAGGCAGGCGCCGCAGAGATGGCCAATCGGCTGAATGGCAAACTGCTGCGCTTCGCCCAGTTGCCCGATGACAAACTCAGCGAGGATATCCGAAAGCTCACCGGCACCCCCGCAACGCCGCAGACGCTCACCCGCGCCCGAGGCCTGTTCGCCTTGTTGACGGACTCCCCCGGTGGGCTGGCTATCCAGACGATCCACAGTTTTTGCCAGTCCGTGCTGGGGCGGTTTCCGCTGGAGGCTGGGGTCTCGCCCCGCTTCCGGGTGCTTGAGGAAAGTGTGGCTCAGGGCCTCCAGACCCAAGCCCGTGACGAGGTGCTGGGCCATGACCCGGAAGGTCAACAGGCCGCCCATGCGTTGATCAACACCCAATCCGACTTCGTCCTGGCGGACGCCATCGCCCGCGGTCTGGCGGGACGGGAGTCGCTGGACCAGGCTCAGCGCTTTGCGGGCGGGACCGTGGCCGCCCTGGACAGCCTGCTGACCGAAACCCTGCCGGAGGCCATGAGCGCCGCCGATGAGATCGAAGGGCGCATGGTAAACCGCCTGCGCAGTGTTCAGCCCACGCTGCTCCGCCTGGTGGAGGCGCTGACGGAGGCGGGAACGGACAAGGAAAACGCCGAAAAGCTGCCAAAATGGGAGGCGCTGTGTGAAGCGCTGGCAGATAGAACCCCCGATGGCGACATCTTTGGCCTTTGGCGGGAACTCTGCCTCACCAAGCAAGGCACCTACGTCAAGAGGATGATCACCAAGGCGCCGCTGAAACGGCTGGGCGAAGACCAAGCTCAGATCATCCAGCATCTTGAGCCGGTCTATGCGAAGGTGGCCGTGGGCCTCGCCAACCACGCCACCGCGGAGCGGACCCGGGCCGCCGTGGGTCTGGTGGCCCGCATCCTGGAGCGCTTCACCACCCTGAAGGCTGCCCGGCTGCTGCTGGATTACGACGATCTCATCGCCCTCACCCAGCGGTTGCTCACCAACCACACCGCCGCTTGGGTCCACTATAAGTTGGATGGGGGGCTGGACCACATCCTGGTGGACGAAGCGCAAGACACCAGTCCGGCCCAATGGTCCGTTGTGCTGGCATTGATGGAAAGCCTGATGGCAGTGGACCGGCCCTTCGGTCCCTGGCCTGGGGGCGATCCTACCCAGCCGCGCACCCTGTTCGTCGTCGGCGACCGCAAGCAGTCGATCTTCAGTTTCCAGGGGGCCGACGTGGCAGAGTTCGCGCGGGTCAATACCCACTTGCGCCAACAAGGGGAGGTGACCCAGCGCCCGGTGCGGGAAGTGCCCATGGGCATCAGCTTCCGCTCAGCCCAGGCTGTTCTGGACGTGGTGGATGCCACCTTCGACGATGAAACCATGGCCCGGGCGATTGTTGGCGACGCCCGGGCACCAAAGCACAGCGCGTTCCATGCCGAGCGCCCTGGCCGTGTGGAACTCTGGCCGATGCTGGTGCCGGAGCGACGGGACGACACGGTTGATCCCTGGGCGGTGCTAACCCAACCCGTAATCCGCATTGATGGCCAGACACGCCTGGCCTGGGCTGTGGCAGCGCGCATTCACCGATGGCTCAGCCAAGGCGAGCTTCTGGTGGGCACGGACAGGGCCATCCGTGCCGGTGACATCATGGTGCTGGTGGCCCGCCGCACACGCTTTGTACAGCCCTTCCTGGCCGCCTGCCGCCAGCTACGCCTGCCGGTTTCTGGCCTGGACCGGATGCATCTGGGCACGGAGATCAGTGTGCAGGATCTGCTGCTGGCGGTACGCACCGCCTTGCTGCCAGAGGATGATCTGCGTCTGGCCAGTTTGCTCCGCAGCCCTTTCATCAACCTGTCAGAGCAGGCGCTTGAGGATCTCTGCCACGGTCGGGCCAAGCGCACGCTTTGGTCAGTGTTGCGGGATGCCGCGCTGGGTGACCCCGATCTCGTGCCCATTGTTGACTGGATCGGCAGCCTTCAGGATCGGGCGGATACCGCACCGCCCTACGAGATGGTGCGGGCGATCCTGGACACCCCCTGCCCTGCCAATGCCACCAGCGGCCTGCAAGCCCTGATGGCCCGGCTTGGGCCGGACATCCTGGATCCGGTGGAGGAGGCGTTGAGCGTCGCCCTGTCCTTCCAGTTGCTGGATGTCCCGACCCTTGAGGGGTTTGTTGCCGCGGTGGAAACCGGCGCCACGGAGATCAAACGGGAGATGGAGCAGGCGGGCGACAAGATCCGGGTGTTGACTGTCCACGCCTCCAAGGGTCTGGAAGCGCCCATCGTGATCCTGCCGGATACGGCCAAACGCAAAACCATGGAGCAACGGTGGTACTGGCCAACCCCAACACCCACTGAGACCACTTCTGGAGACCAGGTGCCCCCCCTGGACCGGCTGCCTCTGGTCTCCGGCCGCAAGGCCGAGGACTCACCGGCCTTGGCGGAGCGGCGGGCAGCCGTTGAGGCCGCCA
>CAZCBM010000309.1:0-3978 GCA_964496805.1 uncultured Rhodospirillales bacterium | reverse complement strand
CAGCCTGGGGGCTGGGACACTGGCCCTGGTGGCGTGGCGCCGCATCATGGCCCGCACCCGCCGCTGGATTGTCGCCCTGCCCACCGCGCCCGCTAAGGGTCGGCGCCTGGGACGGGCGCTGGAACGGGTGGCCCTGCGCACGGTGCTGGATGGGGTTGGCGTCGGGCTGTTTGCCCTGGCCGGCGTGCTGGCATGGTTGCTGATCTCCGGCGGGGCGGAGTTGAATGGCGCCGGCGCAGACCGGGAAACGCGCTATGCACTGTTCTATTTCTACTCGGTTTTGACGGTGCTGTTGTTCGACCTGGGGGCGCGGGCGGTCCTGGCGCCAGCAGCCCCCCATTTACGTGTCCTGCCTGCCACCGACGCACATGCGGCCGCCCTGCACCGGATGGTGCTGATCCAGGCCAGCCTTAGTGCTGTTGGTTTTGTCACCTGCGGGTTGGTGTTTACGTTGACCCTGCCCGATGGGTTCCTCATTACCGCCGTGACTGAGTTGCACCATCTGATGGTCATCGCCGTGGGGCTCGCCATGGTGGCAGGGCAGATCGTCTGGACCTGGCGCACCAATGGCCACATGCGGGCACTGTTCCTCACTATCGTCCCCGCCGATCATGCTGACGCGACCAGCCCAATGGCGCGGGTGCCCTGGATCAACCGCCTGTTGGCACGGGTCTGGGCACCGGTCCTGACGGTGTTTCTCAGCGGGCTCTTCCTCACTTGGGCCAGCTGGATCGCTTTGGATCGCCCGCAGGCGGTGACGGTGGCCATCGTGGCCCTGGCGCTGGTGATGCTGGCACCGCTGATCACCCGGGGCATCCACCTGCAAATGCTGCGCTGGGGCCATCGCCCTGTGCCCCTGCGCGCGCCGCATCGCTCCCAGATGGGCCTGAACCCCGCCGCTGGTTTCTTTGAGGAACAGGACTCAGAGGTGGACGACATGATGCGCCAGGCTGAGCAGCAAGCGGCCGACCAGCGCGCCCAGGAAGCCGCCGAGGAAGCCCAGCAGGATCGCCAGCAACGCCAACAGCGCCGTATCCGTCTGGCCGCGGTGTTCAGCCAAGTCAGCCGCGCAGCCCTGATGCTGCTGCTGATCGCGGTGATCTTTGAGCTGTCCGGGTATCAGGCCGACATCTGGGGCATGGGCAGTTTGGGGGAGAAACTCCATGAGGCCATCGTGACCCTGATCGTCACAGGGCTTCTGGGGTGGCTGGCTTACGGAGCCATGCGCGCGGCCATCGATCCGTTCGTCGTCCGCCATGCCGGGGCCGCCGATGAGGACGCCGCCGGGCGCGCCATGACCCGGACCCAGACCATCCTGCCGCTGCTGCGGTTGAGCCTGAGCATCCTGATCGCCAGCATCGTTGGCCTGACCCTGCTGTCCACAGTGGGGGTCAATATCGCCCCCCTGCTGGCCGGTGCCGGCATCATTGGCTTGGCCATCGGGTTCGGCGCCCAGGCCCTGGTGAAGGACATCATCTCCGGCATCTTCTTCCTGATCGACGACGCCTTCCGCGTGGGAGAGTATATCGAGTTTGGCGATCTCCGGGGGGAGGTCGAAGCCATCACCCTGCGCTCGCTGCGGCTGCGCCACCATCGGGGGGCCATCCACACCATCCCGTTCGGAGAGATTGGCAGCATCACCAACTATTCCCGTGACTGGGTGATCTACAAGTTCAGCTTGCGCCTGCCCTACGACACCGACATCGAGAAGGTCCGCAAACTGATCAAGAAGACCGGGCAGAACCTCATGGAGCATCCTGAGCATGGGCCCAACCTGATCCAGCCGCTGAAAAGCCAAGGCATCGTGGACATGGATGACAGCGCCCTGGTGATGCGCGTGAAGTTCATGTGCAAACCCCGCCGCCAATTCATGATCCGCCGCCAAGCCTATTTGATGATCATGACGGCCCTGAAGGAGGCGGGGATCGAATTGGCCACCCGTTCCGTGAACGTCACGGTGCAAACCGTTGAGGAGGCACAGGCCGCCGCCGCCGGGGCGGTGGCTGCGGCGCCCGATCCGGCGGCCCCGGCCCTGACCAAGGGGGCAGCGGCGGCCGAATAGGCCCCACGCGCGCAGCCGGCCACAAAGCTGAAAGCGAGGCTTGACCCCCCAGCGCTGGCACCATAAACAAGGTGCTCGCGCAAGCAGTCCCTGCGGCGCCAACGATCATGGGCAATTCCCAGGTCGCGGGCCATCAAGATCGCAGGCACGCAAAGGCGGGCCGAGCCATACGCAGTTTTGGCATCCGGTCGCGGCGGAGTAGCTCAGTTGGTTAGAGCAGAGGAATCATAATCCTTGTGTCGGGGGTTCGAGTCCCTCCTCCGCTACCACCGCCTTTCGCCCTGACGACCAAACATCGGTTGCCAAGCGCCCCTTCGGCGCCCCATCACGGCGCGGTTCGGCCCTTCCAGAGGCCGCCTTTGCCGCGCCAGTGGGCGACGGCCGATGCCCAGGTCATGGCCCCATAAAGGGTCGTCGCCACCGGCAGGCTAAGTGTCCACAGCCATGGCAAACCATAGAGCCTCAGGGTGGGCAGGTAGGCCATGCCCATCAACGCCCAGGCCCCGGCTGCCAATCCTCCCCCCCAGGGATCCCCGTGCCACGGCCAGGTCAACACCAGTAGCGGGGCGGCCAGATAGGTCAGCCCCAGGCCCACCAAGCAGAGAACAAGCAGGACCGTGGAGTGCCTGAGTTGGCTGAAGGCGGTCCGGCGCACCATGCTCCAGACCGACGTGAAGGCACGGTTGTCCCGCAGGCTCACCACCTCCCCGGTGCTCAGCCCCAGCCACGTTTGTCGGCGCGGAGGCCCATGCTTGAGGATCGCCGCAAAGGTGCAATCGTCGATCAGCGCCCCCTTGAGCGCCCCCATGCCGCCGATCTCCCGCAAGGCCTGCCGTCGCACCAGCATGCAGCCACCGGCGGCCCCCGCCAAGGGCAGGCGGGGATGGTTCACCCAAGGAAACGGGTAGAGCTTCTGAAAATAGAAGATGAAGGGCGGGATCAGCAGCCATCCCCAAAAGCCCCGACAATCCAGCTTGGCCATCAGGCTCACCAGCGAGAGCCCCTGCTCTGCCCCTTCCCGCGGTTCCTCCCCCTTGGCCACCAGCCGGGTCAACGTGTCGGGTCGGTGGAGGATGTCGGCATCGGTCAGCAACACCCAGGGGGCATCCGGGGCAAGCCGGTCGGCTGCCACCAGCCCCGTCTCCACCGCCCACATTTTCCCGGTCCAGCCAGGGGGCAAGGGGCGCCCCGGGATGACATGGATTGGCCGCGCCGCGTGGGCCGCCACCTCTCGGGCAATGTCGCCCGTGCCGTCCGTGCTGTCGTCGTCCACCAGGATCACGGTGAGCGACCCTGGGTAGGTGTTGGCCGCATGGGCGCGAAGGACCTCGGCGATTTGTGCTGCCTCATTACGGGCCGGGATCACCACCGCCACTGCTGGTGCCGCGCCCAGGCCCAGAGCCTCTTTGTCGGCCTCGCTGGCGCCCTCCCTGGCGCCCTCCCTGGAAGCCTCCCCCTGCGGTAACCGCACACGGGCCAGCCACCAGCCTCCCCCCCACACACCCGTCAGCCCAGCCCAGATCATCAAGCTGAGCCCCCCAATCCATGCCAGCATCGTGTCCATGTGCTCTCTGGCCCTCGCCGGTTTGAGCGGGTAAGCCATACCCCGCACAGATTGCACCCGCACAGCCTGCGCTGGCCCTGCTCCCCCCTTGCCCCTGACAGGGCTTCGTCTGTCGGGGGCAAGGGGGCAAAGAGGGACGGCGCGGGCCGATGCGGATACCCTTGGCGCCCGGACGTGCCCCAAGGGGTGCGTACTCTCCCACCGGGCACCGGGATCACCGACCCCATGGACACGATTGAGACACCCTCCGGCAAGGGTTCAGGGGATGAGAATTTTCCCGTGGGCTCCCGGCTGATTGCACCGGCCCTGCGCCCCCATGTGGCGGCCTTCTATGCGTTTGCGCGGGCCGCCG
>CAZCBM010000308.1:0-3994 GCA_964496805.1 uncultured Rhodospirillales bacterium | reverse complement strand
TGGCGTAGGACCCCACCCCCTCCGCGGATGATCTGTCATCGCCCGAGGCCCGCCTGAGCGAGGCCGGGGAGCGCACCGCCGCCGCCGTGACCACCGTCTCCACGCTGATCGACGACCGCATGGAGGAGTTGGACGCCCAAATCGCCTTGCACCAAGACCGATCCAATCCGTGGCGCGCCAATCCGGAGCGGGTGCGGATCATCTATGGCGAAGGGCGCTATGTGGACGTGGCCAATGGGGAGGTGGATGGCACGCCGGTGAGTGAATTGCCCATGGATCGCTATCTTGAGGTGATGGAGAGCAATCGCGAGCTGGCCCAGCAATTCGAGCAGGAGCCGGGCTATCATCAGGCCCTGAGCGAGGCCAAGCGCCAGGTCACCCACTCCCAGGGGATGGTGGAGGGCCTCAGCCAGGAACGCACGCGCACCGCGGACTATCGCAATCAGTTGCCGGGCCTGGCTCAGAACTTGGCCACCATGTATGAGGCGCTGGAGGACCCGGATGTTCGTGCGGAATTGGAGCGCACGGGCCGGTTGGACGCTGTGTTGGAGTCCGCGCCCACGGTCGAGGATTTTGAGCCCGCTGGCACCCCGGAGCAAAGGCCCCCTCAGGCCAGCACCGACGGCCAGCGCCCCAGCCTCCGCCTACCGGAAATCGGCAAGCGGCGACGGTAAGGGGAAGGCAGGGCGCGAGCACGCTCCCAGGAGTGTTTTGCTCACCCCCCCCAAGTCAGCCCGCCAAGTCAGCCCGCCAAGTCAGCCGCCCAAGACGGTGGGCAGCGATCGGGAGTGGGGCCCTTGCCGTCCGATTAAGGGTGGTTGCTCAAGACATCCCCTGCGTGGCGTTGCCACTTTGGGGGCCTATGCTCTGAGCGTCACTCTCCGTCGCCGTCCTCGTCATCAAAGTCGATCAGGCGCTTGATCAGGCTGGAGGTGTCCCACCGGCCGCCGCCCATGATCTGAACATCTTTGTAGAACTGATCCACCAGCGCGGTAACCGGCAGGGAGGACCCGTTGCGGTTGGCCTCTGCCAGCACGATACCCAAGTCTTTACGCATCCAGTCCACCGCAAATCCAAAGTTGAACTTATCGGTGATCATCGTCTCGCCGCGGTTTTCCATCTGCCAGCTTTGGGCGGCACCCTTGGAGATCACGCCCAGGACCTGCGAGACATCCAGCCCAGCATTCAGGCCAAAGGCCAGCGCCTCCGAAAGCCCCTGGAGCACACCGGCGATACAGATCTGATTGACCATCTTGGTCAACTGGCCGCTCCCGGCTGGACCCATAAGGGTGACCGCGCGCCCGAACGTATCCATCAGGGGCTTGGCCCGCTCGAACGCTGCTGCTTCGCCGCCACACATGATGGTCAGGACGCCATTCTCCGCCCCGGCCTGACCGCCGCTGACCGGCGCATCGATGAAGTGGAACCCGCGCGCCCGGGCTTCCTCGTCCAGTTTGCGGGCAATCTCCGCCGAGGCGGTGGTGTGATCCACAAAGATGCTCCCGGCCGCCATGCTGTGGAACGCACCGTCAGGCCCCAGGGTCACCTGCTCCAGGTCCTGATCGTTGCCAACACAGCACAAAACCACGTCCTTGCCGGCGGCGGCCGCTTTGGGGGTCTCCGCCATGTCTCCGCCGTACTGGACGACCCACCGATCCGCCTTGGCCGGGGTACGGTTATAGACGGTGACGTCAAACTCGGAGGAATGCAGGTGCCCGGCCATGGGATAGCCCATGACGCCCAATCCCAGGAAAGCGGCGGTTTTCGGTGCGGACATGGTGGAGAGTTTCCTATCTCGGCAAGAAATAACAGTGGATGGCTGGGATCAGCGCTGCCCCAGCGACCGCGTCCCGGCGGTTGTGGCTGGGCTTACAGCAGGGGCCTGCGATGCGGAAGCGCGACCTCTGCTGTGGGGTCATGGTGGTCGCTTGGCTGATCCCCTCCGTGGCGTTACCACGCCGGGGCCTTCTGCTCTAAGGCGGCGACACGTCTAATCGCAACCGGAAACCATTGAGGAGGTTGGGTAATCCACCCTCAGAACAAGTCTCAGTAGTCTCCGTCGATGCGACAGTTGCCCATGAGAGGTACAGCCGAATAACACGTCCACCGCTGGTTATGTGGCATTCCTGAGCGTGCCGGTAAAGCGCCGAGCACCATCCCACCCGCACGGCATGCAAAACCGGCGCGGTTGCTCCGGCCATTTCCCCATGGCAATCATTGGGAACTGTGAAATCTGGGTGCGGCCTGCACCCCAACCATCACCCGTTCCCCGAATAAGGGGACGCCGTTTTCATTCCGGAGGATACCGCCCGTGCTTGTTTCTGATCTCTTGGGAGACCGCCGCCCACCCGTCACCATCGCCCCCAATGCCACCATTCAACAGGCAGCGGATGCCCTGGCCGAGCACAAGATCGGGGCGCTGATTGTCTCCAGCGACGGCCAGACGCTTGCCGGTATTCTGTCGGAGCGGGATATCGTGCGGGCGCTCTCCCGTGTTGGCGGGTCAGTCCTGGAACGCATGGTTTCCACCTTGATGACCGAGGATGTCACCACCTGCACGCTGAAGACGCAGGTATCAGAGGTCATGGGGATGATGGTGGGCAAGGGCTTCCGGCACGTTCCCGTAGTGGAGGACGGCAAGATCTTGGGCATTGTCTCCATCCGCGACACGGTCGCGGCCCATGTCCACGCGCTGGAGGCCGAAGCCGCAGAGATGAAAAACTACATCACTGGCCTTTGAGACAGGGCAGCGCGCCCACATCGTTCCCACAGGGGTCCCACCGTGGCCCGTGTTGATCCCAGAGAAGTTCCATAAGGCTCCGGACGGATCAAGTAATAGAGACATCGGCTTGGGCGAAGCGGGCGCGGAAGCGGCCCCAATCCGCCGGCGACAGCGCCACCTGCACCTGAAGCCGGTCACTGGCAACCGCTCCGCTGGCCTCCAGAATCGCCTGCGCACGGACATCCCCGTGGCGATGCAGGAATGCCAGCGCCGCACCGTCGCCCGGGTCCAGCATCACGGTGCCAACTTGGCGGTGCCGGTCGAAGGCCCACGCCATGGCCTCCGCCAGAGCCTCCATGCCCACCCCCTCGAAGGCCGAGACGGCCACAGCCCCCAGGGCAGCGGCGCGCGCTGTGGTTTCAGCCTGCTCAGACAGGGGTAAGGTATCGATCTTGTTCCAGACCTCGGTGACATGGTCATCGTCGGTGTCGATTCCCAACCCCTTCAGCACGTCTAGCACGTCTGCGCGCTGAGCCTCGGTTTCCGGGTGGGCGATGTCCCGCACATGCAGGACGAGGTCGGCCCCCTCCACCTCCTCCAGCGTGGCGCGGAACGCGGCCACGAGAGAGGTGGGCAGGTCTGAGATAAACCCCACCGTATCGGACAAGATCACGGTTTCAGCATTGGGCAGGCGCACCGCCCGCATGGTGGGGTCCAGCGTGGCGAACAGCATGTCCTTGGCCATGACGGAGGCACCCGCCAGCCGATTGAACAGCGTCGATTTCCCCGCGTTGGTGTAGCCCACAAGGCTGACCACGGGATAAGGAACCCGATCCCGCGCGGCGCGGTGCAGGCCACGGGTGCGCCGCACCTCCTCCAATTGCGCCTTCAGCCGGTCGATGCGGTCGCCGATCATCCGGCGGTCCAATTCCAACTGACGTTCCCCCGGGCCGCCCATGAACCCGGCCCCACCGCGCTGGCGTTCCAGGTGGGTCCAACTGCGGACGAGGCGGGTTCCGCAACATTGACGTTTTCGTGAGCAACAGCTACTCCGAAGGCCTGCAAGTCGCGCCCATGGAGGCGATGGCCTCGGGCCGCTATTGCCTGTCCCACCGCTGGGACGGCGCCGACGAGCTGCTGCCGCCCGAGCAGTTGTTCTTCACCGACCGCGAGCTGGCGGGCAAGATCGCCGCTTTCTGCGACCTCTCCGCAGCGGAGCGGGAGCAAGCCCAAGCCGCCATGCGGTCCCGAGCCGCCGAGCTGTTCAACGTC
>CAZCBM010000307.1:0-4010 GCA_964496805.1 uncultured Rhodospirillales bacterium | reverse complement strand
TGAGATTCGCCCCGCTCCCGATCCCGCTGCCGACGCCCTGCCGGAGTTGGATTTGCCGCCGTCCCCGCCGGTCTTCGGACTGCTGTTGCGGCGAGAGCTTGGCCTTTCGCTCAGCGGTGGCGGAGAGACGGCCCTGGCGCTCAGTTTCTATTTGATTGTCCTGACCCTGTTTCCCCTCACCCTGGGGCCAGATCAGCAAACCCTGGCGCGGATTGCGCCGGGGGTGATCTGGATTGCAGCATTGCTGGCGGGGTTGTTGACGCTGGAACGGCTGGTGCGGGCGGATCACCGCGATGGCGGGTTGGAGCAGATGATGGCGGCCGGCGTGGGGTTGGCCCCCATTGTCGGTGCCAAGATGCTGGCCCATTGGCTGCTGACCGGGGTGCCCATGCTCTTGTTGAGCCCCGTCGCCATGGCGTTGCTGGGCCTGGACTTCCGCGTGTTTGGCGTGGTGGCGCTGAGCCTGATCCTGGGCACGCCGACGCTCAGCCTGATTGGCATCGCCGGGGCCTGCCTGATGACCGGTGCCCGCCGCGGGGGTATCCTGCTGGCGCTGATCGTGCTGCCCTTGACCCTGCCCGTGGCGATCTTTGCCACAGGGGCAATTGATGCGGCTGGGCTGCAAGAGGATCCCTCCGGCGCGCTCCTGCTGCTGGCAGCCGTGCTTTGTGCAGCGCTGGTCACCGCCCCTGTGGCAGCCATCGCCAGCCTGCGCGAAGCTGTCGTCTAGAGGGCTGAACAAAAAGGCTGGGGGGACTCGTCCCCCCGGACCCCCCAGACACTTCTCGACAACCCTCTGCCGTGACAGCGCAACAATATTGCGTCAGCACCTTCAATACAGAATGGGATTGTCAAGGGTTTAGACCCTTGACCCGCCGGAGGCACTTTATCCGCACCTTGCCGAGGGCGATCCCACGGACGCCCAAAGGTGTTGAAACGCCAGCAGGCTGTGAGCCCGCCGTGACGCCGAACGCCCTGGAACCGCCCAGTTTGTCCCACAGGGTAGGGATCAGACTGAACGGAAACCCAACGCTCTCGTCTCCCCTTGTCCTGTTTTGCTGGAGGTCCGTCCCATGCCATCCCTCAAGCGCCGCAAGGCCCTGGGCCTGCTTGCCACGGCTCCCTTGGTCGCTGCTGCCGCTGTGTCCGTGCCTGCTGCCCATGCCTTCACCGGGCTGGTGGGCCCCTATGACCCCATTCCGGTGCCTGGGTTCAGCGATTTGGGCCCAGTGATCCTCCCGGCGGGCGGGGTGGAGGTGGAAACGCTGCGCGCGCGCAATGATGTCCACGATCCCTTTGCCCTGGTGGACGTTGCCCGCACCTGGGCAACCCAGCGCTTCGCTGCCGCCGGCGGGCGCGGGGTGGCCCGGGTGGTGATTGAGCCGCGGCTGACAAAGCGCGTGGACTATCGATCCGTGCCGGAGCCCTTCGGTGGCGCGGATCTCCGCCGCATCGATATCTTCACCGCCGATCTGGCAGTGGCGGTCTATGGCGCTGGAGGGGAACTATTGGGCCAGTCGGTGGCTGATGAGCGCATTCGGGTGACCGAAGACAGCCTCACCACGGATCGCCGGGCGCGCCTTGCCCAATTGATGGAACGGGTGACCCGCGAATTGGATGGCCAGTTGATCGGCCAGTTGCGAGCGCGTGGTTGAGAGCCCGCAGCTTGAGCCCGTGCGTGGCGAAGCCGTCGCGGCCGGCCTGCACAGGCTTCCAGCGTGGTCATCGGTGCAACCAGGCTGATTTCAGAAGCCGGCGCGTCTCTCGCAGAAACACACGGCCGGCTGCCGCCCCCCTTTACCGGGGGGCAGGAGCCCTCACGGGCGCCGAGTCGGCGGAGGCGGTTTGCGCCAACCCTGCATTGGGGTCAAAAGCGCGGACATCCTCGTAGCGGAATTTCTGCAGGTCCGGGAAGCCACCCTCCAGGGTGTAGGAGGGGGGCCAAACGCCGGCCTCCTCCATCTTCTCCTGGGTGGCTTCCAGACCGATTCGATAGTGATCGAACTTGGCCATATGGTTCTGATAGGCGGTGGCTTCCGGGCTCGTGTCCGCCCCCTGCTTCTGCCACGCCAACGGTACGCCGTTGGGCTCGCTGCTTTTGGCGTCGCTGGCATTGTCACCGACGAACAGCATCTGATCCTTGTTCAGGTGATAGCGCTCCGCCAACTGGTCCATCAGTTCCGGGTTGGGCTTGCCGCCACCGGTGACGATCTTCTTGTCCAGCCGTTCCCGATGGCGGGCCTCGGCCGTGTCCATGGGCTTGGCGGCCCCGGCCTTGTCGTAGTCGTTGTCCCCGCGGCAGTGGATCTCCTCAAACAGATCGGGATCCAGACCCATGCGGAATAGGGTGTGCTCCACATCGCTACGCTTGGCGTCGGTGTTGATGAAGATCAGTGCCCCCTGGGCGTGGATGGCGTCCAGGGTTTCCGCCGTGCCGGGAAAAGCGCGGATATGCTCATCGCGATGGCGGATATAGTCGTGGGCAATCCGGGCGTCGATGGCCTCAAAATCCTCCCCCTCGCGGGGCTGCAGGCACTCCATGCGCTGGCTCAGCACATCGATGTTGGTGAATTGATCGAAGGGGCTGATCAGGGGCAGCTCCTCCATCACCTGGGCCTTCATCTCCTCAAACGGGATGCCCCGGGCATCGGCGCGGCTCTGGGCGTAGCTGTCCACCGCCGCAATCGACCGCTCGTACCAGATGTTGAAGGTGTCCTTGAAGGTGCCGTCGATATCCAGGACGACGGCTTGAACCGCTCCCCCCAATTGATTGGCGGCGCCCTCGTTCACGGGGATGCCATGGTCAGCGGCGGGGCGGGCATTGGTGTCGTTGGCGGGCTGAGACATGGGATCAGCCCTCCGCTTGGGTGCGGGTGAAATAGCCGCGATCTTCGGCCATCAGCATCACGGCAATGTCGCGCCAGGGGCGAACAGGCTTGCCGCTGGAGTCCAGCACATCCACGCCCTTCTGCTTGCACCAGGCGATGATGCCGGGGCGGAAGCCGCTGGCCACCTCGGCCCACAGCGCCTCCATGCGGGGGTCGCGATAGTCCGGCGTGCTGCCGAACAGGCGCTTCACCAGCCCCTCATAATTGTCGCTGAGGTTCAGCTGAGGCAGGCCGTCGCTGTCCTGGCCTTCCTGCGCGGAAAGCTGGGCAAGCTGATCGGCGGGGATCAGAAAGTCTTCGGCACGGATGATCTTGCTCATGGGGCACCCCCGGTGGCGCTTGAAGCCAAGGGCCGGGGGCTACCCGGTCCGTTCGCCATCATCCTAACGTGTTTGACAGAAAGGGGCCACAGGGGGCTTGAACTTCCAAGCCCTCGGGTTGCGGGGTCCCGGTGGGGCGTGCGGCGGCCCCGGCCCTAGAGGCGGGTGGGGTCGGCTTGGTACTTCACGAAGGGGGTCAGGGTGGCAACCCGATCATAGAGAACCCGCCCAGGCGTGTTGAAACTCTGGGTCATCCAATAAACGCCATCGATGCCGTCGGCCTCAGCTTGGCGGGCCACAGCAGCAATCAGCGCCCGGCCAAGGCCCGTTCCCCTGGCGGAGGGATCCACATAGAGATCCTGCAAATAGCAGGTCTGGGCCGCCTTCCAGCAATGGTCGTGGTAGTGGAAATGGGTGATCCCGACGGGCGTCCCGTCCACCAGGGCGGCGAAGCCCGCCGGGGTACGGGCCCCCTGGGCGCGCTCGCGTCCGGTCAGCCGCGCCCAGGTCAACCGGTATTGTTCGTCCGGCAGACTGGTCCTGTAAAACGCCAAGTAAGCCTGCCAGAGCGGCACCCAGGCATCGTAGCCAATGTCGGCGATGTCGACGATCTGAGGGTGCGGAGGCGGTTGTGTCATTGTGGGCGGATCGCGCGGGCGGGGATCGCCGCTGGCGTGCCGCCGTTCAGGCTGAGCACGACGCTGTTTAGGGCGCGTTGCGCCTCCTGAGCGGCGGTGGTCAGGTCCTGCTTGGCGTGGCGCACCCGCTGGGCCGCGTCGTCGGACAGGCTGGCCAGACGGGC
>CAZCBM010000306.1:0-4054 GCA_964496805.1 uncultured Rhodospirillales bacterium | reverse complement strand
AAACCCACCCCGAAAGGAGCCAACCGACCCGAAAAGGGTACTGAAGCCGCTGCCAAGGCGGTTGACACTTTGCACCGGCTCAGAGATACAGAGCGACTGTGGCGCGGCTGGCCTTGGACGGCCCCTGTTGCGCGTGGATAAACACCCCCCATCGCCACTTCCCCGGATCGACGGGTGCCCACCGGGCACCAGCGTGACCGGTTTGTGTGCCGCGATGGACGACTGAGCCGACAAGGATTGAAGCGATGAGCAGCATTGTGACTTTTGAGGCCGCCGAGCGCGCCCGTGCCGGCACCGGCGGTGCCCGCGCCACCCGTCGCCAGGGCAGTGTCCCGGGCGTGATCTATGGCGGCGATGGTGAGCCGCGGCTGATGAGCATGGAACGCCGCTTGGCAGAAAAACTGATCCGCAAGCCGGGTCTGTTTTCCAGCGTCATCGACCTGCAAATCGGCGACAGCACGGAGCGGGTGCTGCCCCGTGACGTGCAGCTTGATCCGGTGAAGGACCTGCCGATCCACCTGGATTTCATGCGGGTCACCGATGAAACCATGCTAGTGGTGAACGTGCGTATTAAGTTCATCAACCACGCCGGCAGCCCCGGCCTGAAGCGCGGCGGTATTCTCAATGTGGTTACCAGCAGCCTGAAGGTGCGCTGCAAGGTGTCCAGCATGCCAGAAGTGCTGGTCATCGACCTCAATGGTCGGGCCTTGGGCGAAAGCATGCAGGTGGATGCCATCCAGCCGGTGGAAGGGGCCGAGATCCTGGCCAACACCACCGACGTTGTGGCCACCGTTGCCATCCCGGCCGCCCTGCGTCGTAAGCAGATGGAAGCCGCCCAGGCCGGCTGATCACACCCTCTGGGCCAGGACGGGGACGCCGTGCCATGTGGGCTTGGATGCGCGCCCTGGTGCAAGGTCTGCGGCCCTCGGCAGCCGCTCAGCCCGGTGCGGATGGTCAGAAGCAGCAGGAGGGAGAGCCCATGCGCCTGATGGTGGGATTGGGCAATCCCGGCGCCAATTATGCACGGCACCGGCACAATGTTGGCTTCATGGCGCTGGACGCTATCGCCGACCTGCACGGGTTCGGCCCCTGGCGGAAGAAATACCAGGGGCTGTTCACCGATGGCACGGTCAAGGGCCACCGGGTCGGCCTGCTGAAGCCTCAGACCTTCATGAACAAATCCGGCTACGCGGTGCACGCTGCGCAGGGCTTCTATAAGGTCAAGGGCGCGGAGACCTTCGTTTTTCACGATGAACTGGACCTCGCCCCCGGCAAGGTCCGGGTCAAGAAGGGTGGTGGCGTGGCCGGACACAATGGCCTGCGTAGCATCCAGGGCCAGTGCGGCGGCCCAGAGTTCTGGCGGGTGCGGCTTGGCATTGGGCATCCGGGGGACAAGGCACGGGTTCATAGCTATGTGCTGGGGGACTTTGCCAAGGCAGATGAGACGTGGCTGGTGCCGCTGATCGCCGCTTTGGCGCAAGAATTCCCGCTGCTGGCCGCGGGCGAGGCAGAGAAGTATATGAGCCGGGTGGCCATGCATGTGCAGGCCGAGACCAAGCCAACGGGCAGCGCCGATTGATCGGTCAACGCGTGATCGGGCTCCCTGTTTAGCTGTCCCCTGTGAGCCCCCTGCTTCGGACTGCCGCTATGCCCCGCATCCCCTTCTTTCGCCTGTCAACGATTTTGATGCTGGGAGCCCTGCTCTCCGCCCCGTTGCTGTCCGCCCGGGCAGACAACTACCCCTGCCGCGGCTTGGCTGTGGTGGCGCCGCAGATCAATCTGTCCATGGGTCAGGTTACCGAGGATAGAAATCGCACCATCGACCAGCTCTCTGCCCTATCCCGGCAGGGGGCAATCAGCACCCACTCTCTGGGCCTGTCCACCTCCAAATTGGGCTACAGCCTCGCCATTCGGGTGGCGGTGAAGACTCAGCGTATCGGACGGGCCGTGTTCGCCTGCGCCTCGATTGATGAGCTTCGGGTTGACGTATCGCTGACAGAACGGGTGGTTCATATCGCCCGGGAATTGCAGGCGAACCGCTGCGCCTTCAACTTCGTCCGCGAACATGAATACAACCACCAAAAGGTCGATGTGGCCGCCGTCCGCAAACTGGCGGACGAGTTGCGCCAGCGGCTAACCCTGGTTATCCAAAGCGAGCACCGCCGCAAGGGGCGCGATCCCGAGCAGTTGGTGCAGACCATGCAGCGCAACGTGGAATACGAAACCCAGCGCATCTGGCAGAACCTCGTTCGCGATCGC
Organism: uncultured Rhodospirillales bacterium; assembly: GCA_964496805.1. Taxonomy (GTDB): domain Bacteria; phylum Pseudomonadota; class Alphaproteobacteria; order CAZCBM01; family CAZCBM01; genus CAZCBM01. Next base: position 1,795 of record CAZCBM010000306.1, on the reverse strand, counting down.
GAACGGGCGCAGGCCTATCTGGATCGACCGGGCGGCGACTACGCCCAGGTGGGTCTGGTGTGCAACGGCGTGATCCCGCGAATACTGCGCCGCCGCTGACCATAACCCCAGGGCGCTCAGGCGCTTGAAATCGCTCACCAGTCTGGCACTTTCATGCTTGGCACGCCTTGAGCAGCAGGGAGCGTACCTTCATGGCAGACGGAAGCCAGCCACCCATCTCCTCCATCCCTCAGTTGCCCGTGGGTCCGACACCGGAGCGGCGGGAGCGTAAGCGTCTGCGCGCCGTTCTGCGCCCTTTTGAGCAAAAGCGGCCCGTTCTGGCCTGGACCCTGGTGACGGTGGATTTGGGGCTGTACGCCGTGGCCTTCGCTGCCTCAGCCGCCACCACCAACCCCCTTACGGATGTGGTGCTGGCCTTTGTCCTGGCCGTAATGATGTTCCGCGCCTCGGCACTGGGGCATGACGCAAGCCACGGAGCGTTGGTGGACGGGCGACGGGCCAACCGATGGATCGCCCGCGCGGTTCACCTGCCCAGCTGGACCGTGGAGTGCCAGTGGGACTTCACCCATGGGATCCACCATGGCTTTACCAACCAGCAGGGCCATGACTTCCTGTGGGCGCCGTTGTCGCCGCAGGCCTATGGGATGCTTCCCCGCTGGCGACAGTGGGCCGAGCGGCTGTTTCGCAGTCCCTTGGGCCACGGCGTTTATTTCTTGACCCAGGTCTGGTGGCGGGCGCTGTTCCTGTTCTCTCCGGCCAACAAGATGCTGCGCAGCAGTCCACGGCGCTGGCTAGATACGGGCCTGCTGGTGGGTTTCATCGCCCTTCAAGGGGCAGTGCTGGCGCTGCTCAATCCCACACTCGCGGGGTTCGCGTTGGCTGTGTTGTTTGCCGTGGCTCTGCCCTTGCTCCTGTGGGCATGGTTGGCCGGGCTGGTGAGCTACATCCAACATACATCCCCCGACATTGCCTGGGATGACGAGGCAGAGCGGGAGGAGTGGAGCACCATGATTGCAGGCTTGGAGCAGACCCGGATCATGACCCTGCCTCGCCCTCTCTCCTGGTTGCTCCATGAGCCCATGGAGCATGTGACCCACCACCTTTCCGTGCGTATTCCGCTTTATAATGCTCGTGCTGCCCGCCGCGCTGTGATGCAGGCGTTCCCCGGACGGGTGCGGGTGGAGGCTTACGCCATCAAAGCGCTTCTGAGGACGGCGCGAACCTGCAAGCTCTTCGACCCGGCTGGTCGATGCTGGGTCCCCTTTCCGTCAAATGTCGCAGATCCGGCCAAGGGGATGACCCCGTGAACCGCTGCCTTGCTATGATCCTCTGCGCAGCCTTGATCCTGCTGAGCGGTGGAGTCCAAGCCCAGGTCAATCAGCCGACGGAGGGGCCAGCGACGGACACGCTGGCGGAGGTTGCGATCGGGACCCTTACCGTGCGTGGGACATCGGCGCTGGACATCCGGGACGAAAGCCTCAGCATCTCCGCTGAGGAAATCGTCCATCGCCTCACGCTGGCTAATCCCACCGACTCCCCCCTCACGGCCACTCTTTCCGTCCTGGTGGAAGATCACCGGCTGGCAGCGGACCTGGGATATCGCATTGCCGGCGATCCGGGCGGGCCCGAGGCCCCAATGACCCTCACCGTTGGGACGGCGGCGTTGCCGTTGGATAGCGTTTCAGCAGCCATGCTGGTTCAAGGCCAGGACGTCACTTGGGCGCTGGAGGCGGCAGGGCTTCCCTTGGTGCGCAAGTGACGTCCAAGGGAAGCCCTGCCGCCTCCAGCGCCCAAG
>CAZCBM010000305.1:0-4055 GCA_964496805.1 uncultured Rhodospirillales bacterium | reverse complement strand
GGCGGACAGGGGCCGGACGTCGGTGATGGGCAAGCTGTCGGCCACGATCTTGCGAACCTGCCAGTGCCGATGCCCACGGGCAGCCACCTGCGGCGAATGGGTGACCACCAGCACCTGAACGGACCGGCCCAGGCGCGCCAGCCGGTCGCCCACGGCATCGGCCGTCGCGCCGCCAATGCCGCTATCCACCTCATCGAACACCAACGTCTGTGCCCCGGACACATCCGCCAGGACCACCTTCAGCGCCAGCATCAGACGGGACAGTTCGCCACCGGAGGCGACGCGGGCCAGGGGTGCAGGGTCCTGGCCCGGATTGGTGGACAGCAGGAAGCTCACCTCCTCCGTGCCATCCATGCCCCATTTGTCTTCCAGCAAGGGCGTCAGGCGCACGGTGAATTGGGCCTTTTCCAGCTTCAGCGGCGCCAACTCCGTGGTCACTTGCCGTTCCAGCGCCACCGCAGCCTTGGCCCGTCCAGTGCTGAGCGCCTGGGTCGCCTCCCTATAGGCCTTGCGCGCGGCCAGCACCGTGCGCTCCAGCTTCGCCATAAAGGCACCCTGGTCTTCAATCAGGGACAGCTTGCCCTGAAGATCTTCCAGCACAGCGGGCAACTCGTCCGGGTTGACATGATGCTTGCGGGCGGCGTCCTTCAGGGCGAACAGCCGCTCCTCAACACTATCGGCATCGCCCTCTGGGGTATCCAATTCTTCGGCCACGGTGCGCAGGGTGGTCACCACCTCCCGCAGTTCAGCCTCGGCGCGTTCAAGCCCCGCCATGAGTTGTGGCAGTTCCTCCGGCCCCCGGTCCATGACCCGCATCAGGGCCTTGCTGGCCTGACCCAGGCGCCGATCAGCACCCTGCTCCCCATCCAGCGCCTCCAGCGAGGCCGCATAGGCGTCCAGCAGCGCCGCCCGGTTCTGCAACATGGCCCGCCGGCGGCCCAACTCGGCCTCTTCTCCGCGACGGGGGCTCAGCGCCCTCAGCTCTTCAATCTGGGCGCTGAGCAGGTCCCGTTGATCGCTCAGCCGCCGGGTCTGCGCACGGGCCGTCTCCAACTCGACGTCCGCCTCCTTCAGCACTTGCCAAGCGGCGCGGACCGCGGCTGCCTCCCGATCCAGCCCCCCGAAGAGGTCCAGCATCCGCCGCTGAACAGCCGTCTGGAACAGGCGGGTGGCCTCGAACTGACCGTGGATTTCCAGCAGTTGTTCGCCAACCTGGCGCAGCAGGCTGACACTACAGGGCTGATCATTGATGAAGCCGCGGGACCGGCCATCCTGGCTGATGGTGCGGCGGAGGATCAGTGGGGTTTCAAACTCCACCCCTTGTTCCTCCAGATCGCGGCTCAGGGGGTGATCCAGGGCCAGATCGAAGCTGGCGGTGATGCTGGCTTGGCGTGCCCCGCTGCGCACCAGGCCCGCTGCCCCGCGACCGCCCAGCACCAGCGACAGGCTATCCAGCAAGATGGATTTTCCGGCCCCGGTTTCGCCGGTCAGCACACAGAGGCCCCCGGTGAATTCAAGGTCCAGGGCCTCAATCAGCACAATGTTGCGGATGGACAGGCGGGTCAGCATGACGCGACCGCTCCCGGGGAAGGGGGGAGGGCGCTCAGAGCAGGCTATCCAGGCTGAGGTCCATGCCCAGAATGCCGAATCCAGTCTCCCGATCCGGCTGATAGCCCTCGGCCGTCATCAGCTCATAGGTGTCCGCATACCAGTCGCTGCCTGGATAATTGTGGCCCAGGACCGCGGCATAGCGTTTTGCCTCCTCCGGCAGACCCAGGGCGATATAGATCTCACTGACCCGGTGCAGCGCCTCCGGCACATGGGTGGTGGTCTGATAGCTGGCGATCACCGTGGCAAAGCGCTTAAGCGACGCGTTGTAGTGGCGCTGTTGCAGATAGTATCGGCCGATCTCCATTTCCTTGCCCGCCAAGTGATCCAGCGTCAGGTCGCGCTTGAGCCGAGCGTCGCGGGTGTATTCGCTTTCCGGAAAGCGGCGAATGAGCTCCTCGAAGCTCTCCTGCGCGCGGCGGGTCATGTCCTGATCGCGGCCCACATCGCTGATCTGCTCATAGTAGCAAAGCCCCCGCAGGTAATAGGCATAGGCCACGTCATCATGGCCGGGATGCAGCCGGATGAACCGATCCAGCAGCAGCACCGCATCGTCGTACTTCAGTTCCTGATAGTAGGCGAAGGCCGCACTGATCTGGGACTTGGGGCTGAACTCGGAATAGGGGTGCTGGCGTTCCACCTCCTTGAACAGCGTGGCGGCACGGTTGTTGTTCCCCTGGGCCAGTTGGTCCACCGCCTCGGCATAAATGTCCTGAGGCGGCCGCTCCACATAGGGAACATCCTCTTCATCTTCGCCGGAGAAGCTGGAACAGGCCGCCATCATCGGCAGCAGGATCACCACGGCCAGCAAGCGCAGCAGTCGTGTCATGGGGCAACACCTGAGAAAATAACGATATCGCCCCCGTTATACTCCCCTTTGGCCGGGAAGCAAACGGCCACGCAAGGGGCGTGGCCGGGGGCAAGGTCCTGGGGGATATCACAAGCCGGTGCGCAAACGGCAAGACCCGTTTGCGATCGGCCCGGTTCATCCCTATCGCAAGCGCCAGGTTTTCTCGTGTGGCAGATCAAGCGGACAGGCGGGTGGCCTGGGGGGGCTCTGCCACCACATCCCAGGCAATGGCATCCTCTGCGGCAAACAGGGCGCGCAGCAGGCGATTGTTCATGTCGTGCCCTGGCTTGTGAGCCGCATACTTGGCCAGGATCGGTGCGCCAGCCAGGGCGATATCCCCCACGGCGTCCAGGACCTTGTGACGGATGAACTCATCCGGCCAGTGGGTGCCCTCCGGGTTCATGACCGCGCCGTCGCGAATGACGATGGCGTTATCCAGGCTGCCGCCCCGGGCCAGCCCCATCTGCCGCATCATTTCCACTTCTTCGTAGAAACCGAAGGTGCGGGCGCGGGCCACTTCCCGATTGAAGCGATCCTGGGAGAGTCGCAGGGCAAAGGTCTGATGCCCAATCACCTCCGCATCGAACCGGATGGAGGCGGTGAAGATCTGCGCATCAGCGGGCTCCAGCATCGCCGTCTTGTCGCCATCCTGCACGCTGATCGGACGGGTCAGGCGAATCACACGGCGCGGGGCCTCCAGATCCTCCAGCCCGGCACAAGCGATCAAAAACAGGAATGGTGCGGACGATCCGTCCATGATCGGCACTTCCGGGCCATCCACCTCAATCAAGGCATTGTCCACGCCGCAGGCGGCCAAGGCCGCCATCAGATGCTCAATGGTGCCCACCCGGGCCTCGGCACTGGTGCCGATGACGGTGCACAGACGGGTGTCGATGACATGGTCCCAGCGGGCCGGGATCATCGCCTCCGGCCCGGACAGGTCGGTGCGATGAAACACGATCCCGTGGTCAGCCGGCGCCGGCAGCAGCGCCAGGGAGACCTTCGCCCCGCTATGCAGGCCGGTGCCCACACAATGGATGCGGCGCTTCAGGGTGCGTTGGCATGTCAGGGTGGCTGCGGGGCTGAGATGCATGGGATCAAGCTCGCGTCGGCTTTTCCGGGTGAAGATGGTGCCGTTCTGGCGGCGGGGCTTTCCTGCACTGACAGACCCGTGAGGGGCAAGGGGGCAACTTTCCGTTTACCCGGAAGGTTTGCCCACCAATCTGCGCAGCGCGCTGCAACCCGTTGATTTCACTATACCGAAGCCGATTCGATTGGCTCAAATGAACTTTTGTTACGCCCTGTAACACGGCCCTCAAAGGGGCGTTGCACGCAAGCCACAGCCAGCCTGAACCCAACAATCCCGTGAAGAAGGGGCGCTGCAAGCCGTCTGGCTGATGCCCTGCCCCGCACATCGGGTCGGGACCAAAAAAAACGGCGCGCGCCCTGAGGAACGGGGCGTCGCGCCGGTGAAGTCAGCAGGAGGAACGAAGAGGAAAGCTGGAAAGGGGGGGCGGCCTGACCCTGGCGCGGTTTTGAAGAGAGGGGGAGGGGCAGTAGGTCGGGTCAGGCCGCAAACGCGGGGCGGGGGCGCAGT
>CAZCBM010000304.1:0-4059 GCA_964496805.1 uncultured Rhodospirillales bacterium | reverse complement strand
AACCCCCGCCGCCCACGGAGGGGGACGCCCCCCCTGCCGCACCGGAGGGGATCGACCCCCTGGACCTTGGGGCCCGCGATGCCCGAGGGGTGGACCCCTGGCCCCTATGGCCTGTTCTGGCTGGCCTGATCCCCACCACGCCCCGGCTGGCCATGGAAGCGCTGCTGGCCGGCTGCCCCCTGGCCACGCCTTTGGGCGTCATCCCCCCGCTCTCGGATGCCCAACTGGTGCCTGTGCTGGACTGGTGGTTGGCGCAAGCGGACTGGTTTGAACCGCAGGCTCCCGAAACGCCCGTGAGCCCCCTGGTGGCGCTGGATCACCTGGAACAACTGGCACGGATGCGGCGAATGACCTGCCAGCCATTGCACCTGCTGGGCATGACCCTGTGGAAGCGGACGGCCATCCGCATGTTCCTGACCGGTGCCGGCCCGGCCCGTCTGCGGTTTCACCGCCACAATGACGCAGCCCTGCCCTCAGCCCTGGCCGCCGCAAAGGCTGACGGCGGGCGCATCATCTGTTGGTCCACCCGTCAGCCGCCCGGCTTGCAGCGCCGTTGCCAGGCGGAGGGCGTGCCGCTGAGCCTGATGGAGGACGGCTTCCTGCGCTCCGTGGGGCTGGGGTCCAATCATGTGCCGCCGCTCTCCATCAGCATCGATAGCCGTGGCATCTACTACGACCCCCAGGAACCGTCGGACCTGGAGCATCTGATTGCGACGGCGGAGCCGTCGCCCCACCTGCTGGCACGGGCGCGGGCCATCCGAGAGACCTTACGAGCCCATAACCTCAGCAAGTACAATGAGTCGCCGGCAGAGGACCCGTTCCGCGGTCTGGACCCAGACAGGCCCCGGGTGCTGGTTGCCGGACAGGTGGAAGATGACCAGTCGATCCTGACCGCGGCCCCGCAGATCAAGACCAACGCCGACCTGCTGGCCGCCGCCCGCGCCGACCGCCCGGAGGCGCTGCTGTTCTATAAGCCCCACCCCGACGTGCTGGCCGGCAACCGCAAAGGCGCCGTGCCCCCGTCTGTCACAGACGCGTTGGCCGACCGCGTCATTCCCCGTGGCTCTGCTGCCGCGCTGTTGAGCCATGTCCACGAAGTCCACACCATGACCAGTCTGATCGGCTTCGAAGCACTGATCAGAGAGGTCAAAGTAAAAACCTATGGAATGCCCTTCTATGCCGGATGGGGACTAACCAGCGATTCGCTGACACATCCCCGGCGGGGCCGTCAGGTATCATTAGACCATTTGGTCGCTTGCGCGCTGCTGCTGTATCCTTTTTATCGCAATCCGCAACAGGATGTTAACTGCACCGCGGAAACTGTTGTAAGGATGATCATTCACGGCTATCACGACCGCTCTCACCACACAGCGCGTGCGCGGGCGATGCGAGTCCTATCCTGGATTTGGCGACGCCTGCCCCGGAGAAGCCGATGACGCAGCTGCGTAGCTTCCTGTTTTTGCAAGGGCCCCACGGCCCCTTCTTTGCCGATCTGGCTGCCGCCCTGCGGGCGCGCGGCCACCGCACGGTGAAGATCAACCTCAACGGCGGTGACCGCTTCTTCTGGCGCGGCGAAGATTCGCTGAGCTTTCAGGAGCCCTATGCCCATTGGGGCGGGTTCATCCGTGGCGTGATGGAGCGCTACGGCGTCACGGATCTGATCGTCTATGGCGATTGCCGGCCGCACCACAAGCTGGCCATTCGACTGGCCCGTGCCCAGGGCATCGCCGTGCGGGTGTTTGAGGAAGGGTACCTGCGCCCCAACTGGATCACCCTGGAAGACGAAGGGGTGAATGGGTTTTCGCGGCTGTCCCGGGACCCGGAGGAGATCCTGCGCTTGGCAGAGGATCTGCCTGGTGGGCCGCCACCGCCGCCTGCGGGCCGTGTCACCCGCATGATGGGCCTGATGTGCCTGATTTATGCCGCCGCGAACGCCTGGAGCCGCCGCCAGTTCCGCCATTACCGCTCCCACCGCATCAATCACCCCCTGGTGGAGTTGATGGACTGGATCACGCGCCTTGTGGGCTATCCCCGCCGCCAACTCTCGGTGTGGTGGACCAGTCGCAAGGTCATGGCGGATCCCCGTGACAAGTTCCTGGTCTTGATGCAATTGAATGGCGACTATCAGTTGCGCACCCATTCCTATTACGAGGAGTTGCAGGCGTTTTTGTTGGAGGCGTTGCATTCCTTCGCCGCCCATGCCGCGCCTGGCAGCGTGCTGATTTACAAGAACCACCCTCTGGACACTGGCAATGTGCCCTATCGGCGGATCCTGATGGCTCAGGCCCGACGCTTGGGCGTGGAAGACCGCGTCTATTTCATCGACGGCGGTAAGCTCACGGCACTTCTGCGGCGCTCAAAGGGCGCGCTGACCGTGAATTCCACCAGCGGGCTAGCCGCCATGCAGGAAGGGGTGCCGCTGATCGCTCTGGGCGACGCCATCTATAACATCAAGGGCCTGACCTTCGATGGCGACTTGGCGGAGTTCTGGCAGCAGGCCACGCCCCCCGATCCGGCCCTTTATGGGGCGCTGAAGCGATACCTCATGGCCCACGCCCTGCTGCCCGGGTCCTATTACACCACCCGCGCCCGCAGGCTGGCCGTGGCGCAAGCCACCGATCGCCTGTTGGGCTCACAGGTGAGCGCAAGCGGTGTCAGCGACGATGCCGTGGATCGGTCCTTGGCCGCGCGGCATGCCCCGCTGGCGGCGAACGATATCGTTCCCCGCTACTATCGCAGCCAAATGTGATTGCGCTGCGCGCTGGGCAAACACCTCCAGGCGCCCGGCCACCCACGGCCGCATGGACCAAGGGGTGGCCAGATGAGGGCGGCCAGGGTGGTGTGGGGGGCTGTTGCAGGCTCTACAGCAGTGGACACCGATTTGGAATCGGTGCCGTTCCTGCAGCTTTCTGGTGGTCGCTCGGATGATCCCCTCCGTTGCGTTGCCACTTTGGGGTCCTACGCTCTATCTCGCTGCAACCCGTTCCGGCGTCAGTTCTGTTCGCTGCTGAAGCGACCGACGTTGGAGAACATTTGCTGAAGGATCGTCAGATCCTTGCCCTCCGTGGGCGTCTTGCGGGCAATGGGATCCATGGGGATGCCGTCGGACAGGTCCAACTGGCGCACCCGCTCCACCCGTCCCTGACTATCGAACGCGACAATCACCACTTCGCGCTTGAGAATTTCTGGCGCCAGAAACGCCTGCTGCTCGCTGACCTGCCCCACATAGACCCAGCGCAGCCCCTCCAGATTGTTGGTGGCCACGGGGCTGCCCAGGATCCGGCTGACATCGGCCTGGGTGGACTGGCCGATCTGCACCTGCTCCAACTCCGAGGGCTTGAAGAAGGTGCCATGGGTGCGGGTGACACCGCCACAGGCCGCGACACCCAGCGCCAAGGATAGGGCCAAGGCAATGCGGAGGGGGGCCTTTTGCTGCCGGGGAACCATCACCATACTCTCCATCATGTCAGGCGGGGAACCATCCTCGCCGGTCACTGTTCTGCACGCCCCGCGCTGCGGGGATGTCACCCATCAGGGAACCTTTGTGTCATGTCCCTAGTGTCACGGCTGAGCCGCCTGCTGCAAGGCCCTGGACGGGCACAAACTGTCCCGACGCTCTACGCCTGGATCGTGGCACAGGCGCGGCACCCAGACCTGTTTGTTGGTGAGGAGGCGGACGGCATCGCCACCGGGCAAGTGCCGGATACGCCCACGGGCCGCTTGGAATGCTTGGTGGCCCATGTGGCGATTCTGTTTCGCGCCCTGCGCCAGCAGGAAGGCGCGGCCGGCGCTGCCCTGAACCAGAAGGTGTTCGACCATATGGTTGAGGACCTGGAGCACAGTCTGACGGAGTTGGGCGCCGGCGACTCCAACCTGTCCAAGCGCATGAACAAGCTGCAGGCGGTGATCACCGGGCGCCTTCGGGCCATAGAGGCCGCCCTGGACGCACCGGACGACAGGGCTGAGGCCCTGGCCGCCGTTCTGGCCCGCACGGTCATCGGGGCCGATTGGACGGACGCGGATGCAGCCACCCTGCCTGCGGAGGCGGGCCGCCCCCTG
>CAZCBM010000303.1:0-4074 GCA_964496805.1 uncultured Rhodospirillales bacterium | reverse complement strand
CACGTCCTGGCCGATGCGGCCAAAGCCGGTGCCGTGTCCGCGGTGCCGGCGGTGGGCACCATTGCCCACGGGTTGCTCTATGGGCTGGTGCAGGAAGGCGACGAGGCGCCAACAGCTCAGGAGGCGCGGTTGGCGGCGCTGGATCTCGGCGGCGCGCTGGTGGGCAAGGCCAACGCGCTGCGGGTTGAGCATCTGGTAATCGTGGCCGATGCCGCCCCCGCCGGCCTGACGGTGCCTGAGGCTGCCGTTGCCCTGGCGGAGGGGGCACTGCTGGGCGCCTACCGGTTCGACAAGTACCACACCACCACCCCTGCCAGCCGAAAGCCGCCACTCACCACCATCACCCTGGTGGTCCCGGGGGCTGCTGGTGCGGCCGAGCCGGTGTTTGCCGCCCGTCGGGCGGTGGCCGAGGGGGTCTATCTCACCCGCGATCTGGTCAGCGAGCCGGCCAATGTGCTGAGCCCGGCGGAGTTTGCCACGCGCTGCGAAGCCTTGGCGGAGGTGGGCATCGACGTTGAAGTCATGGGGCAGGCAGAATTGGAGGCCCATGGATTCACCGCGCTGCTGGCAGTGAACCAGGGCTCTGTGCGGGAGCCGCAGGTGGTGGTCATGCGCTGGATGGGCGCGCCCGATGACCGTGACCCCCTGGTTCTGGTGGGCAAAGGTGTGTGTTTCGATACCGGCGGGATCTCCATCAAGCCCGCGGCGGGCATGGAGGACATGAAGTGGGACATGGCCGGTGCTGGGGCTGTCACCGGCGCCATGGCCGCCTTGGCCGGCCGCAAAGCCCGGGCCAATGTGATCGGCATCATCGGACTGGTGGAGAACATGCCCTCCGGGACCGCTCAGCGTCCGGGGGATGTCATTGGCTCCATGGCCGGCAAGACCATTGAGGTCATCAACACCGATGCCGAAGGCCGGCTGGTGCTGGCGGACCTGCTGACCTATAGCCAGAAGCATTTCCGCCCCAAGCTGATGATCGATCTGGCAACCCTCACCGGGGCCATGATCATCGCCCTGGGCGACGACCATGCCGGGATCTTCTCCAACGCCGACGCCCCGGCCGATGCCCTGGTGGCGGCGGGAAAAGCCTCGGGTGAGAAAGTCTGGCGGCTGCCGCTGGGCAAAGCCTATGACCGCCTGATTGATAGCCCCATCGCCGACATCAAGAACACGGGCGGGCGCCCCGCCGGGAGCATCACCGCGGCCCAATTCCTCCAACGCTTCGTGGAGGATGGCGCCGACTGGATCCATATCGACATCGCCGGGGTCACGTGGTCTTCCAAGGACAAGCCAACGGTGCCCAAGGGCGGCACGGGCTTTGGCGTGCGCCTGCTGGACCGCTTTGTGGCCGAGCAATTTGAAGACTGACCAGGGACAGGCTGACGTGGCCGAGGTCCGGTTCTACCACCTGCTGCATACGCCCCTGGAGCGGGCGTTGATGGGGTTGCTGCCCAAGGCGCTGGCGCAGCATCCCCGCATCTTGCTGGTAAGCCCGCTGGAACACCGGCTGGAGATGCTGGATCAGGCCCTATGGACGGTGAAGGAGGATAGCTTCCTGCCCCATGGTCGCGTGGGGGGCGCAATCCCAGCGACGGCTCAACCGGTTTTGCTGAGCGAGCGTCCGGAACCGGAGAATGGGGCCAGCATGGTGATCTTGCTGGACGGCGCGGAGGCGGCACCGGAGCGTTTCAGGCTGACCTGTGAGCTGTTTGACGGGCGAGATGAGGAGGCCGTTTCCCGCGCCCGTTCCCTTTGGGTCCGTCACCGCGACGCCGGGCACCGGTTGAGTTACATCCAGCAACAACTGGGGGGCGGCTGGGCGGAGATGGCCTCAGCCAATACCGATTGACACTCACTGGCCCACTCACCGGCCTCAGCCCCCATGGGTCCGCGAAACACGGGCGCCCGGTCAGCGTGCGGCAAACCGGATAAGGGCCGACAGTCCCACAAAGAGCACACCCATCCCCGCCAGCAGATAGACCACCCACCAGAGGCCCAGGGAAGATTGGATGTCCGCATCCTGGGGGTTGGCGGGGTCAAAGAGCACGGAAACAGCCTCGCCGACGCGGTAGATTGGCGGCTCGGTGGACCAGCCGACCGTAAAGCGTACCGGCTGGGCGTCCTGGGCAGGTTGGAATTGGATGGTGGGGCTGGTGGCGCGGCCACGGTCCACCAGGGCTACGACAACGCCGTCAGCTCTCTGTGCCTTTTCCACCCAGGCGTTGACGCCAATCCCAATGTAAATGCCGATGGCGAGCAGCAGCAGACCCAGAAAGGTGAAGATCCGGCTCACCAGGATCTGCACCTCAAGCCGGCTGCGGCGTCGCTGTCGGGACCGATGAGACGGGGCTGGGTTCTTGATCACGGGGGGCCTCCTGCTGGTGCGGGCTTCCTGCTGACGAAGGCCGCCCGCTGGCGACGGCTGCTCTCTGGCAGTGGTCTCCCACTGGCGACGGTCTCCCACTGGCGGGTGGCATCGGCGGCGAAGTCTTATGCCCCCACCCGCAAGGCCACGGGGGGGCCACCCCAAGCTTATAGGTCAAATCCGGTTGCCAAGTTCCAGCGCTCAGTTCCAGCTACAAGGTCAGGCGCCAGGCTCGGACCGTCCATTGCTGTTGCCCCGCGCCGTCCCCTTCGGTGGGACGGCGGACGCTGAACTGTGGCCTAGATCCCGACCATCCAGCGCATCCAACTCCGCTTGCCCTATCTCGTCCACGGCACACTGCAGGGCAGGGTCCTGCCATGTCAACGGCGCGGTATCCGTGGCCTCGCACAGGGCCTCATCCAGCAAGGTCAGGTGATCCACTAGGCTTTGCTGCACCCCCTGCTCAAGGCTCTCCAGGCAGGAAACCAGCAGGCTGAGGGGATCTTGTTCCAGCAGAGCCAACCCCTCATCAGTGACAGCGATGGACTGACTGCGGCCATCACCGGGCATCGGGGTGCGAGACAGAAGACCCTTGCGGATCAAGGCCAAAATGGTCTGGCTGGCCGTGCCCTTTGTCGTTGCATGATGCCGGGAGAACGCCGTGGACGTGGCGGTCTCCGGCGAGGCTGCCGCAAAGAAGCGCAGCGCACACCATTGCGCCCGATTGAGGCCCGCGGGTGGTGCGCCGAGATAGGGATGGCGGGAGATACGCTCGATAAGCGCTGGGATTTTCTCAGTTGGCATCGGGTCAGTCTCGGGCGGGGGGCAGGGCGCAGACATGGGGCGAGACTTTGCAAGGCGAAAACTATTCGACCCGCACATATGTCCTAGTCCGAACTATTCCTGAGCATTCTGTACGCAGGGGCAAAGCGGCAAGCAACCGGACAAAGTGTACCCCCCCTTGACGCAGTACGACCGCTCTGCTCCCCCAAGGCCTGAAGGTCGCCCTGGACACCCTGGATAGGGCTGGCTATAGGGCGGGGCGTGAGGCGCCCCGCGGGCGGGTCAGGCCGGCCGGCTTCCGCCCCAGACATGCCCCTTCTTTTCCATCCCTCTCCCACCGACACGTCTTTTGGAGGTCGCGGCCATGGCCGTTGAACGCACGCTTTCCATCATCAAGCCCGATGCCACCCGCCGCAACCTGACGGGCAAGATCAATACCCTGTTCGAAGATGCGGGTCTGCGTATCGTCGCCCAGCGTCGCATGCACCTTACCGATGCTCAGGCTGGCGCTTTCTACGCCGTCCACAAGGAGCGCCCGTTCTATCAGGATCTGGTGAGTTTCATGACCAGCGGCCCGGTGGTGGTGCAGGTGCTGGAAGGCGACGATGCCGTTGCCCGCAATCGCGAGATCATGGGCGCCACCAACCCGGAGAATGCTGCCGACGGCACCATCCGCAAGCTGTTTGCCGAGAGCATTGAGGCCAACAGTGTGCACGGCTCCGACAGCCGTGAGAACGCCGAGATCGAAATCCGCTTCTTCTTCAGCGATTGCGACATCGTCGGCTGAGGCGGCCTAAGCGGCAACGTTTGTGCCGCCGGTGAGACAGGCTCAAGAACGGAAAACGGCGCCTCGAAGGCGCCGTTTTGCATTCTGCTGCTGTTTAGAGCCCGTTTCGGTGAGATAGAGTCCACTCCAGCCCCGC
>CAZCBM010000302.1:0-4075 GCA_964496805.1 uncultured Rhodospirillales bacterium | reverse complement strand
GCATTGCTCACTGGTGGGCAACAGAGCAGTCGGGACCTTAAGGCGACCGGATGCTAGAATTCGGGCTTCGGCAGGGGAGAGGCGCGCTCTTTTGGCTATGGGGGCAGGGGCCAACGCTGTATCTGGAAGGAGCGGGTGCAGGCTGACGGTCCAAACTCTGTCGCCAGCAAGCGGGTCTGGTGGTGATCGGTGTCTTGGGTTTAGGGGGGATATCATGGAGAGATTTGGCAAGGCGCGCGGCGCAACGGCCCTGACTTATGGGTTGGTGGTTGGTTTGGTGGCGCTGGCCGGGCTGTCGGCTGTGACCAGGATCGGGGACAGCACCACCACCTTGTTCACCCAGGTCTCCTCCACCCTGACACAGTCCGTCGCCAAGCCGGAGGGGTCGGCTGCCACGCCGCAGCAAACGCCAACGGTCTACGCCAATTGTGCCGAAGCTCACGGCTTCGGCGCGCGCACCGACGGCCCCTACACGCTGGACCCGGATGGGGACGGCGAGTACCTGTTCACCGCCACCTGTGACATGACCCAGCAAGGGGGCGGTTGGACCCTGTGCGGGGTTTATCTGGATGGCTACGACCAGACCAATGTCGGCATTGGATATCTCACCGGCCTGTATCATCCCGGTGCCACGGAATTGGGGCTCACCACTCCGGGGAGCTTCTGCCACACCCTCAGCTTCAGCGAGTTGATGGCGGAGACCTATACTGGCAGCACCGCCGGCAGCCTGTATCTGCGCACCCAACCCCTTGCCATCAGCGATACGGCCTTTCAGCCCAATCGACAGACCCGGATCACCGCCGGGACCGACACCATTGGGCTACACACCCGCACCAGCTATGCCCTGACCAGCCCCACCGGTGGCGGGGCGATGGTGGGCACCACCTGCGGCGACACTGGGAACAACAATCACCAGGGCCAGATCATCTGCGTGGGCACCACCGGGAACGCCTCAACGGGCGGCGCAGCGCGTTATCAGTTGGTCTATGGCGGCCTGAACAATACCCCCGTGGGCGCCTACCCCTATGGCACTGGTATTGTCATGTGCAACACCGACACATGGTGCGGCAGCGGCAACCCCAACAACCGCGTCCTGCTCTATGTGCGGTGAGGCGCCAGCACCCTGACGGGATGCAGTCGCCGCCCTTAGCAATGGCTGGGATGGGGGGCACCGGTGGCCAGCCTCTGGGTGCTTTCATCGACAGGTCCCATCTTAGGTACTGAGGAGGACCGATCGTTGGAGATGTGCGATGACGGGCCTAAACCATGACCGTGAGAAGAGCCCCACGGCCCCTTCCCCCAGTGCGCCCAGCCCGCTGGCGGACCTGAAGGAAACCTGGCTGGATCGCCTGCGGCGTGAGACCGAGGCCCTGGCCGAGGCCCGCTATGCCCAAAGTTTGGCGGGGGAAATGGCTCACGGGCTGGATCCCTCCTCGCCGGAAGTCGGTATGCTGACCCAGTTCCGCAATGCCTTGCGGACGGTGGGTAAGCGCGGCAGCATTGCCGATCGCGCCCAGATGCAGCGCGGCTTTGGCAACCTGCGTTTCTTCGCGCGGGAGAAGATCAGCCAAGTGGATCAGGTGGCCCTGGAGATGGCCGACCCTAGGACCCGTGAGCGCCACGATGGCGCCAGTGAGGCCCTGGCCCTGATGCTTGCCGGTCAGCTTCGGATCGAGCAGGAGCGGGAGCGGACCCGGCAGTTGTACCGGACCGTGACGGTCCTGGGTGCCCTCGACGATGACGAGCCTGGCTACTTCACCTCCCTGGGCATCCGCGCCATGGACTGGACCAAGAACACTTGGGGCAAGCTGAAGACCAACCTGAAGGAATTCACCCGGGATATGGATGGTTTGCGCCGCGGCGCCCCCTCCGATGCCACCGGTGCCGACAAGCTGCGTCTGTGGAAAGAGGTGCTCAAGATCCAGGAAATCGAGTCCCGGATGCCGGAGAACCCGACCCCGGAACAGATCAAGGCGATTGTGGACGAGTTGCAGCAGCCGCTTGAGGTGGTTTCGGCCGATTTGGGCGACTTGGCGCAGGAACGCGAGCGCAAAGTGGAGATGCAGGCCTCCCTGGTGGAGGGTGTGCGTAGCGACGCCCGGGAACAGATGCTGGCGCGCCATCCGGAGCTGCGTTCCACCGTGGCCACCATGGTGATGGCCCGGGACACCCAGGGCCTGCAAAGCCTGGATGCCGCACCGGCAACCTTTGGGGCAGAGCCGCCGGAGCCGGCAGCGACCCCTGCGCCCAGCCCTGGTGTGAGCCTGCGTCGTCGCCCTCAAGACAGGACACTGGAAGCACCTGCTCCCACCTTCAGGTTCTAGGGCGCGTCGCGACGGGATAGAGTCTGCTCCAGCCCCGCGCCCCCACCTGGCGTACCTTTGGCCGGCCACCCATTGCGATGATACTCCCGTGGGTGGCCGGGTGGGGGCGTGGGGTGGTCAAGGTAGGTGGGACGGGCTCTAGGGTCTTTTGCCTGGTACCCGGTGCAGCCGCCGCGCTTTGCCGCTCCCGGCCCCGTTGGTCCAGCCCTCCCAACGGCGTGGCCGGCTCAACCGGGTGACACGCGGGCGGGTGAGACGCGGGAAGTGGTGACCTGTGATGCCCCCTTTCCTGGTGCCCTGGCATCAAGGGGCCATCTTGCAGAGGCGGACCTTTCGGCTGCGATCTGATCCATTGCCTTCTTGCCGTACCGCTCCCCAGCGGTGCGGCAATTCGCGTTTAAGGCGAAGAGTAGGCCTAAGGTGCTGATTTTCGAACGATCCGCCCGGCGTCGGGGTTGAGCGCCTCATAGATCGCCGTTGCAGCCCTTGCTGCCGTGCGGTATTCGGGCTCCCGGTTTTGATCAGCTTACCGAAGCGTTGAAGGGGATAGGAGGATGGAAGACTATACGGGCATTGTGGTGTCGATTGGCCTGACCGTCCTTCTCATGGGGGGCAGCTTCATCATCAAAAGCCTCCGGAGGGGCAAGGAAACCGCCAAGAGGGTGCAGCGGGACCCTTTCAGCGATTGCGTCGTGCACATGTTGGCCCTGATGGTGGCGGCCGATGGCACGGTGGATGATGACGAGGTCAGCACCGTGGCGGAGATCATGAGCCGGCTCACGGGCGGTAAGCCGTTCCCCGAGGGCCAGGCGCGTCGGTTGATCACGGCGGTGCCTCAGGATCGCGGGGCCTTCCTGAGCCTGCTGCGCGCAAATGCGGCCCGGTGGAGCATGAACCAACGCCGCATGATCCTGATGATCGGCATGGAAGTCAGCGCCGGAGATGGCCACGTGGACGAAAGCGAGCAGCGCCTGATAATGGATGCTGCGGAGGCCATGGGCTTGGACGGGAGCGAGGTCAACTTGGTGGCGGATGCCCTGGCGGCACGGGAAGCTGAGCGGGCCGCGAAGGCAGCCTGATCGCTGTCCAGCCGCCGGCAAAGGCGGGCTCCGCTCCCCTTGGCACCTCCCTTTCCGCCTCCCGGACACCCATGACACCTGTGTCATGATGGGGGGGGCGGCTCAACGGCACCCGATCATGACAGCAGTGGACACCGATGTGGGATCGGTGCCACGGCTGTTGCATGCCGGTGGTCGCTCGGATGCCCCCCTCCGTGGCGTTGTGCCCTCGGGGTCTTACGCTCTGTGGGGTCACCAGGGCTTGTTGACCAGCGCGTGCCGGTTCAGCGACGCACGGGGGAGCGGCGCACAATAATCGGCACCGCATATTCCGTGGTCAGTTCGCCTTCTGCTGTCAGGTGACCGACGGCGGCCTTTGGGCACAGCCGAAAGGCCCGCCGCAGGTCCTCGCTGACCGGTTGATCCAGGGTCAGGGGGGCCGTTGCTGGTGTCTCCCAACTCAGGACCACGCGTCCATCAGGGGCGTGGAAATCCACCGCGCGCAGCCTCGCTGGGACCGGTTCCTCAAGATAGAGGATCACCTGATCGTTGTCCGTGACGGCCAGATCCACATTCATCGCTTGGGGGTCCCTGGTCCGGCGGTGGCAGGGCCGGTGTTCCTGGGGGCCGCGGGGGTTCCCCCATCGGCCTGATCTTGGGTCCGGAAGCGTTGGGTCAGCGTGCCGTCCTCAC
>CAZCBM010000301.1:0-4107 GCA_964496805.1 uncultured Rhodospirillales bacterium | reverse complement strand
CAGGCGACGGCGTCCTCCAAGGGAACACCAAGCTCCCAGCGCGCCGGGAGCTTGGTGTTCCCTTGGGGGACGCCGTCGCCTGAGGGGTCGTGTGCGGCATGGCTGTCCAGGGCCGCTTGATGGCTGCGGCCATGGGCCTCCACCCGCTCCTGGTGTTTGCGCTCAAGATGCTGAAGGGCGCGCTCGCTCACCAGTTCCACTGCCGTCGCCCCGGCGGACACTGCGGTAACGCTGTAGACCCCCAGTTTGAGCATGTCGAAGCCGGTCTTGGCATCGGGGAAACTGGAGAAGTCCAGCCCGCCGCCCGTCTTCACGGCCAAGTAGCCATACAGAACAGCCGCAGAGCCCATGACATAGGGGTTGTGGATGGCCTTGTGCGCCACGTCGGTGACGGCCTTAACCGCCGGGTGCCCTGCGACCTTCTGGGCGGCTTGCAGCACCCGCATGGTGACGCCGCCTTCGCCCTCCCCATGGAGTTTTTGCAGGCGCACACCGCGGCTTTCAAGCTCGCTTAGCTTGGGCTCGCCGGCGGACCCTGCTGCCTTCTCCCCCGGTGTGCTGAGGGCGGTGTCCTCCGGTGCCTCGGATTGTCCGATGCTGGTGGGCACCTGCTCTTCTGGGCGGAGCAAGGGGGCCTTGCCGCCCTGCATGGCGGATCCCATGCCTTTGCCCAGCACAAAGCTGGCAACCAAATCGTCATTGATGGGGGCTTTGGGGTCGCCGACGCTGGGGGGCTGGGCAGGGGCGCTGTGCTCAGCCGCGCCGTGCCCGGTGTTATCGTGCCCTGATGAGCCGTGATCCGCCTCATGATGCCCGTGGTGATGGCCCTGGCGCCGATGCTTGCGGTGTTCGCGGTGGTGCTGGCGGTGGTGACGCTCCTCCTCGCTGTGCGCCGCGGTGAACTTGGCCGCTGACAGGGCAACCGACGCAGCACAGAAGGGGTCGAGCAACTTGGTGGCGGAGACCACCCCAACGGTCACATGGGCGGCGCGGCTGTGCATATGATGCTGCGCGTCTTCCACCACAGAATGATGCTGGGTCCGATGGACCTGCTCCAGGGTGCGATGGATGAAGCTCTTGCGCGGGGCCTTTCCATGCAGGGACTGGACATGCAGTACCCCATGGGCATCCCGCTGCACATCAGGACGGGCAATGTCCCGGCGCAGTCGCTGTTCATCATGGTCTTTGCCGGACATGGGGTCCTCCCACACGCAAGACGGAAGTGGCTTTCGGGGGGAGCCATGCCGCTCACTGCCGCACGCACACCCCTGATACACCAACGTCATAAGCCCCCCTGCGGAAAGCGACAATGGTCGGGTTTTGCCCTTGTTGTCGACTGCAAATGCGGTATTGTTCGGTGCAACACGCCTCCAGGTCGTATCCGGGGCGAGCGGTCTTCATTTGTAGTGCGCCCTTTTTTAGAATGAGTGAGCGGCGCTGCCGGAGACCAAAATTGCCAAGGGCTAGAGGTGGCCCGTCACCGGCGATGCCGACAGTGCCGCCAGTTGAATTGGAATGGTTTGGAACGGTCCCATGCCTGAAGATACTCCGATTTCCGACAATCTTGAGAACCGCGATCCTCAAGCTGGCGGGAACGGTGGCTCGTTGTCCACTGAAGGCGCGCTTGACGCTTTTGCCGCCTTGTCTCAGCCGACCCGATTGCAAGTGTTTCGCCGGCTTATCCTGGAGGAGCCGGAGGGAATGCGTGCCGGCGATTTGTCCCGCGTGCTGGGTATCGTCCCAAATACTCTGTCTTTTCACCTATCAGCCCTGCAGAAGGCGCTGTTGATCCGATCCCGGCGCCAGGGTCGGGAGGTGCATTACCGCGTTCGCCTGGATACCCTGCGCAACCTGATCCATTTTTTGCTGGACGATTGCTGCCAAGGTAATGTGGCCGCCGTTGGTCAGATGTTGAGCGAGGCTCTTGGCGATTCGGCTGGTGCGGACAGCGATCCCTGCCTGTCCAGCGATATCCTGTCGGCGGTTGAATGCCGTGCAGAAGATTAATGCGGCCGCCGACACGCAGATGTGCTTGAAGGCTGGGCGATTTTGGGCGTAAACACGGGGTCCTTGCGGGTCCGGCACGCGGTGGACCTGTGCCCGGGTCGTCGCCGTCCGGGACGGTGACGAAGCTGTCCGGGGCAAGGTTTTCCACGCACCGTCTCACCCATGCGAACAGCAGACCCGCCCCATGAAGGTCACGATCGAACGCAGCGCTTTGCTCAAGGCTCTCTCCCACGTCCAATCGGTGGTGGAGAAGCGCAATACGATCCCGATCCTGTCCAACATCCTGATGACCGGTTTTGAGGGGCAACTGTCCCTGACCGCCACCGACATGGACATGGAAGTGGTGGAAAGTGTGGAGGCCAATGTGGTCTTGCCCGGCAGCCTGACGGCGCCGGCCCACACGCTGCACGATATCGTCCGGAAGTTGCCCGACGGTGCGCAGGTTGAGTTAGACAGCGGCGGCGATGCCACCATGCTGACGCTGAAGGCTGGCCGGTCGCGGTTTAAGTTGGGCTGCCTGCCCACGGAGGACTTCCCGCGCATGGCGGAAGTGGCCTTTGACCGGGATTTTGCTTTGGCCGTCACGGCCCTACGCACGATGATCGAGCGGACACGCTTCGCCATCTCTACCGAGGAAACCCGCTACTATCTCAATGGTATTTACGTCCACGCGCCGGAGGCGACGGACAAGCCGGTCCTGCGCGCCGTGGCCACCGACGGCCACCGTCTGGCGCGGGTGGAATTGGACCTGCCGGAAGGGGCTGCTGGCCTGCCAGATGCCATCATCCCGCGAAAGTGCGTTGGGGAAGTGGCCAAGCTGCTGGGGGAGAGCGATCAGGACGTCAAGGTCTCCCTGTCCTCCACGCGGGTGCGTTTCTCCTTCGGGTCGATTACGCTCACCAGCAAGCTGATCGATGGCACCTTCCCGGACTATGAGCGGGTGATCCCCGCCAACAATGACAAGCGCCTGCAGGTGGATCCCAAGAGCTTCCGCGCTGCTGTGGAGCGGGTGGCCACCATCGCCACCGAGAAAACCCGCGCCATCAAGCTCAGCCTGGACACCAACGCCCTGACCCTGTCAGCAACGGCGCCGGAGGCGGGCTCAGCGTCGGAGGATCTGGACGTCGCCTATGAGCAGGAGGCGATGGAGATCGGGTTCAACAGCCGCTACCTCTTGGACATCACGGATCAGATCACCCAGGGCGATGCCGTGTTCACCTTGGCCAGCGCCAACGCCCCCACCGTCATCAGCGATGCCGAGGATAGCTCGGCGCTCTATGTGCTGATGCCCATGCGGGTCTGATCCCCCGTCCGTGGCCCCGTCACGCGGCAGGTTGGCGGTCTCACGCCTTACCCTGACGGCCTTTCGTAATCTGGAAGCCCTCACCTTGGCACCGGGGGGCCGATCGGTGGTTCTCACCGGCCCCAATGGGGTGGGCAAGACCAGCGTGTTGGAAGCGGTGAGCCTGCTGGTGCCCGGCCGGGGTCTGCGGCAGGCCAGTCTGGCGGATGTGGGCCGGCATGAGGACCCCCGCCCATGGGCAGTTGCCGCATGGATTGAGGGCGGTGGCGGCGGGCCGCGGCAGGTGGGGACAGGGCTGGACCCGGACAAGCAGGGTCTGCCCCGCCGCCTGGTCCGCTTGGATGGCAAACCCGCCGCTGGGCAAGCGACCCTTTCCGCCATTGCTCAGGCCGTCTGGCTGACGCCCCAACAGGCGGGATTGTTCCTGGAGCCGGCCTCTGTGCGCCGCAAATGGCTGGATCGCGCGGTGTTTGGCCTTGACCCCGCCCATGCGGGGCGCGTTTCGCGCTATGAGCGGTTGTTGCGGGAGCGGGTGCAGTTGCTGCGCGCCCCCGGGGGAGGCGATCCCACCTGGCTGAGGGTGTTGGAACAACAACTGGCGGAGACCGGTACCGCCATTCTGGCGGCACGGCGGGACATGGCCCGCCGCCTGAGTGCGGCATCGGTGGCGGGAGGCGGAGACTTCCCGGTGGCGGCGGTGCGCTGTGATGGTGCGGCGGAGGATTTGCTGGCCCAGCATAAGGCGGTGACGGCCGAACAGCATTGGAACGAGGCTTTGGAAGCGTCGCGGGCGCGGG
>CAZCBM010000300.1:0-4112 GCA_964496805.1 uncultured Rhodospirillales bacterium | reverse complement strand
TGCGCTTGCCCTCCGCCGGGTCGCGCATGGAGGGCATGAAAGCGGACAGGAACAGGACATAGAGTGCCGTCGCATAGACCAGCCAGACCGGGATCAGCAGGCTGCGCGGCAGCGGGTCCACCATCTCCACCGACAGCTCAATGTAGGCCTGCAGGAGAAAGGGCAGGATCGCCCATGCGACGGTGAGAACAATCGCCGTGAGGCTGCCCAACGGCTTGGTGGAGACCCGCGTCACCCACCAACAGCCCACCATCCAAAGGACGGCCAAGGCCAGCACGCTGCGCCCGGCCCGGGTTTGCTCCACTGCAATCTCGTAGGCGTCCAAGCTCTGGGCCGCTGCTGGCAGCGCCATCAGCAGGATCAACCCCAGGACCAAACCCAGGGCCAAACCCAGGGCCGGGCCAAGGGGCAGGCCCGCAGCAACCTTGACCCTGCCCCACCGCTGTGGTCGCGTCTTCCCTGTCATGGCTCGCATATCATCGCTGGCGGATCTTTGCTGGCAGAACAAGGCTGGCTTGGGGACTGGCGACGAGGCTGGCCCCGAAGGCAACAGAAGGACGGCATGAACGTGCTGCAGCAATACTTCCAAACGCTGGCCCGCTACAACCGTTGGGCCAACGCCCGGCTGACAGAGGGGGTCAGCGCCGTGGCCGAGACGGCCGAGGGAGAAGCTCTCCTGCGCCGCCCGCTGGATCTGCCCATGGGCAGCCTGTGGATCACCCTCAACCATCTCCTGGTGGCGGATCGCCTATGGTTGCACCGCATCACCGGGATTGGCCCCACCTATCCATCGCTGGATCAAGAGATCGCGCCGACCCTGGACGACTACAGGCGGGAGCGTGCAGCGGAGGATGATCGCATCGTGGACCTGATCCCGGCGCTGGACGGCATCGACGAACGCGTCATCTCCTACAGTCGGGTGGACGGCACCCCCCTGACAACGCCTCTGCGGTTCATCATGGCGCACCTGTTCAATCACGCGACCCACCATCGCAGCCAGGTGTTCTCGGCCTTGCGGCAGGCCGGAACGGTGGTGCAGCCGCTCGACCTGATCTATTACCTGCGCGATCACGAACCCACCGACCACCAGAAGTCCCTTTTATGAGCAGTTCGGCAGCCGCCTCCTTCACTCCCGATCCTTCCGTCAGCAATCGCGAGCAGCGCCAAGCTCAGGCCGCGCAGTGGTTCCGGCACCTGCGTGACAGCATTTGCGCGGCCTTTGAGACGCTGGAGGATGCGCAGGCGGACGGCCCGTTGGGCGATCAACCGGCCGGCCGCTTTGAGCGCAAGCAATGGCAACGCACCGACCAAGTCACCAGCGCCCCCGGCGGCGGCGGGGAAATGTCCCTGATGCGGGGCCGTCTGTTCGAGAAGGTCGGGGTCAACATCTCCACCGTTCACGGCCAATTCAGCCCGGAGTTTCGCGAGCGCATCCCTGGTGCCGTGGACAATGACGGGCACTTTTGGGCCAGCGGCATCAGCCTGGTGGCCCATCTGCAAAGTCCCCATGTGCCCCCGGTGCACATGAACACACGCTTCATCACCACCAGCCAGGAGTGGTTTGGCGGTGGGGCGGACCTGAACCCCATCACCCCCCACCAACCGGATACCGACGCCTTCCATGCCCGGCTGCGGCAAGCCTGCGATGCCCATGACCCGACCTATTATGAGCGGTTCAAGGACTGGGCGGATGAGTATTTCTTTCTTCCACACCGCAATGAACACCGCGGCGTCGGCGGCATCTTTTATGATTACTTGCAAGGCGATTGGTCAGCCGACTTCGCTTTCACCAGGGATGTCGGCTTGGCTTTCCTGGACATCTATCCACAAATTGTGGAGGCCCATCGCCGTCGCCCCTGGACCCCTGAGGACCGCGCCCATCAATTGGTGCGCCGCGGCCGTTATGTCGAGTTCAACCTGATCTATGACCGCGGCACCGTCTTCGGCCTGAAGACCGGCGGCAATCCAGAGGCCATCCTGATGAGCCTGCCGCCAGAAGTGACTTGGCCTTGACCCTTCTGCGGTTGAGAGCGCGTTGCGGGGAGATAGGGTCAGCACCAGCCCAGCGGCCCGATCTTGCGGCCCTGATCCGGCCCAATGCCCACGACATTTGACCCAGTTCCGCGACGATAGTCACGGGCAAGATCGCGCCGATGGGCGGCGCTGAAAGAACCTGTTTAAGGGGGTGTTCGATCTCCATGGAAGTGCCCAACACAGAAGCGTTGGGCGGATCTTCCAGGAGAATCCCCGATGGACACCCCGCTGCCCACCCTTCTTGACGCGCCCGAGACCGGCCTGCCCACCCTTGCCCTCTTTCTGCCGAACCTGACGGTGGAAGAAGATGGCATCGTGGCCTTCGATCCCTTCCAGGGGCTCGGCCTCGATCATGGGTTGACCATCACCAGCATCGCAGAGTGCAGCCTGGGCTGCGCCTCCACCACCGTGGATGGCACGGTGACCTTCGCCGCCGACCGCGACACCAGTGGCAGCACCTGGCTGACCTTCACCATCGCCGATCATCTGGGCCGCAGTCAGGAGGTCCGGGCCTATATCCAGATCCTGCCGGTCAATGATGCGCCCGTGGTCCGGCACCTCAATCTCAAAGGAACCGAGGACCGGACCCTGTACTTCGATCCGTTCCAAGGCGCCCACGATGCCGACGGTGACACCCTGGTCATTGTCAGCTTTGAACAGCCGCAGACCGGCATCCTGATGCGCTTCAGCGATGGCACCATGGGCTTTCGTCCTGACAAGGATTTCAACGGCAGCACTTGGCTCACCTATACGGTCAGTGACGGCAACGGGGCCGACATCACGGTCAACAGCTTCGTCAGCATCGAGGACGTGAACGATGCGCCGCGGGTGTGGGGTCAGAACCACAGGATGGACCAGGACACCACTTTGCTGATTGATCCGCTGCGCGGCGCCACGGATGCAGATGGGGATAAGCTTTTCGTCAGCGCCTGGGAGCAGCCGGCCAGTGGACGCCTGCTCCTGACACAGGATGGCCACCTACGCTTTGACCCCCATGAGGACACCACCGGGCATGTCTGGCTGCGCTACACGGTCAGCGACGGCCGGGGCGGGGACGTGACGGTCAGCACCCATGTCTATGTGGCGCCGGTGAACCGCGCCCCTGAAGCGATGGGGGAAAATCTGAGCGTGCAGGCGGGCCGGACCCTCTACACCTACAGCCTGTTGGACAATGACCACGACCCCGATGGTGACAGCCTCAGCCTCATGGAGGTGGGTCAGGCAAAACATGGGCAGGTCTGGTTCAACGCCTACACAGGAACGGTGGGGTACCGCGCCGACAAGGGTTTCACCGGCTACGACTGGTTTGACTACACAATCAGCGACGGCAAGGGCGGGACAGACACGGCCCGGGCCTATGTCCACGTCAAGGAGGCGCCCAACCGCGCCCCGATCGTGCGCGGGGAAAACCTGCGCGCGGATGAGGATGGGCGCATCCAGTTTGATGCCCTGGCAAACGACTTTGACCGGGAGGGGCATGACATGCACCTCAGCAGTCACACCCAGGCGCGCTATGGCAGCGTTTCAGAGGGTGAGGATGGCCACCTGCTCTATGAGGCCGACGCCGGGTTCCGGGGCTATGACTGGTTCACCTACACGGTTCAGGATGAGCTGGGGGCCAGCAGCTCCGGTTGGGCGTTCATCTTCGTCAGCTAGAACCTCCAGCAGGGCGCGGAAAAAGTGCCTCCGGCGGGTCAAGGGTCTAAACCCTTGACAATCCCATTCTGTATTGAATGTGCGTTGCCGCCGAGGAACATTGTCGAGAAGTGTTTGGGGGGTCCGGTGGGACGAGTCCCCCCGGCCTTTTTCTTCACCCTACTGGGTCCTAATCGGCCGAGCCCCGCCAACCGCCAGCGTGTTTGGGACAAACGGCCTGGCGGTTGCGGCACTGAGAACTCGGGCACTGGCGGTTCAGGCTCGGTGAACCCGGCCCCCGTTGCCGGTTACATCCGGGTTCGGCCAAAGCTGGTGTTGCCCTGACGCAGGGAGGGATCGTTGCCCAGGGCATAGTGCTTTGACATGTCCGGGCTGTAGCGACTGGCGGGCGGCGTCCGCCCCAGCCCCTCGGCAATGGCGCG
>CAZCBM010000299.1:821-4121 GCA_964496805.1 uncultured Rhodospirillales bacterium | reverse complement strand
TGGGGTCGTCGGGCGAGCCCCCGCGCTCTGGGGTCTGGGGTTCTTCATGACCCTGGCCGCGATCATCGGTGGCTGGCGGGGTGTGGTCTATGGCATCGCAACGCAGGGCCTGCTGATCCTGGTGCTGCTGCCGGCCTTGGGCTTGTTCGCCTGGGCCAGCGTGCCGGAAGGGCTGGCGTTTCTCCAAGATGGCATCACCACAGCGCCCGAGATCGCCGGCAATGCCGTCCCTTCGGTGATTTGGGCCGGTCCCGGCATTGGGAAGGAGGCGGTGCCGGGAGGGCCCTTTACGGCCCTGGCGCTCCTGTCCGGTGCCTTGGCCCTGGTGGGCGTTGTCCTGTCACCGGCCTTCCTCTTCCTCAGCCTTTCCAATGGCTCGCGCACTGGCTTTGCTATCTCTCAGCTTTGGGCGACGGGGGCGGCGGCGACTGGCGTCATGGTGGTGATCGTCCCGCTGTTCGCCGCGCAGGCAGCGGGTGCGGAGGGGCCAGCGCTGGCGGGTGTCGTCGCTGTCCTGGCGGATATCGACCGACTGGGGGCCGCATTGTTGGCGGTGGCGCTGGTGGCAGCGCTGCAAATTCTGGTGGCCTTGGTGGTCAACGCCGGTGCCCTCGTGCTTACCCTGGACCTCGTCCGCCCCTATCTGATGCCGGGCCTCAGCGAGGACGGTACGCGACTGGCCGCCCGGCTCTGCATCGCTGTGCTGTTCCTGATTGCGCTGCTGCTGGCGTCCTTCGGGCCGTTGATCGCTGCGGTGCTGGCGACACTGGCCTTCCCGCTTTGCCTGCAACTGTTACCCGCAATGATGGGGCTGTGTTGGGCGCCCTGGATCAGCCGGGAGGCCGTGCTGGCTGGCCTCAGCTTTGGCACGCTCATGGTTGTGTTCACCGAACCGCCGGGGCTTATCCTGGTGGAAGCACTGTTTGTTCAGCTGCCTTGGGGGCGCTGGCCGCTGAGCATTCACTCCGCTGCTTGGGGCTTGGCGTTGAACTTCGCCGCCATGCTGTTGGTGGCGATTTTCACCCACCATGCATCGGGCCGCGCCCATCGCCAGCGCCTGCATGATGCCTTCCGCCGGCACTGGCCAGCCCGTACCGGTGGCCGCTCGGCCCGCACCGCGCGATGGTCCTTAATCGTTCTGTGGAGTTTCTTCGCCCTCGGCCCCGGGGCGATCCTTGGCAATCGCTTCTTCAGCCATCCGGTCTTCAGCGGGACAGAAGTGGCGCTGGGTGTCCCTTCCCTGTGGCTCTGGCAGCTCTTGTTCTGGGGCTTAGGCGTCAGCCTGATCTGGTGGCTGGCCTTCGGCAGCCGGTTGGGCGTCATCGAGGAAAAACCAATCCGCGCATTGTCCTTGGCCACCATCCCCGATCCGCTGCGCGATGGGCGCCAACCCGTTTGGCTGGCGCGGACCCTGGAGCGGGTGGGCCGCGACACACCCGCTCGCGGAGGCTGACGCCATGATCCTAGCAGGTGTCGATAGAACGGCCGGCAATGGCGGGCAGAAGAAGTCCCATCTGGTTTGCCCCCCAAGGGCTTTGCCAGACTGCACGCCAGTTCATCGATTTTGGGAGTATTGACCACCATGAGCCCCTTTGATCCTGCCGCTGCTTATCAGGATTTGCGCGACAGCATTGCCCGCATTTGCGAGGGCTTCCCCGGCACCTATTGGCAAGATCTGGACGAACGCGCAGCCTACCCCGACCAGTTCGTCAAGGCACTGACGGAAGCGGGCTACCTGAGCGCTATGATCCCAGAGGAGTATGGCGGTGCGGGCCTGGATCTGACCGCGGGCTGCGTCATCCTGGAGGCGATCCACCATGCCGGATGCAATGCCGCAGCCTGCCACGCGCAGATGTATACGATGGGCACTGTCCTGCGTCATGGCAGCGAGGCGCAGAAGCGGCACTTTCTGCCCCAGATCGCCGACGGCAGCCTGCGCTTGCAGGCGTTCGGTGTGACCGAGCCCACGAGCGGCACCGATACCTTGGCGCTGAAAACCACAGCCAAACGCGACGGCGACCAGTGGGTTATCAATGGCCAGAAGATATGGACCAGCCGGGCGGAACACTCCGACCTCATGGTACTGCTGGCCCGCACCACGCCCGCAGACCAGGTACAGAAGCGCACCGACGGGTTGTCGGTTTTCCTGCTGGACCTGCGCGAGGTGGTGGGCAAGGGCGTCACCATCCGTCCGATCAAGACCATCATCAACCATGCCACGACGGAGGTGTTTTTCGACGACGTTCGCATCCCCGCCGACGCCCTTGTCGGCGAAGAGGGCAAGGGCTTCCGCTATATCCTGTCAGGAATGAATGCCGAGCGCATCCTGATCGCCTCTGAGTGCATAGGGGATGCCAAATGGTTCCTTGAAAAGGGTGCTGCCTACGCCAAGGAGCGGACCATTTTTGGCGCCCCCATCGGCCGCAATCAAGGCGTGCAGTTCCCGCTGGCCCGCGCTTATGCCCAAACGCTGGCGGCCGAGGGCCTTGTCTACAAGGCGGCCAGCATGTTCGACGCAGGACAGAACCCGGGTGTGGAGGCCAACACGGCCAAGATGCTGGCTGCCGAGGCAAGCTGGGCCGCTGGCGAGGCGTGCTTGCAAACCCATGGCGGCTTCGGCTTTGCCAGCGAATACGATGTCGAGCGCAAGTGGCGGGAAACGCGCCTGTATCAGGTGGCACCCATCTCCACCAACCTCGTCCTGTCTTACTTGGCGGAGCAAGTGTTGGGTTTGCCCAAGTCATATGGTCCGTCATCATGAACCAGACATTAGGAGATAAGAACCCAGCGACCGCGCGATCCAGTACGCTGGATCACGTCCTTGATTTGGCGGCGTTGGCACCTTCCTTGGTGAGTGAGCGCAGCAGGGCGCTGGCCCGCCTGTCGCTGTTCGATTGGATGGTGGTGGCCCGCGCCGGTGCGGATCAACCGCTCAGCCAGATCATCCGCGAACAGATCCTATCCGAAGGCGGACACCCCCAAGCGCAGCTTGTGGGCGGAGGGGCTGCTCCGGCGCGGGCAGCCGCGCTGGTCAACGGCACCATCTCCCATGCGTTGGACTATGATGACACCCACTTTGCCCATGTGGGGCATCTGTCGGTGGCCATTCTGCCGGCCGCGCTTTCGATGGCGCAGGCAGTGGACGCGCCTGCGGCGGCTGTGGCCCATGCCTTCGCCCTGGGGGCAGAGGCTGCGTGTCGCATCGGCGTTGCCTTGGGTCGCCGGCACTATCTGGATGGTTTCCACCAGACCGCCACGGCGGGAGCCTTTGGGGCCACTGTCGCAGCCGGTGTGGTGGCC
>CAZCBM010000299.1:0-811 GCA_964496805.1 uncultured Rhodospirillales bacterium | reverse complement strand
CGGACGCAGTTGGCCCACGCGCTGAACTTAGTCAGCACCCGTGCCAGCGGCCTGAAGAGCCAATTCGGCACGATGGGCAAGCCCTTTAATGCCGGTATTGCTGCCAGCAATGGGGTGGAAGCTGTCAGCCTGGCGTCCCGTGGATTCACCAGTTGTGATGATGGTTTAGACGGCCCCCAGGGCTTTGTGCCCACCCATGCCGCTGAGCCGGAGGCGGCCGCCGCGTGGGCTGAACCGCCCCCCGGACGCTTTCTGTTCGACGATAACCTCTACAAGCTCCACGCCTGCTGCCACGGGTTGCACGCGATGATCGAGGGGCTCGGAAGGGCAGTCGCTGACCTCAGTCCCGAGGCATCCCTGACAGACGCCAGGGTAGAAATCCGTACCAACCCCCGCTGGCTTAGGGTGTGTGACGTCAAACAGCCCCGCACAGGCCTGGAGGCCAAGTTCAGCTATGCCTGGAGCGCAGCCATGGTCCTGGGCGGGATCGACACCGCAGCCGAAGACACGTGGAGCGATGGCTTGGCCGCCCGCACAGACTTGGCTGAAGCGGCGACCCGCGTCCACGTCACAGGCGACCCGGACATCAGCGACACCGCCACTGTCGGCACGCTCACGACGGCCAATGGGCAGACCGTTCCCTTCACCCATGATCTGGCGCAGCAGCTGCCGGTGGCGGATCTGGCCAAAAGACTTCAAGCCAAGGCCACTTCCCTGCTTGGCGAGGGCGAGGCTGGGCGCTTATGGGCCATCGTCGACCAAGTGGACAGCACGCTCCCTGCCCGGGCCTTGGCCCTGGGCCTGAGCTGAG
>CAZCBM010000298.1:0-4130 GCA_964496805.1 uncultured Rhodospirillales bacterium | reverse complement strand
CGCCCGGCGGATATTGTTGCCATTGGGGCATCAACCGGGGGAGTGGAGGCGCTACGCACCCTGATGATCGGCCTGCCAGCGGACCTGCCACCGATCGTCATCGCCCAACATATGCCCGCCGGCTTTACCGCCCGATTCGCTGAGCGCTTGGCGACCCTGGGGCCGTTGAAAGTGGCTGAGGCCACCGATGGCGCGGCACTGAAGCGCGGCCATGTGTACATCGCGCCTGGCGACTCCCACCTGGAAGTCAAGGAGGGGTTTTGTCGGCTGACACAGGCGTCCCCAGTCAATGGCCATCGCCCCAGCGTCGACGTGTTGTTCAACAGCGTGGCCAAGGTCTATGGAGCGCGCGCCGTGGGCGCGATCCTCACCGGTATGGGCCGTGATGGCGCCCAGGGCCTGCTGGCCATGCGCAAGGCCGGGGCCTTCACCCTGGGCCAGGACGAGGCCAGCAGCCTGATCTATGGCATGCCCCGGGCCGCCAAAGAGGTCGGGGCCGTGGATCATGTGGCCGGCATCAGCAGCATGGCCGGGGAGATCGCCCAGGCTGTTCGCGCAACGGCGCAAGCCAATAATACGCCAAGTTGAAGGCAATAGACATGGCCTTGGCTTCAGGGCTTTTTTAAGCTGCAACGTCTAGTCTTCCCTTCAAGACGCTACGCCACCGCCACCGATCGAGTGGATTGGAGTTGACCCATGCCTTCGGCCAAGGCCCTCAAAATCCTGATTGTTGACGACCAGACCTCCATGCGCGGGCTGCTCCGCTACGCTTTGCAGGAACTGGGCGTGAAGAATGTCGCAGAAGCCAAAAATGGCAAAGAAGCTGCCGGTATGCTCTCGGGCAACAAGTTCGACCTAATCATCTCCGACTGGCACATGGACGAAATCGACGGCCTCGCCCTGTTGAAGATGGTTCGAAGCCACCCGCTGACCAAAAACACGCCTTTCATCATGGCCACTGCCCAGAAGGACAAGGAGCAGGTGATGGAGGCCGTTAAGGCCGGCGTGAACAACTATGTCGTGAAGCCCTTTAACGTAAACGACCTGCGCACCAAGATTGAGCAGGTGATCGGCAAGCTGGCCTGACCCCCAGGGCCGCAATGACGCCATGGCTGTCCCCATTCACAAATTGAACATGGCGGCCCTGCATTTCGCCATCGTGGAGGACAGCCCCCACGTCGCGCGCATTGTTCAGCGGTGCTTGCAAGCCTTCGGTGCGGCCCGCATCGACCGCTTCTCCGACAGTCTCGCCGCCCTACAGAGCATGGATCTGGTTCCGGCCAGTATCATCCTGTGCGACTTCCACATGGTTCCCCTGGACGGGCCCTCCTTCACCGCCCGTCTGCGCCGCGGAAACAACCCCACCATTCCTGTGATCATGCTGGCCTCCGAGCCCACCAAACCCATGGTGGCCGAAGCCAGGGATGCCGGGATCAACGAGTTCGTGGCCAAACCTGTGGAACCGGAAGCGCTGTGGTGGCGAATCTATGCCATCGTTGACCGCGAACGGGCCTTTGTTGAGGCGCAACACTATATCGGCCCCTGTCGGCGACGCCGGGTGGACGACAACTATGAAGGCCCGCTGCGGCGGGCCGCCGACCCCCTCTTGCCCCAAGTGACCCCGCTGGCAACTGATGCTGAGGAAGATCAGCAGACAACCCCAAATGCAGCGGCATTCTGTGAATGATCTCAGCGGCTTCATAAGCTGTTAGGTGACACGTTGTATAAGCAACGGACAGTGAGCAAGGTCCCCTATGTCAGGCCCTGGTCGGTACCTCCGCACCCTGCTCCCTCTGTTCATAGACCAACCGAGCCAACCCAAAGATTGACACTGGGTTATCTCGGGGAATCGCCCGATTGCACGGAGCGTCAACGATGGCAACGTCCCCCTCCCCTACTCGATCCCGCCTCTCCCTCGCAGGGCTTCGGCTGTCCACCAGGGTTTACTTGCTGGTCGCCGTCTCCATGCTGGTCCTGGCCGTGGCGCTCCTCGTCACAACGCAGTCAATCGCGTGGAACAGTGCCCGCCAAACCTTGCAGCAGAACGTGCAGTTGGCCGTTTCTATCCTCAAGAGCTACGAGCAGCGGGTGGCCGACTGGGAAATGGAGGAGGTCTCAGCCCAGGCCCAAGCAGCTGAGGAGATTGGCCGCCTTCGCTTTGGCGAGACTGGCTATTTCTGGATCCAGAATGATGACCTGCAAATGGTCATGCATCCTATCAAGCCGGAGATGAACAGCACCGACCTCAGCCAAATCAAAGATGCTGCCGGCCTCCCCCTGTTTGCCAAGATTCAGCAAACCGTGTCTCGGGATGGCCAGGGTTTCGTCTCCTATGTTTGGAACGTTCCGGGCACCGATACGATCGCCCCCAAGCTAAGCTATGTCGAGCGCTTCGAGCCCTGGGGCTGGACCATCGGCACCGGCGTTTACGATGCTGAACTGAGCGCTCAAGTGATGGACGCGCTTATCAAGGACTTGCCGGTGTTCCTTGGCGCCCTGCTGATCATGGCGCTGTCAGGCCTTTTGATTTGCCGCAGCATCCTGCGGCCTGTGGGGCGGATCATCTCACGGGTTCAAGCGGCTGCGGAGGGGGACATCTTCAGCCCTTGGCCGGAAACCGACGCCAAGGGCGGGCTGGGCATCCTGGGCCGCTCGCTGGAGAAACTTGGGGCCACGGTGGTTTCTGGTACCCGCGCCCAGGAGGCCTTGCGCAACTCCCCGGCCAACTTCATCATCACTGACAGTGACCACCGGATCGTCATGGCCAATAGCGCCTTCAAGCGCACCCTGACTGAGCATCTGGAGGTGTTGCGCGAGCGGCTGCCTCACTTGGACCCTGAAGCGCTAGCCGGTCATTGCATGGACATCTTCCACCAGGACCCGGCCCATCAGCGCCAGATGGTGGAAGGTCTCAAGAAGCCCGGTGTGTTCAACGTGGACATCAACGGCGTTCATATCGCCATCCACGCTTGGCCTGTGGTGACGGAAGACGGAACCGTGTTGGGCTACGTCAGCCAATGGATCGATCGGACCGCTGAGAAGCGCACGGAGAGTGAAATCAGCGGCGTGGTCACCGCCGCTGCGGCTGGCGACTTCACCCGTCGCCTGACCCTGGAGGGTAAGACTGGCTTCTTCGAGGAAGTGGCGGTGGGCCTGAACAGCCTGATCACCGGCATCGACACCGCCCTGCAGGAGACAGTGGAGACGGTGGGGGCCATCGCAAAGGGCGATCTGACCGCCCGCATGACCTCCAATCATCAGGGCAGCCTGGAGCATCTCCAGCACTCCGTGAATGCCATGGCGGAGCGTCTGGGCGGGCTGGTTTCCATCATTGATGAAAGCACCCGGGCGCTGGAGGAGGCCACCAATGAGCTGTCCACCGGCTCGGCCGACCTTTCCAACCGCACCGAACAACAGGCCAGCAGCCTGGAAGAGACCGCCGCCAGCATCGAGGAACTCACCAGCACCGTTCGCCGCAACGCCGACGATGCCAAGGACGCGAACCGCCTTGCCGGCCGGGCCACCGGAGCCGCGGATGAAGGCGGCGCCATCGTGCAAAACGCTGTCAGCGCGATGACCCGGATCGAGAACTCCAGCGCCAAGATCACGGAGATCATCTCGATGATCGACGAGATCGCCTTCCAGACCAACCTGCTGGCCCTGAACGCCGCCGTTGAGGCCGCCCGCGCCGGGGAAGCCGGCAAGGGTTTCGCGGTGGTGGCCAGCGAAGTCCGCACCCTGGCCCAGCGCTCCAGCGACGCCAGCAAGGAAATTAAGGACCTCATCACCCTATCCAATAACGAGGTCAAGGAAGGGGCAGACCTGGTCCAGTCCACCGGCACCGGCCTGAAGAGCATCGTTGAGGAAGTGCGCGGTGTGGCCGAGTTGATTGGCCGGATTGCGGGCGGCAGCGAGGAGCAGGCCACCGGTCTGGAACAGATCAGCAAAGCCGTGGGCCATCTGGACGACATCGCCCAGCAGAATGCCGCCCTGGTTCAGGAAAGCACCACCGCCCTGGAGACCGCCCGCCAGCGCCTCTCCACCCTGCGGGAGGCGGTCAGCACCTTTACCGGTGGACAGACCGCTCTGGTCGCCAGCTCTGCCAGCGCGCCCGCGCCGAAGGCCCCCGC
>CAZCBM010000297.1:0-4165 GCA_964496805.1 uncultured Rhodospirillales bacterium | reverse complement strand
GGACCCGCGCCCGACCGCCCCCGCCGTCCAGCCTCCCCCGCCAAGCCCGCCGATGCCCGCGCCGAGGCACCGCCTTCGGCGACAGAAGGCGCGGCGCCCTCCGATCGTCCGGCTCAAGAGCGTCCGGCACCCAAGCGCCAACCCACGGCGGCCCGCCCGGCGCCCGCGGCCCAACCGGCCCCCCATCAGCCGGGGGCTGGGCCGCAGCGCCGACCGCCCCGACCGCGCCCCCGGGCAGAGGGAGGCGCCGGGTTACCCTCCGCCGCCTCTGGCCCCGGCATGGATGCGCCACAACGGCCCGGCGCCGATCGCCTTGCGGTGCCGCCGGACCTGAAGGCCCAGTCCCAACAGGCTCAGTCCCAGCCGAAAGCCCGCCCTGAGGCCGACCCTGAAGCCCAACCTGGGGCACCTGAGGAGCGTCCCGCCCGGGTGATCCGCACCCGCCGTCAAGGCGCCATGCAGGAGGGGGCCAGCGTTGGGCTGGATTGGCGCACCCCGCTGCAACGCCTGCTGCCACCGTTTGTGACCGGGCTGCTGATCGTGCTGCTGAGCCTGGAGTTGATGCGCCCGACCCCCCTGCCAGCGTTGGCACAAGTCTCCAGCTTTGTGACCGACGAAAAGGGCATTGAACAACAGGATACAGGGTTGCTGCGCACCGCCCTGGCCCGGGCCCAAGCCAATGAACCGGTGCTGGTTGAGATCGAGGCACCGATCGTCTTCACCGTGGCCAGCGTCCGGGGGGTCACAGACAAACGCACCTACACCTATGTGCGGGCCTTCGTCCGGGACGACTTCATCGTCGACCCCCTTCCAACGCCGTTGGTGGGGCGTGGCGGCGCCATGGCGCGCGCGGAGCGCCATCGGATCGGCCTGTCGGTGCTGGCTCTGGCGGTGGCATCGCCCTCCCCGGGGGTGCCACCGTTGGTGGGATCGATGGTGGCACCGGAGCGCGTGGGCCCCATCAATATGCTCTATCCGCGGATTTTTGGGGAGGCGGAGGCGGTCTTCGAGGCCTTCGACCCCTACCCTGGACGGTTCGCCCGGCTGCAATTTGTCCCCAAGCGGGTGCTGCCCGCGGACCTTCTGGCCCCCCCTGATCCGGCCACCTATCTGCTGATCGGCATCGGCCCATCGCGCACGCCCGATGTTTACGATACGGCCACCGGTGAAGACCCCGAGCGCCCCGCCAACCCCAACAGCGGAATCGAACGCCCACCGGTGCCCGATGTACCGGCCACGGAGAATCTGGCCGCCTACCAGGCCTTTGGGTGGGAGGAAGCCACGGGGCAGATTGCCACCGTGGGTCTGATCTTGACGGGACTGGTGATCATCGTTGGCACGTTGCTGGTGCAGCGGTTCCCGCGGGTGCTGACGCGGGTGCCCCCGGAGGTGATGGTGTGGATCGTCTTCGTCCCTGGCTCCGTGTTCCTGTTCGCCATGATCGGTTGGGTGCTGGTCTCCTGACCCCGAAGCCCGCGGGGACCGGCGGCGGTGCGGTTGCCCGCCCGGATCGCGCACCCGTGAGGGCGGGTGAAGCGCCCCCTGTCATCCACGGCGCCGAGCCCAACGAACAATGACCAACGAACCGGGACCAACGAACCGGGACCAACCAAGAGCGAGGCAACGAAACATCGCGCCTCGTGTTGTCTTGCCACCCGTGTCCTCAACCGTGTCCCCCCTGTGTCCTGGGGCGATGGCCCCTTTTTCTGTCGGAGGTCCCATGCGCGACGTTACCCGCCCGCTGTTGCAGCCATGCCCCCAGTCCCGTCGAAACGGGCGGACTCCCCCGTCTGCGCCTGCGGTGTCTTACCTGGGCCGCCTCACGCGGCTGTTTGGGATTTTCCCCGTCGCCACCGCCGTCGCCCTGATGCTGCTGACAAGTTCGGCGGCCCACGGCTCCACCGTACCGGGCGATATCCGCTTCCAGGTTTTGCGCAAGGGGGAGGATATGGGCACCCATACTTTCAGCTTCTCGCCGGAGGCCAACGGCGGCATCCGCGCGCAAATCAACATTGACCTGCTGGTGCGGGTGGCCCTGATCCCAGCCTATCGCTACACCCACCGCAATACCGAGGTGTGGCGCGACGGACAGTTGGTCAGCCTCACCAGCACCACCAACGACGATGGGGATGACTACCGCGTCCAGGTGCGCCGGGAGGGGGATGCGCTGCGGGTCAACTCCCTGACCCGCGGGCAACTCACCCATGACGGCGTGACCCACTCCACCACCTACTGGGATTATGGGTTTGTCAGCCAGACCCAGGTGCTGAACAGCCAGTCAGGTGAGGTGTTGTCCCTGCAATGGACCAAGGTGGGGGTCGAGTCGGTGCCCGTGGCTGGCGGCACGGTTCAGGCCGAGCATTGGCGTTCCACCGGCGATCTGCCCCTGGACCTGTGGTATGCGGTGGGCACCAAGGAACTTGTGGGCCTGGAATTCACCGCCAAGGGGGAGACGATTTCCTACCGGCGGACCAATGCGCTGGGGTCCTGAGCGGTGACTGACCCTGAGCGGAGGGGGGACGGCAGAGCGGCGGCGGAGGGGGGAACCCTCCGCTTGGTGCTGGCCGATCAACTGAGCCTGGAACTGGCGTCGCTGCGCGACTTGGAGCCAGGTGACACCGTGCTGATGGCGGAGGTTGCGGGCGAAACCGACTATGTGCCCCATCATCCCAAAAAGATCGCCTACCTGTTCAGCGCCATGCGCCATTTCGCAGCCACCCTGGAGGGGGCGGGGACGTCGGTGCGGTATGTGCGGTTGGACGATCCCGACAATGGCGGGTCGCTGGAGGCCGAAGTGGCACGGGCCGTCGCGGACCTGGGCTGCGCAGGGGTGATTTGCACCCATCCAGGAGAGCACAGGGTGCTGGCGGCCATGCAGGCCTGGGGCGATCGCCTGGGTGTTCCTGTGGACATCCGCGAGGATGACCGGTTCGTTTGCTCCCTGGCTCGGTTCTATCGATGGGCCGAGGGGCGCAAGCAGCTGCGTATGGAGTATTTCTATCGCGAGATGCGTCGAGAGACGGGCCTGCTGATGACCGATGAGGGGCAGCCAGAGGGGGGCCAGTGGAACTTCGACCATGACAATCGCAAGGCCTTACCGGACTCGGCGGACTTGCTCGCCCCCATTCCAGCGCCGTACGCCGTGGACCCCGATGCCCTGACGCAAGGGGTGCTTGATCTCGTCCGGCAGCGATTCGGCAACCGGTTCGGGACGTTGGAGCCCTTTTGGTACCCGGTCACGGCCACCCAGGCCGAGGCTGCATTGACCCATTTCCTGGACCATGCCCTCCCGACCTTCGGGGATTATCAGGACGCGATGGCGCCGGATCAGCCGTTTCTCTATCACTCGCTGCTCAGTCTGCACATCAACAGCGGACTTCTCGATCCGCTGCGCGTCTGTCGCGCCGCTGAGGACCGCTATCGGCGTGGCTTGGCCCCGCTGAACGCCGTGGAGGGTTTCATCCGTCAGATTATCGGCTGGCGGGAATATATGCGGGGCATCTATTGGTGGGCTGGACCCGACTATAAGGACCGGAACTACTTTGGCGCCAATCGGCGATTACCCACCTTCTATTGGACGGGTGAAACAGATATGGCGTGCGTTGCGGATGTTGTGGGCCAAACCCGCGAGCACGCCTATGCCCATCATATCCAACGGCTGATGGTGACCGGACAGTTGGCCATGCTGATCGGCGTGGACCCGGTGGAAATCAACGAATGGTACTTGGCTGTCTATGCCGATGCCTATGAATGGGTGGAACTCCCCAACGTCCACGGCATGGCCACGTTTGCCGATGGCGGATTGCTGGCGAGCAAGCCCTACGCCGCCAGTGGCAAGTATATCCAACGCATGAGCAGCTATTGCGGGCAGTGTCGCTATGCCGTGAGCAAGCCCACGGGGGAGACGGCGTGCCCGTTCAACTACCTCTATTGGGACTTTCTCATGCGCAATGAGGACAAGCTGCGGGGCAACCCGCGAATGGGCATGATCTACAAGACCCTGGACCGGATGAAGGACGAACGCAAACAGGCCATTCGCGAGGATGCCGGTCGCTTTATCGGGGAGGTATGCGGCGACGCTGCTTCAGCCTGCTAGAGCGCGTCCCATCCACCTTGACCACCCCGCGCCCCCACCCGGCCACCCACGCCAGTATCGTACCAATGG
>CAZCBM010000296.1:0-4174 GCA_964496805.1 uncultured Rhodospirillales bacterium | reverse complement strand
GTGAGGTCGCCCGCGGCGCGCACGATGCGGGCGGTGAGATTGAGATCCAGAATGAAGTTCTGCCCCAGCGCCTTTTTGGCCGCCAAGCCATGGGCGGCAATCACCTCCCGCAGGGGGGGCAGCGTTGGGGCTGCGTCTGGGGTGCTCACCGCCCGGCCTGGCTCATGGGGTCCAGTCGGCGGATGATGGCGGAGCGACGCAGGTCCCGCAGCATCCGCTGTTCCACCACGGTCATCTTCTGGGCGGCCAACTGGTTGGCGATGGTCTCCCGGTCTGGCAGACCGTCTGCCCCCTCACGGCCACAGATGGCCACCAGGATCTGGGCGCCAATGGGCACCACGTCACCGGTCCCTGCCGGCTGCAGGGCGGTCCGCACATCCGGCGGCAGGGCGGCCAGATTGGTGGTCACCACAGGTTCCGGCCGCACGGGGCTGCCGGCGGCTTCGGCGATGTCATCCAAGCCAGGGCAGGAAACGGGGGTTTCCGCTTGCAGTTTCAGTGCCAGGGTCCGCAACTGTCCCATCTGATCCTGGGGTAGGACAAGGCGGCGGAAGGAGATCTCTGTTTGCGAGGGATCGGCAGCCGCGGTGATCCGCTGCTGAATCAGGAACAGCAGGCGCACGCCATCGGCGGTGGCCACGGGGTCGCTGACCTCGTTGGGCTGCAGGCGCTGAGCCACGGCCAGGGTATCCGGCTCCATTTGGGTGGAGAGTTGCCACCCAAGATCGCCGCCCCGGGCTGCCCCAGGGCCGACAGAATGCTGGGTTGCCAGTTGCGCGAAGGAGGCGCCGGAGCGCACACGCGTCACAAGCTCCCGCGCCAGGTCCATGGCCGCGGCTTCCTCCTGCGCGGTGGTGGCCGGCAGCAGGATTTCCGCCAAGCGGTATTCGGGCTTGCCGGCGTTGGCGCGGATCTGGGATTCGCGGAATCGGATTTCCTCCTCACTGACCTGCACTTGGCGGCGCCCCACCCGCTCCATGACGATCTGCCAGGCGATGTTGGCCCGCACCTGATGGCGCAAGGTCTCCAGGCGCTGAAGCTGACCCGGATCGATGCGGTTGGCCTGTGCCACCCGGGCAATCTGCTGGTCGATCAAGGCCTCCGGCACCTCGACACCGCGGCGGCCCGCCTCCTGCATCATCAGCGCTTCATCGATCAGGGTGTCCACCGCCTGCGCTTCCATCTGGCGCAGTTCCGCCTGCGTTGGCTGGCGGCCGCCCAGGCCGAACACCCCCAGGGCCATCCGTGCCTCAATGTCCCGATAGGTGATGGCTGCCTCGTTGACCGCAATGGCCACCCCCACCGGGGCGCCGCTGGGTTGAGCCAGGGCCGTGGAGGCAACGAGCAACAGCAACAGCGCGGGCAACAGACGCCGCAGGCAATGGGCCATGGGTGCAGGGACTTTCACGGAGAGGGACGCATTTAGAGGTCGGAGGCTGCGGGAAAAGCGTGGCAAACTCAAGGCTTTGTCACTCACCTCAGCCATCTTCCAGGAACAACAGCAAGGTGATCCCCAGTCCAGAGGCGATCAGCGCTGGGGTCCACGCCGCCAGGAACACGGGCACCTGTCCGGCCAGGCCCAGCGTGGTGGCCAGATCATCCAGGAAATACAGGCTGAAGCAGGTGATCAGGCCCAGCGCAATCAATCGCAACGGCTTGGCTTGGCGGGGATTGCGGACCGTGAAGGCAGCGGCGATCAACACTGTGGCCACATACAGCAGGGGCTTCGACAGCAGGGTGTGCAACTCCAGGCGCAGGCGTTGGGTGGCGAAGTCCTCCTCGGTGCGGTCCGCCAGCCTGTCCATCAATTCCCACAGGCTGATGGTGCCCGTGGGGGGGGCGGAGAGCTGAGTGCGGACTTCCTCCAGGGTTGTCTCGGTGGGCACCTGGAAGCCGCTCAGCGGCTGCGCCGGTCCCTCGCCGGAGGCGTACCAGGCGTCGCGGAAGGCCCAGACCCGGCCGTCCTCAGCCTCTTGATCCAGTGCGCCGTCGGCGGCGCGAATGCGATCCAGTGCGCCGGCGGCGGCGCGAATGCGCTCCGCTCCGGGGCGGCCCTGCTCCCCGAACAGGCTGATGGTGACGCCCTCCATGGTCCCCACCTGCGGGTCATATTCGTTGATCGCCAGGATGGCAAAGCCGGCCTTGGTCTGCTCGCGCATGAACACGCCCTGCTCGGTGCGGGTGGTCACCGCCCGCCCCGACAAGGCTTGGCTCTCCAACTCCAGGTAGCGGGCCAGTGCCGCAGAGGACACGGGATTGATTGCCGTGACCTGCAACACCCCAAACAGGAAGGTCAGGACCACCACCGGTGTCAGATACCGCCAAGCGGAGACGCCGACGCTGCGCACCACAATCAATTCCTGCGTCCGGGTCAGCCGCCAGAAAATGAACAGGGCGGCAAACAGCACGCCAAAGGGGATCAGCGTGCGCCCGATCTGCGGCAGTTTCAGCAGGCCAAGCACCATGATCTCGGTCACCGGCAGGTCGCGGCTGGCAAACCGGCGCAGCAACTCCAGCGTGTCCAGCGTGTAGACGGCGGACAGCAGCAGCAGCAGAATCAGGAACAGCGCACGCAGGTATAACCCGCCGATGTAGCGTGAGATTATGCCCACCGCTGTGCCTCCTTCGGCGCCATCTGGGCCAGGGTCGGCGGCGGCGCTCGGCGCCGGCCCAGATGGGGGATCGCCAGGGCCGCAGCCAGGGGCAGCACGGATAGGCCATAGGCCAGCGGCGCCAGGGCGGCATCCCGCAGGACCAGATTGACCGACAGCAGGGCCAGCCCCTGGATCCCACCGGCGGCGGCACTGGTGATCAGGATGCGCCCGGCCTGCCCGTGGCGGGAAAAGCGGGCGGTGAGCAGCAGCAGCACCGTCACTGCCCCCATGCCCAGCGCAAACAGCGGCATCAGGAAGTGCTTGTGCAGCAGGCCCAGCAGGCGCTGTTCCTGGCGCTCTTGGCCTTGGGCGCGGGCCACCTCCAGACTGTCCAGGATCTCCCAGATTGTCTGGTCGTCGGCGCCCTTGCGCCCGGGTTCCCGGCGCCCGGCAAAGGCTTGCAGATCAATGGTGTACTCCGGCAACCGCAGCAATCGCAGTTGGCGCGGGTCCTCCTCCAACTGATGAACGAAGGTATCATAGACGACGATGCGGGGGCCATCGGCGGTTTGGATCAACTCGCCCGCGCCGGCGGTGTAGATGCGCACCCGGTCCGGCTGGCGGGCGTCGTGAATGTAGATGCCGGTGAGCCGCCCGCCGCGGGCGCGTTCATCGATGTAAACGGTGACGCCTTCGGTGACTTCCATGAACGCGCGGTCGCGGATCAGGTTGACCGGCACAGCGGCCCGCAGGTCATTCTTCAACTCGCTGAACAGCCATTGTGCCCTGGGCGCCAGAAACACCTCCATCACCAGCACCACCATGGCCACGATAGCGGTGAGGACGAGCCCCGGGCGTGCCAGGTTCACCGGGCTCATGCCCACCGCCCGCATGACTGTCAGTTCGCTGTCGTTGAGCATCCGATTGTAGATGAACACGATGGAGACACACAGGGCCACCGGCAGCACCACCCCCAGGAAGGGCGGCAGCGTATAGACGGCCAGGGTCAGGAACTGCCCGATGGGG
This sequence comes from uncultured Rhodospirillales bacterium, assembly GCA_964496805.1. Taxonomy (GTDB): domain Bacteria; phylum Pseudomonadota; class Alphaproteobacteria; order CAZCBM01; family CAZCBM01; genus CAZCBM01. The sequence goes on along the minus strand of CAZCBM010000296.1, from coordinate 554 downwards.
GCACCGCCGGTGACCGTAAACTCCAGGAAGCGCAGCGCCTGGGTCAGCCAGACCGCACCGGTCAGGGCCAGGATGATGAACAGCAAGGCCACCACCAGTTGACGCAGGATGTAGAGGTGCAGACGGTTCACAGGCGGGGCATCATGGCGGCGGTGACAGAGGTGGCGGTGACAGAGGTGGCGGTGAGGGTCGGCAGCGACGCGTCAGACGACGAACGGCTGCCAAGGTCCTGAGCAGGCCGATCCTATTGCGGTTGCGGGCCCGGGGGAAATGACTTTCCGCGCGAGCGGCCCGGCAGCACGGCAAAGGACTGAAGCACGACCCGGCGGCGCTCCGGGCGCCCAATGCAGGCAAGGCGCTGGACCTTTTACCCCGGCAGCCGATATGCAAAGGCCAGCGATGGGGCAAGGACCCACCCTATGGCCCCCCGACCGACCGCCTTTTTTGCAGAGCCTGTTGCCATGCTGAGCATTCACTTTACCGACAGCCTTCCCGAGACCCTGACCGCCGTCGCCGTGCCCCTGGCCAGCGAGGTGGATCTCAGCCCCCTAGGG
>CAZCBM010000295.1:0-4187 GCA_964496805.1 uncultured Rhodospirillales bacterium | reverse complement strand
CTGTGCCGGCGCGGGGCCTGATGGCGGAGCGGATGCCGCCGGGGTCTGGGGGGCTGAGGCCGGAGCCGGTGTTTGCGGCAATAGCGGCGCTTCGGGGGCATCCTCCTCCGGCAGGGTGACACGGGGCATCAGGGCATCAATGCCACCGGTGGAGGGGCGCGCTGCCTCCCCCTGAAGCGCGCCCAAGGCCTCGGCGGCCTCCTGATCCAACTGTCGCCGTGCCTCTTGCAGTTGGCGCAAACGCTGCTGGTCTCCAGCGCGCAGCGCCTCCTCCTCGGCCTGCTGCAAGGCGCGATCCTGGAGCAGCTTCTGAATCTGGAGATAGGTCAGGTTGCGCCCGGTGCCGTCGAACAGTACCCCCGCAATGACCCCTTTGCCATCGGGCGTCAGATAAAAGGTGGAGATGTCGCCATCGGGTGATTCGCCCAAAAAGGCCCTCAGCCCATGGACGCTGGGCATTTCCAGCAGTTTCACCCCGCGCGCCTGCATGTGGGCCAGCGGGTCCGCCGTGGCAGGCGATGCCCGCAGCGCGCAGATCAGCGCCAGTCCCAGGCCAATCGCCCGTATCGTCTGCCTTGCCATGCTCCTCGTCTCCCTCGCCTGGCCTTGCAATCGGGGCGCTGACGCCTACACTCCGCGCGCGTCCCGGTGTTCACGAAGGGCGCGCTTCGCCCAACGCCGCCCCTTTTGCCAGCATGGATGGGCCCGTGTCACCCTCCCGTCAGAGCTTCGGTTTTCAATTCGCCGACAATCCCCGCCCCATCCTCATTCGGTCCCTGCTGCGATGGGCCCGCCAATTGCTGGCGGACGAGGCCGCAGCGGCGCGCGAGGCCCAAGACCCGGCCGCGATGGTTGCCCTTGCGCGGCAGACCATTGACCTGTGCGTGCTGGCCGTTCTGGTGGAGGCCCACAAGAAGGTGCCTGACGACTGCTTCTTCTACGGCCGACTGCCGGAGAAGATGTATGTGGATGGGCTGGCGGCCTATCGCAACGTCCTGGGGCTGGACCACGGGCCGGCACGGATTCTGGTGGACAGGGTGGAGGATCACCCGGGTTGGCGGGTCAGCGATGGGGAACTGGTGGTCAAGTCTGCTGCCGGGATCGTTCGCAACTTCATGGCGCGGTATGCGCCGGAGTTGATCGAGGAGGAGGATACCGCCGCCCTGCCGCCGCCGGAGGCCGTGCCGACACCAGCCTGGGTCCACAAGGCGCAGGAAGCCCTGGGGCTGGACGATACTGACTTTGGCTGACGCGACTGTTCTGGTCTCCGCCCCGTGGGAAGACCATGCCCTGATCGACAGCGGAGATGGCCGCAAGCTGGAGCGCTATGGGCCGGTGCGGGTGATCCGACCGGAGCCGCAGGCCCTCTGGCCACCGGCAGAACCCACCGCCTGGGCCGATGCCGACGCGGAGTTCACCGCTCGGGAAGAGGAGGCGGACCAGGGCCGGTGGGTGACCGGTGGTGTCCTGCCGGAAACATGGCCCCTGCGGTGGCGGGAGACCCATTTCTTGGGCCGGCTGACTGCGTTTCGCCATCTGGGGGTGTTTCCCGAACAGGCCAGCCATTGGTCCTGGTTGCTGGATCAGGTGGGCCGGGCCGGCCGGCCGCTGACGGTGCTGAACCTGTTTGCCTATACGGGCGTGATTTCCATCGCCTTGGCCCAGGCAGGCTGTCAGGTCACCCATGTGGACGCCAGCAAGAAGGCCATTGGCTGGGCGAGGGAGAACCTTGAGCTTGCGGGCAACGCCGGCACCCAAGTGCGCTGGATGGTGGAGGACGCGGCGAAATTCACCGCGCGGGAGGTTCGGCGCGGGCACCGCTATGACATCGTGCTGCTGGATCCGCCGAAATTCGGTCGCGGACCCAAAAATGAGACATGGCAGATTTTTGATCATCTGCCGCCGTTGTTGGCAGATTGTCGGGCTCTGCTGGACCAGAACAGCGTGGCCCTGGTGCTGACCGCCTATGCCATCCGCGGCAGCTTCCTGATGCTGGATGGCCTGATGCGTCACCATTGCCAGGGTCTAGGGGGGCGCATCGACAGCGGCGAGTTGGCCATGGCCCCGGAACGGGGCGGCCCGCTCCTGCCCACCAGCCTGTTTTCCCGCTGGTCGCGCCTATGACGCCCGAGCCGATCACCAGCCTGGCCAACCCCCTGGTCAAACGCCTGCGCAGCTACCACCAGCGCAAGTTCCGCGATGCAGATGGGATGTTCGTGGTGGAGGGACTGCGGGCCCTGATTGAGGGGCTGGAGGTGGGCTGGACCCCGGAGTTGGTGGTGGTGGGGCCGGAGGTTGACGGCCCCGCTTGGCGCAAGGCGCAGGCGTTGCTGCCGGCAACCGTGCGGGTGCAACCTGTAACCCTTCCGATCCTAGAGAAGATTGCCCGGCGGGATAATCCTCAGACGGTCCTGGCCACGTTCCGCCAACGCTGGGAGGCGCTGGAGGCGCTCAGCCTGGATCCGTCCCTCTCCGGTGGTGGTCTCTGGGTGGCGCTGGACCGGGTGAGGGATCCGGGCAATCTCGGCACCATCATCCGCACGGTGGACGCGGTGGCCGGGCGGGGGTTGATCCTCCTGGACGCCTGCTGCGACCCCTATGGCTGGGAGACGGTGCGGGCCACCATGGGCTCGCTGTTCAGCGTCCCGCTGGTGCGTGCGGACACGCAGACGTTCCTGGACTGGCGGCGGGCGCAAGCGGCGGGGCCAGAGCTTGCTGTGATCGGGACGTCTCTAAAGGCCGATGAGGCGGCCACTCTGCCCCGGGCGCGCAGCACCCTGCTGCTGATGGGCAACGAACAGCAGGGCCTCACCGCCGCGTTGGAGGCTGCCTGCACTGATCTCACAAGGCTGCCCATGCGGGGGCGGGCCGATAGCCTCAATCTGGCCGTCGCCACTGGTGTCATGCTCTATAAGCTGATCGCTTGAGGCGGTGTGTCCGCCTCAGGGCGCATCGACCGGTCGGGCAGTAATGACTTACCGGGGGGGCGGCGGCGGTTGCAGGCCACAGGTGGCGGCCAACACTCCCATTCGCTGCATGGCTGCCATAAACAGCCGCTGCTGGCTGCGCTCCAGACGATCAGTATAGCTGTCCGGCTCCCCATTGGTGGCCGCGAACACGGCGGCAGCCCAAGCGGTGTTGCCACCCTCCCGCTTGATTTGCAGCGTCAAACAGGCGCAGCCCACCTCGTCCGTGGGGTTCTGCTGAAGGCAGGTGAGATAGATGGCGCGGTCCCAGCCCTCCAATTGGATGCTGCCGCCGTCCTGGCCACTGGCCTGGGTCTGGGCGTGAACGCCACCAGCGCTGGCCAAGCCCAGCAGCAGGGTGCCCAGCAGGGCTGCGATCTTCTGAAACTGCATGTGCTCATCTCCCCTGTAAGCCCACCCTGATACGCCACCACGCCTAGGGCAGGACGGACCGACGCGCCCGCCGATCCTCCGGGGTGACTATCGCTGCGGGCGCATGGGCGCAAGTCTGGCGCCGCCCCTGAAAATGCGCCGCCCTCAGTCTGCGGCAAGGGCGCATCGCTCCATCAGGCTCCGCAGGATCAGGGTCGGGCCCAACAGCCTGTTCTGCTGTGGTTTGGGCAGGCTGGCCATATGATTCTGCATGCCGGAGGCCCCCACCTGCTGGACCAGCCGGATCAGGTCGTGCACCGAGTCGCCCTCCTGGGCGACGGCGCGGGCAAGGCACAGGCATGGGGCTTCTGCCTGTCCTTGGCGCCGGCACTGGCGGTAGACCAGATCATTGGGGCCACCAACGGCGGCAGGATCAGTGATGACCTCCTCTGGCAGCGCTGGCTGATCGCTGCGCCGGCTCAGCTTGACGGCGACAAAGGCCAGATTGGCGGCAATCGCGATCCCGATCAGCCAGGTCCAGGTGCGGCGGGAGAGCATGGCGGTGGGCTCGACTGGGGGCAGGGGCCTTGACCGCGGCCTTTCGGGCTGATCGGGGCCTGAGGGGTTCGCCCAAGGGCATGCCAGAGATCCAGGGCAGTGGCCAGATGGGGCAGCCAAGTGCGATCGCCCCAACCGTGGCGGCGGCAGACAACGCGCACCGGCTCCTCCCAGACCAGAAGCGCCAGGATGGCGGCGACGGACCATCGCGCCTCGGCCTTGCACAGCCCCGCTGCGGTGGCGATCGATCTGGGCGATACCGGCCAGACCGAGCAGGGATACGCCAAGGAG
>CAZCBM010000294.1:0-4229 GCA_964496805.1 uncultured Rhodospirillales bacterium | reverse complement strand
GAGCCGGCGCTGGCGGCAACCCCGGTGCAAGGGCCGGCGGATTTCACCAATTTGATCCAGGTGCAGGACGCCGATCTGCCGCGCTTGCGGGGCGAGCGTATTGCTGCGCGGATGCAGGGGCAGGCCTGGGCGGCGGAGCCCGGGCCGGAGCCGGGGACGGTGTACCGGTTCTATCCTGGCGGGCGCGCTGAAATCTCCCTGGCCGGTCGCTATGTGCGGGGATCGTTGATCCAGGCACGCTGGGCGGTTCAGAAGGACGAGCTGTGCCTGTTGGGCTCGCCTGTCCACACCTACCGCGAGTTTTGCTACCGGCTCTATGAGGGCGGTGCAGATAGGGTGCTCAGCGTGCGCCCGGATGGCTCCATCGTTCGGCTGCGCCCGGCGGCGGCCCTGGCCGGCCGTCCCGATCCTCTGGGGCAGCGAGCGTCGCCGCAGGCGCCGGAGAACTTGGTCCTTGGGCAGGGGGAGGCGTCGACCGAGCCCTCTCCGCCCGACCCCGCTCCGCCCGAGGATCTTCCGCCCGAGCCCTCTCCTGAGGAACCCACTGTGCTGGATCTCCCTCAGCACAGCCGTGGGGAGGCGGGCGCAGACGCCGATGCGGTGTCGTCCCCGCAAGCGTCACCGCAGGCGCCTGCTGAGGTGTTCCCCGGCGAACCAACGGACGCACCGGTGCAGCCGTCCGGCGCCCAAGCGCGCCAGGATCAGCCCGTCGATCCTATGCCCCCAGAAACGGCGCAACCGTCCAATAGGCCCCCCACCGAGGCGCTGGTCTGGCCTGGACTGGAGGCCCCCGCTGATCCAAGTCCCTCCGGGGGCCGCTGAAGCTGTTGCCACAGTTTTGCGCAATACCTGTCCGTTTCTCAGGCCATCGCCACACCCCCGGGATCCGTTGCTGTAGGCGATTTGGCTGAGGGCGAAGGCGGTTCGAGCGAGCCTTTTTCGCTGGTCTTGTTCCGTGTCGGGCCTATTTTGTCGCAGACTGATCGTTTCGTTTCTCACCAGGAGCCTGGATCCCATGTGTGACATCACCGGCTGCGGCCGCCAGCCTGACACCCCCGCCCCCAAGCCCACCGATGCCCAGCGCCGGGCCTTCCTGGCGGGCATGGGATCGCTTCCGCTGGCCATGGTGCTGGCCGATCCGCTGCTGGCACAATCCGCTGGCGCCGGCCTGACACCGGTGGAGACCGCGACCCCGGCGGGCAATGTTGCCCGTGGGGTGTTGGCGGTACCTGCCGTGACCCCGGCCCCGGCGGTGTTGCTGATCCACGAATGGTGGGGCCTGAACGACCAGATTAAGGCCGTGGCCGCCGAATATGCCAACCAGGGCTACATCGCCTTGGCCGTGGACCTGTATGACGGTCAGGTGGGCACCACGCGGGACGAGGCTCGGGCGCTGGTGGGCAGCATCGACGCGGCCAAGGCCACCGATCAGCTATCCACCCTGCTCAGCTTTCTCCAGGACCATGAGCTGTCCACTGGCAAGGTTGGCACCGTGGGCTGGTGCTTCGGGGGGGGCTGGTCACTGAACACAGCGCTGGCGGCCAGTCCCGCCGCCACCGTGATCTATTATGGGCGCGTGAACAAATCCGCCCACGATCTGCGCACGCTGACGGCGCCCGTGCTGGGTCATTTCGGAACCCTGGACCAGGGCATTCCGGTCAGCATGGTGGAGGAGTTTCAGGCCGCGGCGGCGGAAGCCGGCAAGAGCGACTTGCTGACCATCCACTTCTATGAGGCTGATCACGCGTTCGCCAACCCCACAGGCTCGCGCTATGACGCCGAAGATGCAGCCCTGGCGTGGGAGCGGACCACGGCCTTCTTCGAGACCCACCTGAAGACCTGATCTCTGGCAGGACCAAAGCAGGGGGCGCCGATCTGGCATCGGTGCCCCCTGCTGGACCTCACTGCTGAGTCAGGGCGCAGCAGTACATCCGGGTGACATAGCTATAGTCGATGCCGCCAACGTTGCGGTTGAGGCTGATGCCCGTCATCACCGGGCGGCTACTGGGGCATGTGTAGGTAATACTGTTCACGCTCTCGGCGAAATTCGTGTAGGCGCAGTTGGTCACTGAAATGGCACCGCCGCTGGAGCCCACCTGGGCCGCAACGGCGTCGAAATCCACGGCCAGAGTGACTTCAGTGCCCGCTGTGCTGCCGGTCAGGCCGGCACCGGCCGTGACGGCGGTCACCGCCCCCAGGGTCTCGCAGCGTGCGGCGTTGTTCACGATGCCGGTCAACACCTCACCCGGTCCACAGGTGGCCGTCAACGCACCCGACTGCGCCTGCACCGTGCCTGCGCCGCGCAATTCATCGCCGATCTGGACGAATAGGGTCCCGACACCATTGCCAAGACTGTCGACGGCCACAATGGCGCCAAGGCTGATCAGACCCACCACCAAGCCATAGGTCAGGGCGCTGGCGGCGCGGGTGCGCTTGCCGCGGCAGGTTCCACTGGGGAACCGCCGGTTTGGGCGGGAACGCGCATCGTCGCCGGAGGGGCTCACCCCCGCCTGTTGATCGCAGCCGCCCCTTTGCGACCCCGGTACAACCGCAGTGGGGGTTGCCGCCGGGTCCTTGATTGTGTGGTTCATCAGCCGTCTCCCATTCGTCTTGCTGCGGCGCCCGAGACCCGGACACTACGCCCCTGGGGGCGATCTGCCCAGGGCCAAGCGCGGCAATCAGTAGGGAACCCGATCGGCCTTGGCCATCCAGGCTTGAAAGGCGGCCGTCGCCTGATCGTCGCGCAGGTGCAGGATGGGTAGGCTGCGCTGATCCATGGGTAGGGCGACCTCGCGATAGAGGAACTCATCATCAAAGCCGATGGCAGCCGCCTCGTCCCGCGTGTTGGCGTACCAGATTCGATCAAGCCTGGCCCAATAGATGGCCGACAGGCACATGGGGCAAGGCTCGCAACTGGTGTAGATCTCGCAGCCGGCCAGGCTGAACGTGCCCAATGCCGCGCAGGCGTTGCGAATGGCCACGATCTCCGCATGGGCGGTGGGGTCGTGGCTGCTGGTCACCTTGTTCCAGCCTTCCGCAACGATTTCCCCTTCACGGGCGATCAGCGCGCCGAAGGGGCCACCCGCGCCTGCCTCCATCTTCTGTTGGGACAGGTGTGCTGCATGCCGCATCAATCGGCGTTGGGTGTCGGTGGGGGTCATGGGGAAGCCTCTGGCCTGGGGGCTGGGTCGGCACTGAGCAGGGCGGCCAGATCGGTGCGCAGCGCCTCCAGCCGGCGTCGGTTCACGCCCAGATCGCTTGCTCCGACGCGTGATTGGGAGCGTAGATCCACCCGTGTGTGCCGGGTGCCGTCCTCCTGAACAGAACGAAACCGCACGGCGATATCATCCTTGAAGCCGAAAAACGCAGATGTTTCTGTCGCGACGATCAGATCCGGGTCCTGCGTCTGCTGAATGTGCCATCCCCGTGCCTGAAGCATCCTCAGCACTTGCTTTCGTGCTGTGGCATCCACTGGCGCCAACAGCAGCGGGGCGGGAGCGGGGCTTTCGTCTGCTGAGGGGGAGCGGTAGTCCACCGGGTTCATCCCTGGTCCCCTGGTGTCCTGAACAGCCTGGAGGCTGGGAGGGTCGGCCGGATCGGTGGTGACGTCATAGACGATGGGATGGGTCAGGGCTTGCGAGAGCATCCACGCAAAGGGCACCAGCAGCGCCAAAGGCAGCGCGGCGCCCAGCCCGGTGATTAGGGTGCGAGGCCCGGTGAGAGCCGCCGGGACGGCGCGCAACCACCCCAGGCCCGCCACCACCGCGCTGAGGGCAAACAGCAGCAGGGTCACCGGTCCCGGCAACCATCCCTGGGCGCGAAGCGGCCCCATGGCCAGCCCCACCAGGGTGGCCACCAGGCCAACAATGATCAGTGCCCGGCTGGCTTTGCTCACGGCGTGGCGTCCCGGCGGCGGTGGATGGCATCCAGCCGCGGCATGAGATCCAACAGGTGTTTGCTGTATTCGTGGTTCGGTGCGGTGAACAGGTCTTCGGTGGGGGCCAGTTCCAGCAACTGGCCCCGCTTCATGACCCCCACGCGATCGCACATCTGGCGGATCACGGGCAGGTCATGGCTGATGAACAGCATTGTCAGGCCCAGCGTCTCCTGCAGGTCTTTCAGCAGGTTGAGGATCTGCGCCTGGATTGAAACATCCAGGGCACTGGTGGGCTCATCACAGATCAGGAAGCGCGGCCGGGTGGCCAGGGCCCGGGCGATGGAGATGCGCT
>CAZCBM010000293.1:0-4254 GCA_964496805.1 uncultured Rhodospirillales bacterium | reverse complement strand
CACCCCGCCACCAGCGGCCGGTTGCTCGGCCAGTGCGGGAGATATCCTCCAGGATGCCCATCAGCGCCGGTACAACGAACAGGACCAGCAACGTCGCGTAGGCCAACCCCGCCACGATCGTAAGCGCCATGGGGATGAGGAATTGCGCCTGAAGGGAGGTCTCAAAAAGCAGCGGTGTCAGCCCCCCGATGGTGGTCAGACTGGTGAGCATCACCGCGCGGAGGCGATCACAGGCGCCCTCCACGGCGGCGGCATAGGGATCCGCCATATCCAACGCGCGGTTCTGGATCTGGGTGACCAGGACGATGGAGTCGTTGACGACGATCCCGGAGAGTCCGATCAACGCCACCATCGACAAAATGGTGAGATCATAATCCATGAAATAGTGGCCCAGCGTGGCCCCCACAAAACCGAAGGGAATGATGATGATCACCGCAAACGGCTTTATGTAGCTGGAGAATACCCAGGCCAGAATAATGTAAATGCTGATGAGGCCGATGATGGAGCCGAGCTGCATGTCGGCGAAAGTCTCTTGTTGTTCCTCCGCCTTCCCCCGAAATGTGTAAGAAATAGGGTAGCGACTGGTGAGATCGCTCATCAAGTCTGCTTCCAGTGCCTCCAGGATGCGGTTGGTGTTGGCGACATCGGAATCGATGTCGCCCAGAATTGAGACCTCCCGGCGGCCGTCGCGGCGGCGGATGGTATTGAACCCCTGATCTTCGCGGATGGAGGCAACCTCTGTCAGCGCCACTTCCTGCCCGGTGGGGCTGCGGACGTAGAGGCCGTCCAGGAAATCCAGTTGGATCGTGTCTGGGTCCTGGCGCACGATCACTTCCACCTCGTCCTCGCCCTCGGGGAAGCGTTTGGCGACCCGTCCTTGCAGGGCGTTGCGGACCTGTTGACCCAGGCTCTCTGTGGTGAAGCCCAGCGCACGGCCAGTGGGCGTCAGGGCCAAAATGGACTCTGGCTTGCCCAGGCTGAGATCGTCTTCGATGGCACTGACCCCAGAGTAGCGCTGCAACTGTTCCTTGACCTCCTCAGCGGCCTGATCCAGCACCCTGGGATCATCCCCGCGCAGGCGGACATCGATGTCCCGGCCGGGGGGGCCGCCGGCGGGCGCGCGCAGAGTGCGGGATTTGACATTGACGGTGAAGGCCAGTTCGCTGCGCCACGCTTCCAGCACCACAGGGGTCCGCACGCTGCGATATTCGGAGGCGGCCAGTTCCACTGACAGGCCCCCCACGGTGTCGCCGGTGGTATTGCCTTCAGGCCCGCCATTGCCCGCGCTGGCCCCCACCTTGCCCAGCGCCATGACAATCAGGGGCCGGCCATCAGTGGTCAGCGGCTCCTCTTGCTCTGCGGCCAGTCGGGCGATAGCGCGGTCCAGAGCCTCGGCCATTTCCCGAACGGCCGTTCGGGTGTCATCGCGGCTGCTGCCCGTCTCCAACTCCACATTGCCATAGATCGTGTCGCTCTCCGGCGAGGGGAAGAAGGTGAACCCCACCAGGCCCCCCTGCACCATCCCCACGGCCAGCAGGAGGCTGGCAATGGTCAGGGCCATGGTGGCATAGCGCCAGCGGACGGCCGTCTTCACAAGCCAGCGGAAGGGTTTCTGCTCCACCCACCGGAAGCCCCGCAGAAACCGCCCCTGCATACGGCCATAGAGACCGGGCTTCTCCCGGGTGCCGGCCAAGGCGTGGCGCATGTGGGCGGGCAGAATGAGGAAGCATTCAATCAGGCTTGCGACCAGGACGGCGATGACCACCAGGGGGATCGCGATGATGATCTGCCCGATGATGCCGCCGATCACCAGCAAGGGCAGAAACGCCGCGATGGTGGTGAGGGTGGAGGAGGTGACCGGGGCCGACATGCGTTGAGCCGCAGTGACGGCTGCGCTGTTGGCATCCATGCCTTTGCCGTACCGGCTGTCAGACTCCTCGCCCACGACGATGGCATCATCCACCACGATCCCAATGGCCATGATCATGCCGAACAGGCTGAGCATGTTAATGCTCTGATCGCTCACCAGCATGACCAATGCGGTTGCCAGCAGCGCCACAGGGATGCCCATGGCCACCCAGAAGGCGATCCGACCATTGAGGAAGATGAACAGAACCCCCAGCACCAGGGCCAGCCCCCCCACGGCGTTGCGTACCAGCAGGTCGATGCGATCCTCAATCAGGGCGGCCTGATCGGAGTAGACTTCCAGGGTCAGATCGCGGGGCAGAGTGGGCTGAATGTCCTCAACGAATTGATCAACGATGCTGGCCAACTCCAGCGCATCGCTGGTTTCTGCGCGCTGGACGTGCAACTCAATGGCGCGCTTGCCTTGGCGGAGACCCTCCGCGGCATCTTCGTCATAATCCTCATAGACGCGGGCAACCTGATCCAGGCGCACCTCCCGCCCCTGGGCATCGGCCTTCACCCGCAGGGCTGCGATTCCCTCCGCTGTGGTTTCCAGCCCCAGGGCCCGGACTTGGCGCGCGCCGTTGCCCAGGTCCCCGGACGGCACGTCCAGGGAGAGGCGGGAGATGGTGCCGGCGATGTCAGCAATGGTCAGGTCAAGCTGGCGCAGTTTGGCGGGATCCACATCCACCCTGATCTGGCGTTGGCGCTTTCCAAAGAAGTCGACCTTGCTGATGCCGCGATCCAGCAACTCATCCCGCAGGCGTCGTCCCCACTCGGCCAGAGCCTGCTCGCTATAGGGGCCGGACAGCACAAGCCTGTTGATTGTGTCATAGCGGACGATCCGCGTGCTCTCCGGCTGCTCAGCGTCCTCGGGCAAGGTGGTGACCGTGTCCAGGGCGCTTTCGACATCAGCCAGCGCCTCCTGCATGTCGGTGCCCGGCTCGAACTCGATGACGATGGAGGCGCGGCCCTCTTCGGCGGTGGAACTGACAGTATCGACACCGTTGAGGAACCGTACCTCGGGTTCGATGGCCTGGATGACGTTCAGGTCCACGTCCTCAGCCGTTGCACCCTGCCAGACCACGGTGGCCAACACCACGTCGATGCCGAAGTTGGGGAAGAATTGGGTGTTGAGCCGGGTCAGCGAGGCAAGGCCCAACACGACCATCAGTGCCATCAGCAGGTTGGCGGCGGTCTTGTGCTGGGCGAACAGGGCGATGGGGCCGGAGGCGGGCTTGGCCTTCGGCGTGATCCCGTGCCGCGGACGATGGCTAAGGGTCTTGCCGCTCATGGCCGGGTCTCCGGTTGGCCGCTCGCGGCAGGGGCGGCCACTTGCGTGGCGGGCAGGGCACCGGCTGTCTCTGTGGGGGCCGCAGAAGGAGACGAGGCTGCTGCCCGATCGCTGGTCCGGGAGAGGGACTCCGCGGCGTCAGCGGCGGCTTTGGGGTCGTTTACCACCTCCACCTTCAGGCCAGGGCCAATCTCCGCAAACCGGCGGGTAACCACAACGTCGCCGGTCTCCAGTGCCCCATCCACATAGACGAGGTCGCCATCGCGATAAAGCGGGGTGACCGCGCGCTCGATCAAACGGCCGTCCGCGCCCACCACATAGGCAAGGGTTTGGGAGAACAGTGCGTTGGCCGGAATGGCGGCCACCTGGGTGAAGTGGCGGTCGGGCAGCCGAACCGTGACGAAAGCGCCTGGGCGCAGCGCCGTACCGAGACCCTGGTCCCGGAGGCTGGCCACAAGGTCAACGCCGCCGGCGGCGCTGTCCAGGGTTTCCCGGATGCGGTTGATTTGCCCGTCATAGGTCATGGTCTCTCCACCGAGGTCCCATTGGACCTGGACCGGTCGCCCGATCAACGCGGAGAAGCCGCCGGCATCACTGAGAAGGCGGGAGAACTCCTGGTCCGAAAGCTGGAACTCCACTTCCAGGCGTGAGATCTCCACAAGGCGGGCAAGCGTGGTGCTGGTGGTGACCTGCTGGTCCAGGGCGACATTGGTATTGCTCAGCAGGCCGGTGAAGGGCGCGCGAAGCTCAACCTCTTCAAGGTCCCTTTCAGCCCGCACCACGGCAACCTGTGCCCGATCAACGCTTGCTTCCAGCCGCTTGACCGCGGCCTCCGCCCGTTCAATGGCGACACGCTGACGGACCACTTGGGTCTCAGCTTGGGTGACGGCGGCCTCGGCCTGGGCGATGCCGGCGGCGCGGGTGGCCAGGGCCGCTTCGGAGCGACGAATGGCTGCCTCTGCTTGGCGGACATTGGCCTGCAGGCTGGCGATCCGGGCTTGGGCCTGGGCCAGGCCGGCGCGGGCCGATGCCAGGGCGGCGCGGGCCTGCGCCAG
>CAZCBM010000292.1:0-4286 GCA_964496805.1 uncultured Rhodospirillales bacterium | reverse complement strand
GAGGCATGGTCAGCGCCTTCGTGACGCCCGAGCCCCTGGATGTGCCCATGACCGACCACGGCGATGCCACCACGGAAAAGGCGGTGGGCTATGACGGCGATGTGGACCATGGGCGCATTGCCGACGCCTTGGCTGGGGCTGGCGATACGCTGGTTTTCGCCGGCCGACCCTTGGCGGGGGGCCCCGCCGCTGCCTCCAAGCTCTATGCGGTGAGCATGAGCGACGGTCTCTCGCCCCAGATGTTGGGCCCGGTGGTGGATGATGTCTCACTCACCGGCGCTGGCCTCGCCCTGGCCATCAACGCGGATCAGCAGGTGCTATTGGCCAGCCGATCCACCGGCAGCGCGGGCGCCGCCCTCTACCGGTTCCAGGCGGGCGACCCGCGCAGCGCCTGGCAGTCCTTGCCCGGGGCGGGCAGCGGCACCCCGACCCCGCCCACAAGCGTGGCCTGGGCCGGGCAAACCGCGGTGATCGGGTTCGGTTTTTCTGATCTGCGCCAACCCCAAGGGGGGCATGTGGCGGTGCTGCCGCCGGGCGGACAGCAGCCCACGCTTCTGTCGCCGGTCTCCGTTTTTGAGGAGGACGGGTTTGGCATGGCGGTGGCCGGTGATGGGCCTTGGTTTGCGGTGGGTGCGCCCTTCACGGACCTGGACTATGCCAACAGTGGCCAAGTCACCCTCCACCGCGTGGACGATCCGGCACGGGTGGTCCAGACCCTGGCGCCGCCGGAGCCGGTTCGCCACGGCCAGTTCGGTCGTTCCCTGGCCATGGCGGGGGAGTGGCTGGCGGTGGGCGAACCGGATCGCCAGATCGGCGCCCTGGATCAGACGGCCATCGTCAGCCGTGGCCGTGTCCACCTCTATCGCCTGGTGCAGGGAGAATGGACACTGATCCAATCCCTGCGCCCAGCCAGGGGCACACCGGCCGAGCGGTTCGGCGCGGCCCTGGCCATGGACGCCACCGGCCTGCTGATCGGCGCGCCCCATATGGTGGATCAGGGGGAGGGCGAGGCCGGTGCCCATTATTACCGACGGGTCGGCGACGCCTGGGAGTTGGCCCGTGTTCTGCGGGAGCCCGGCGAGCATGACCAGGACGCCCCGGGGGGCGATGATGGCTTCGGCACGGCGGTGGCGTTGACGCAGCGGGTCCTGGCGGTGGGTGCGCCGGACAGCAGCGGTCGCGGACCGCGCCGTGGTGCGCTGTTCCTCTGGCAGCGGGACTGATCGAGTTGTCCCGTTGAGGGCGCACGCCTTCGGCCACTGCGGCATTGATAGGGCCGGCCTTTTCCCTTATCACGAAAATGTTACTGACGCGGCGGGGGCGGCCTTCAGGCTGATGTGTCCCCTCAGCCCGGATCGGTGCCCTGCTCTGAGACCGCCGAGGTCCCGCCATGCCCCGTGAGACGACCGCCAACCGATCACGCCGCCCGCCGACCCCCTGCCGACAGAAGCAGACCCTCTAAACCCTCTCCACGCTGTTCCAACCCATCGCCCCTGGAAGCGCCTGCCCAGCATCTGGGCCCGCCTTCTGCTCCGCGATCCCGCTTGGCTGGTGATCGGAATGATGGTCTTCGTTGCCGGGAGCTTGGTAGAATTTTATGTTTATGGGCAACTCTCCTCCCTGGAAGCCACCGACATCTTTCATGCAAACATACTCTTGCACACCCTCTTCACGTCTTGGTTCGCTCTAACCTGGATTGAGCGCCAAGATGAAGGCTGCCACTCGCCCCTCCAGCACTTGATGCCCGCGCGTAGTTATAGTTGGTGGCTGTTCGCCCTTGCCTTCCCAATATTATTTATTGCCCATCTTTCATTAATTTTTAGTATTGGAATTATTGTGGGATTAAATTTTTTTTATTTGAGATGGGAGTGACGATACTCTGGGGCAGCGTTTTTGCACTTGCCCATTTCTGGCTACTGCGATGGATTTGCGAACTGCCGCCGAGTTCCATTCGCCTTCTGGGGCACAGTCTGGTGGTGATGGGCGTGCTGCCCCTGTGGGGGGCATGGGGGGCTCTGGCTATTCTGATCACCCGTCTGCAAGACAGTCTGGATTTGCCGCCCTTGGCCAGCACCCCATCCGACACGGGTCTGGCGGATTTGGCAATCGTCACCTTGCACAGTCTGTTCCATGCAATCCCCTATGTCCTGGTGCTGGCGGGGTCCCTGGCATGGATTCTGGCCGTTCTGGGCATGGATCGCGCCGACGACACGCCGCTCCATCATCGTTTCCGGAATCACCATCCGGCGCAGGGCGTGGTCGATACGTTCACCTGAACCCCGTCCTCCCGCATCAACGACCAGCCCGCCCCTGGGCGCGGCCGCGGGGCGGGATGGCCGCGCCACGAAGGGGCTCAGCCGAGCGACCACTATGGCCATACAGCCAGGACACCGCTTCCCAATCCTTATCCACGGCTGTAGAGGCCGGTTCGCCCTGATGGCAGCGCAGAGGCCAGCCTTCCGCCCTATCCCGGCCATGTCCCTGACACAGGGGAATGGCCTGCTGCTCCTTGTCGGCCACTGAGCCCTCTGCAACGCTCCTCCTTGGAGTCCCTCTCGTGCGAGCCCCCTTCGAGCCCCTCTGCGAGCCCCCTTATGGCGCCACTGGTGGGCGCCTTTGCGGTCCTGCCATGACCCTTGTGACTGATGCTCATCCGATCGTGCCGCCGCCCCCCGGCCCCTTGCCGACGGCAAAGCGCCCCCAACCCGCCGCTCCGACCCATCGCCCCTGGCGTCAACTGCCGAGCATCTGGATCCGCCTGCTGATCCGTGACCCCGCCTGGCTGGCGGTGGGGGTGGGGGTCTTCGTCGCCTGGAGTTGGGTGATGCTCGCGGCCATCGGCATGGCAGAGCGTCAAGCGCGGGGCAACGGTGGCTTCTTTGGCATCTCCGATCTGTTCTTCTTCCTGATGGCCGGTTGGTCAGCGGGGTTGGTGGGGCTGACCTGGTGGCATGCGGCAACCTGGATCGAGCGGCTGGACGAAGGCTACCGTTCGGCCTTTCGTCGCCTAGTGCCCCTGCGCCGGCACAGTTGGTGGCTGCTTCTGCTGGCCGTGTTGGGCCTGGGTCTGGCCGTCGGTGCCAGCGCCCTGGGCCTCTATATCCTGGAGATCTTGCGCGTCCGGTTCCAAGGGGAGGCGGGGATTGTTCTCGCGCTGGCCGCCTTTGTGGCGTTCTACGCGGTGGTGGTTTTCTGGATGCAGCGACTGCTCTATCGCCTGCCGCGCCGGTTCGTGCGCGCGCTGGGGCACGGGTTGGTGGTGGTGATGGGGGTGATGCCCCTGTGGTGCGCGGCGGTGGGTCTGGCCTATATCCTGCCTGACCATTTGGACGACCTGCACCGCACCCTGGACTTGCCGTCAGTGGGGGACCCCTGGGAATTTGACGGGGCGGATGTGGCCATGGTGACTGCCGTCATGGTGGCCTATGCCGTGCCCTATGTGGTGGCGCTGGCCAGCACCTGGGCGTGGCTCCTGGCCGTTCTGGCCATGGACCGGGCCGACGGCACACCGCTGTATCTGCGCCTGAAGGGGCACCATCTGACGGCCAGCGAGGCCGACACCTTCACCTAAAGCGAAGGCCACCGAAGTGGCATCGCCATGGAGGGGTTCATCCCAGCGACAACCCAGAAGCTACGGCAGGGGCGCCGTTTCCAAATCGGTGTCCCCTGCTGTAGAACCCTTTGCGTAGAGCCCTTTGCGCGGCAAAGGCATCACCGCCGGCCCTGGAGATCAGACCCCGGTCAATTCCGTCCAGCGTAGTCTCCTGACTGGCATCATCCCCGGGGCTCGCCGGCCCAATGGGGGCGAAAACGCCAGGCCATCAGGGGTGGACAAAGCTCAGCACCACCCGGCCGTGGAAGCCCGGCTGCAACTCGGGCTCCGGTCCCTCCAGGGGCTCAAGCGCCCGGGGTTGGCGCACAACCGCCACATCGACGTAGCCGCCCCCTCCGGCCCCAGGGGTTCCATCCGCGCCGCCGGCACCGCCGCCATAGCCCCCGCCACCGGCGCCGCCACCGGCGCAGCCCGAGCCACCACCGGCCACCATCAAGGGCTGAAGCCCAAGGGCGCCATCGCCCTCATGATCCTCGCACCCACGGCCCGCGGTGCCAGCATCGCCGCCCGCCCGGTCACCGACCCCGCCAAAGCCCATGCTGCCGCCGGCGCCGGCCGGATGGCCATCGCGGTTAAGGCTGCCGCCGGCGCCACCATCCCGGGCCTCTCCGCCACCGCCGCCGCCGCCAGCGATGATCACCACCCGGCCATCCATCACCAGGGCGCTGGCCCC
>CAZCBM010000291.1:0-4293 GCA_964496805.1 uncultured Rhodospirillales bacterium | reverse complement strand
TCCCCACCAGGATGCAGGGTGCCAGCCACAGGCTTGCCTCAGGTTTCTCCCGTTGGCCCAGCGCCGTCAGCCCACGGCCCCAGCGCTTCAAGCGCTGTCGCCACAGTCGCCACCGCGGCACCCGCCAGGGCGCCCCTTCCGCGGCTTCAGGGTGAGGCAACGGCAGCACCATCGCTTAAGATCTCTCCCTTCAGAGCATAGGATCCCAGAGTGGCAACCCCGCGGAGCGGATCATCCGGACGACCACCCGAAAGCTACAGCATAGGCGCCGATTTCAAATCGGCGTCCGCTGCTGGCGGGCACCGCGCACGGGCCGCTCCCCGTTAGCGGCATCCTCGGGGCGCCAGCAGGCCCACCGCTTCGCCCGCGGGGGTGGTCACCGTCTCCAAGGGCAAGCAGTCCTGCTCAGGGGCCCGGAAGAAGAACTCCGGACCACCGGGCGCAGGCAGTTCCAGCGCCACCGCCGGACGCACGAGGTCCACAGTGGCGCTACCATCGGCCTGAAGGCGCACAAAACAGAGCTGCCCGCCCCCCGAGGCTGTGCCCATCACCACCTGGCGGGCCTCCGTGGCAGCCACGGTCCGCACCTCCAACAGCCGATCCACAGGCCGGGCGCTGGTGGCCACACAGGCGCGCAGCGCCGGCAGCAGGACGGGAAGCTCGCTGAGCCAAGCGCCCGTGGACGGGGCGCGGTCCTGCCCGCCGAGGCTGAGCGTCTGGGGCAGCGGCTCGCCGCGGCGGCCACGGGAGGGCTGGGGGGCTGATCCCCTGACCGACGCCCCTCTGCCTCCCGCAGGGCGGCTGTGATCCCCAGCAAGGAAAAATCCTCAGCCACCTGGATACCGTTGGCCGCTTGATAGCTCAGGCGCAGGACCCGGCCCGCCTTCATGGCCTGCAATAGGGCCGGAAAGTCCACCGCCTCCGGCAAGAGGCTGAGGACGCCCTCCGGCTCGGATTGCGGTGGCGTCAGCGCGGTGGACCAATCCTCGGTCTGCAACGCAACGGGCAGAAACTGCGCCGGGGGCGCGCTCAACCCCACGAATCGTCCCACAGGGGCCGGGGCATCGGCCGCCCAACTGAGCACAAGATGGGCCCCCCGCTCGGTGGCGCCGATGGCTCTGCTATAGATCAGGCACCCCGCCTCTGGACCGCTGCGGCAGGCCAGGATCCAGTCCTCCATCTGTTCGGGGCCCCGATCAAAGCCCGGCAGGCTCTGCTGGGCCAGCGCTCCCGATCCAAGCCCCAGAGCCATCAGCCCGATCAACAGCCCCCTCAGCGCCGCCGTTGCCACCACGCCAGTCCCCCTCGCATTGCCAGGATCAGGTGGGGCGCCGCCACCAGCAGCCCCGCCCCCATGATGATCGCCGCGCCCACAATCTGGTGAGCCTGCAACACATCGCCAAACCACCACCATCCCACCAGGGCCCCCCAGATGAGGCCGCTATACTCCAGCACGGCCACCTGCCCAGCCGGCGCCAGCCGGATACCAGTGAAGATCAGCGACAGACATAGCCCGCCCGCGAGACCGGCCACCAGCAACAGTCCCCATTGGTCGAGGGTTGGCCACGCCTCCCACACCAGTGCTGCGGGGATCAACAGCACCACAAAGGGCACCGCCAAGCTGTAGAACATCAGGCTGGCAAAGGTCTCCCGGCGGCCCATGAACCGGGTGATCAGAACCATAGCGGCGTAAAACAGGGCCGCCCCCAGGCCGGCGGCCACGCCCCAAACCGCATCCTCGTTGAGGTTTTCTGGGTCCAGGCTAAGGCGATCCTGACCCAGCAGGTCTTGGCTGACCACGACCCCCAAGATACCCAGGCCCAGGGCACCCAGCCGTGTCCCACTCAGCCGCTCCCCCAGCAGGAGCGCAGACAGCAGGACGATCAGCACCGGTGCCGTAAAGAAAAGGGTGTAGGCCAGGAACAGCGGCAGCAAGGCAAGGGTCTGGAACAGGCACACCATGATGCCGACAAAACACCCCCCGCGGAGCAAATGCAGCCCCAGCCGGCGCGTTTTCCACGGCCAGGTGCGGGTCAGGGCTGCGGCCACCCCCACCGCCAGAAACCCGGTGAAGCAGCGCAGCACCACAACCGGCAGCAGCGCCATCCCATAGCCCTCCGGCGGGGCCGCGGCCAGCAGCCGCACGACACTGTCCACGAAGGCAAAACCAAAGATGCCCAGGGCAAAAAGCCCCATGCCCAGCAGCGGCCGGTCAGCCTCCGGGTCAATCAGGGGGCGGGCAAGGGGGTCCTCGGGGGTGACTGTCTGGCTCATGGGACCAGCGCTACAGCGGACAGCCGGGCTTAGCAAGCGGGCCGAAGCGCCCCCTGGATGACGGCCTTAGGGGCCAGGCAGCAGATCAGGGCGAGGGCTTGCGCCAGGGGTGATCGACGCGCACCGTCTCCCCATGGACGTGGCTTTCCGGCCGCAACAATTCCATGACGGTGGGAACAACGACGTCCGGCGGGGCGTTGAGGGCTTCATCCTCCCCCGGGTAGGCCCGGCGGCGCAGGCTGCCCCGCAGCCGCCCCGGATCCACCAGCGCAACACGCACGGTGGACTTCTGGATCTCATTGGCCCAGGTGCGCACCATGATGTCGGCGGCAGCCTTCGAGACGCTGTAGGGCGCCCAGAAGGGGGCGGCAGCCTCCACCGGCTCTGGGCAACTGAAGAACACCGCACGGCCGGCTTTGGACTGCTTGAGCAGCGGATCGCAGGCCCGGATCAGGCGGTACTGTGCCAGGACATTGACCTTCATCACCTCTTCCCAATCCTTCGGATCAGACAGGGCGACGGGGCTCATGGTGCCCAGGATTGCCGCGGCTGACACCAGAATGTCCAGGCGCTCAAAGCGTTGGGCAATGGCCAGGGCCAGCTTGTCGATGCCACTGGGGCGCAGCAGTGTGGTGGGATGCAGCGTGGCCTTCAGGCCTTCCGCGCGCAGGGCATCGTCCAGCGCCAGCAGGTCCGCTTCATCCTTGTCGGTGGCAATAACCTGGGCGCCGGCGCGGGCCAGGGCATGGGCCATGGCGCGACCAACGCCGCCGCAGGCGCCAGTGACCAAGGCAACGCGGCCGGAAAAATCGGGGGAAGCAGCGGAATCAGTGGTGGTCAACGGTCGGGCCTGGCAAGGAAAACAAGACAAAAGGGAAGGGACAACACCCAGAGCCACCCGGACCGGTACGCCCGTGCCCCGGAAGACACCTCTCAGGGGCGCACCGTCTGAGTGGCCGCCACGCTCAGGGACGCGCGGGCGGTGCCGGTGCGGTTTCCGGCGTGCCGGTGGCGAGGGGATCGACAAATTGGCTGGGGTCCGGCGTCTGGGCGGGACCGGTACGGATGCCAACATCCGGCGTGGGGTTCACAACGGTGGTGGGCAGGCCCGGACCGGCCGTGCCCGCTTCGCGATCCACCGCCCCTGACAGACGGTCCAAAGCCTCCTGAGCGGCACTGTCGTAGGCCGTTTCCCCATCCGTGGTACCTTCGTTTTGAATCTTGAGCTCTGGCGTAACCATATCGGTGCCCGCGTCGTCGGCGGGAGCGTCCTCGCCCTCCAGGTATTTTTCCACCAGGGAGGCGGCACCGACATTGCTGGCGACATCCTTCAGCAGGGTCGCCGTGAAATCGGCGATCTGGAAGGTCTTGGCTTGGGTGACCGAGTCGGGGACGGGGCTGCGCTGGGCGACCATGGCCGCTTGCAGCGCCAGCATGGCCGCCCCCACCAGCACGACGCCCCGGACAAGACCAAACGCAGCACCGATGGACCGGTTGATGGCCGTCACCCCGCGATCGGTGATGGCATCGGACAGGCGCGAGCCGATGTAGCTCAGCAGGAACAGGGTAAACACGAACACCAACACGAAGGTGGCGCCATTGGCCACCAATTCGTAGCGATACTGCTCCGGCAGCGCATCCAACAGGAAGCCCGACAGAAAGCCAGTCAACTGGATGGAGGCAATGCCCGCCACCACCCAGGCGATCAGGACAAAGATCTCCCGGATAAAGCCGCGCCAGAAACCGAACAGACCGGAGATTCCCACAACGGCCAGCACGCCGATGTCGATGTAATCAGAGGTGGTCATGGGAGGATGCAGCCTCAGACAGGAAGGCGATCAGCGGCAGCCGGGGCAAGGCGCCGCAAACGGAGGCCCGCAAACCCGCACGCTGGCGCGCGGGCCGGCGGGTCGGACAAGGACCCCAGTTGTTGAGCGCCTTATAGGCGAAAGCTCAGGCATCTGTCATCCATACCGTGCGCGCCGGGTGTGGATGACAGATGCCTAAGCTTTCGCCTAT
>CAZCBM010000290.1:0-4328 GCA_964496805.1 uncultured Rhodospirillales bacterium | reverse complement strand
AGCCACCCGTGGGACCAACAAAGGTCAGCAGGCCCACCCCGCCGGCGAACACCGGCGCGCCGGCGATGCCCACCGCATAGTAGGCCAGCATGGTGGCCACGGAGGCGCGCAGGCCATAGGCGGCGCCCAGCGCCAGCACAACGAATGTCTGAAGGCTCACCGGCACGGGACCGATGGGAAGCTTGAAGTTGGCGGAGATGCCCAGAAGCGCGACACCCGCCGTGATCAGCACGGCCAGACGCAGGGCCGCAAGGGAAGGCGTATCAGCCTGCCACAGGCGGGCAGCCGGAGCGGGGGACGCAGACGAAACAAGGAACATATCAAAGCCTCGGGTGAGCGGAGGGACAACAACACGACAAACGACGCAGCCACCTCAGGGGTGCGCGATAAGGGTTGATGGTGGGCCGAGGCGATCATGCCGGTCAAGAGCGTTTGCGAACCCCGCGCCTGAAAAGGCAGAATGGAGGGGCCCCATGCCAGATCGCAGGCACGTCGTCCCCGCCCAGGGCCAAAAAGGCTTACCCTGGCCCGGCAGGGGGTCCACCAGGGTCCAATCCCGCTTCCGTCGATCCGCCAGCCCCGATCCGATACCATTATGTCCTCCTGCGACGATCCTGTTCCCCCTTCCCGCCAGCGCCGACCCGTGGCGGCCCGCGAAGACCCGGTGCTGGGGACGCTCACCCGGGATGCCTTCTGGGATGGGCGGTTGACCTTGTGGCAGCCTGCGCGGGGCTATCGCGCAGGGACCGATGCGCTGCTGCTGGCGGCCAGCCTGGTGTCGCCCGAGCCCTATCAGCGGGCGGTGGAATTGGGATGCGGGGCGGGGGTTGCCGCCATCGCGGCAGCCCGCCGGCATCAACGCCTGTTCGTCACCGGCGTGGAGGTTCAGCCCGCCATGGCGGAATTGGCCCGCCGAAATGCCTGGGACAGTGGCGTTGAGTCCTTTGTTGGCATTGTGGAGGGGGATGTGCTGGCCCGTCCGCGCCCCCTACCCGATGGGGAGGCAGACCACGTCCTGGTCAATCCCCCCTACTTCGATCCGCGAACGGCGCGTCCCTCACCCCAGGCGCAGCGCGCCGTCAGCCGCACATTGGATCCTGACCACGGGGTGGAAGGGTGGGTGCGGGCCGCACGATTGGCGCTGAAGCCCCGGGGACTGCTGTGGATGATCTGGCGGGCCGACCAATTGACAGCGCTGTTGACGGCCCTGGAGCGGCAGGGATTTGGCGCCCTCCGGTTGCTGCCCGTGCAGACCTTGCCGGATCAACCGGCCAAATTGGTGTTGCTCCAAGCGCGCCCTCAGTCCGGGGCGCCCCTTCGCCTTCTGCCCGGGCTTGTTCTGGCCGACGGGCACGGCCCGAATGGGACCCTGAACCAGAGCGCGCAGGCGATCGCCCTGTTCCGCAGCGGGGCCGCTCTGGCCTCCTGTGTCCCCGGATGGGACCCCTCGAACTGAGCTTAAGGGACTGATCTCATGGCAGTTGATGTCCACCAATGGCGATCCACGCCCCTCTCTCAACGGGGCAGATCAGGCAGCCATGGCCGTTTTTGACAGGGTCACAAGGCGCTGATGGCCGGTGTCGGTGCTCTCATCAGCCAAGCCGGCCGTATCAAACGCCGCGGGTGCGCAGGGTGGGGGAAAGGCCAGCATCTCAGGCTCGACATAAACGACAGCCTGCGTCGGCCACAGCCACTCCTGCAGTGGCTCAAGGGCATCCAGCGTTGTCGCCAAGGGGCGTGGCTGGACCCCGGGCATGGCCATGTGATGGGCCACATGGGCCAGGATCCCCACGATCATGCCCGTGGCGCCAAGGGCCACGCAGGCCGCCTCAGACACCTGAAACAGGCCCCAAGTCAGCAAGAGGGTGGGCAAGATCACCAACCCCAGCGCCGTTGCATCCCGGCGGTGCACACCATAGGCCACGCCCCAGATGCAGGCAGCGGCCACAACACTGACACCCAAGGAGCCGGCCCCGCCCAGGGGGGCGAGCATCATGGGTGTCGCCACGACCGGCATAGACAAAAGCAAACTCCGAAGGACGACACTCATCGGGGCCTCGCCCTTGGCCGTTGCCGGCGCAGTTGCCCTGGTCCCTGTCTTCGTCAACGTAACCGGTGCCGTGGTCATAGCTGATGCCTCCCATTCATGCGCAATATTCCGAGGAGTCTTGCGTCGAATGTTGTTGTTTTCAGCAACCGGCCGAAACAGCCTTCAATAGATTCGGACCAAACACATTTGCTTGCCCTAAAGCTGAACCCGTTCGAGGCCCAACAAAAAATCTATCACTGCCGTCGGGCTAATACCCGCGTCCCAACCTTGGTTGTTGGTCAACACCGTATAAGAGCTAGGGCATAGTGTCCAGTGTAACTGCTTTACCAATCCCCTCCTGATTGACTCGAAAAAGTTCCCGAGCCCAGTGCTTCGTTTCTTATTTCGCAGTCTCTTTCTCGGATATTGCGGAAATCGCTGACGACAAAGGCCGGTCCGGCAGTTCGAGCACCGTTGGGATCGGGTCAGCCAAAGCCAGGGGCGGGCTGCCTTTTGTGGCGTCCCCCACCAGCGTGATGGCCTGGGGCAGTTCCCGCGCCTCCAGGGTTTGCTGGCACCATGTCGTCAGGTCCGCCAGCAAGGGCGCAGGATCGGTCGGCTGGTCTAAGGGGACAACGCTGGCCTGGAGGCGGCCTGTGGCGGGATCCAAGGTCACGGCCGCTTCTCGCACGGCCGGGTGCGCCTCGATCTGGGCCGCCACCTGGCGCGCGTTGATTAGGATGCCGGCCACAGCAACCCCTTCGGCCCGTCGCGCCACGGGCCTGAAGCGATCGCGCCCCATCCAGTCCACATGATCGGGCAGTTGCATCACGGCGTCAGTCCCGGCTCTCACCAAGTGATCCCGGTCCTGACGGCGCCAGCAGCCCACCAGGGTGAACGGCGCCTCGGCCTGCCAGCGATAAGCCACAGCCCCCAGCGCCGTACTGTCATAGACATCCAGCATGGCCGCTAGCCCTTGGCGAGACAGCGTCGCGTGCAAATCCGCGGGCAACGGTGCCGAGCAACTCAGGCCCACCAGCCCGGGTGTGAAGGTATCCAAGGCCCGCGAGAGGTAGGCCCAGACGGTTGGATGGGCCACCACCAGATCATCGGGCTGCACCATCCGCCGCAAGGTTGCCGGCGCGTGCCCCAACCCCTCCACCACCGGCACCCCCAGTTGACCGGGAAGAGCCACCGTGGTCAGGAAGCCGGACCGCTCATGGGCCGGCAGAAAGCTGATCACCCGTCGCACCCCGCGCAGCAGCCGCGCCAGGGCCTCCACCTCGTCGGCAAGGGTCTCGTGCGGGACAACCACCGGCTCCGGCGCCCCAGTGGTGCCCGGACAGCGAAAACACAGGGAATTGCCCCCATCGGCAAGGCTGTGGAGCACCAGTTGGGTCCAATCCGCCAGCCGGCGATGGGTCATCAACAGGTCCCGCACGCCCTCCTGACGCAGGTGAAACAAGCAGGCCACGGCAGCCACCGAGCGGGACAGTTCCCCCGCCGACAGGTCCAGCCCCTCGGGCCCCAGGCTCGTGTCCGCCGTCCAACTCAGCCGTTCCGCGGGAAGAATCGGCGAATGCCGCGACACTTCCATTTCCGTCGCCACCAGAGAGATCAGGCAGCTCAGCACTCGGTCTTCGGTCAGGGTCAGCATGGCGCGGGTTCTCCTGCGGGCCGGGTTCTCCTCTCCGACGGCGGTCGGGACTGATGGGGTGGCGCTCACCTCAGCGCACAGTGCGTTAGGAAAGGTTAAGGAGCCCTTACGCCGGGCGGTCACCGGATTCCTGCCGACAAGCAACGGGCTGTTAACCTCTGGTCCGCACGCTGTCTGCTAGATGGCCTAGCGAGTCGCCTGGGCCGCCCTGGTTCTGGCAGCGTGAGCACCCCCCATGTTCCTTGGTTCCCGACGCATTCGTTCCGCCGGTCAACGCAGTGGAAGCGTTGAAATCACCCTGCCTGTTGCACTTCACCCCTTCCTGGGGATCGAATGCGCCATCCAGGTTCGCGACGGACTGCAACCCGAAATCGTCTTGGTGCCGGAGGTGCAGACCCTGCTGGCCCGCCCCGCCACCCTCTGGCGGCTTTTGGCAACCACCCTGGGGCGCGCGCCCACCAGCCTGCCCCTGGGCCAGGTAAATCTTGCCCTGGTCGCCCCCGATCCTTGGCCGCCTGTCCCCACCCTGTGTTTTTCTGATTGCCAGGCGGTGGAGACACAGGCGGACCCACAGGCGCTGGCACGGTTGCTGACCGGGGTCGCCCAGGCCCTGGCGGCGAGCAATGGCGCAACGGAGACCGA
>CAZCBM010000289.1:0-4360 GCA_964496805.1 uncultured Rhodospirillales bacterium | reverse complement strand
CGCCGACATCTAAGAACGGCGGCCAGCCCGCGGGCGTCGGCGGTCCCATCGACCGCCGACGCCGGTGCGGCATACAGGGTCGCTCAGGCGGTCGAAGACCCCGGAAGATCGGCAGCGTCAGCCCCGCAGGGCGCTGCGTTGTTTCATTGTGCCGACGAAGCGGGAGAGGGTGGGGCTATAGACGTCCCGGGGGATGATCGCGTCGATCAGGTGCCAGCGCCCTGGATCATCGGCGGCGGTGGTCAGCGCCGTCCACAATTCAGCACGGTTGGTGGCCCGATGGCCCACGCCCCCCAGGTGCCCTGCCAAAGCGGCAAAATCCCAGCTGTCCAGATCGTTGTACCCCGTCTCCTCCTGGAACGCCTTGAGCATCCCCCAGGCGGCATTGTTGAACACCACCACGATAGGGCTCAGCCCCAAACGCCGGGCGTTGCCCAACTCCCACCCGGTCATCTGAAACGCGCCGTCCCCCACCAGGATCAACGGGCGCCGTCCCGTGGCTGCCTCCAGACCCAGGCCCATGGGCACCCCTGGCCCCATGGTGGCATAGTAGGCGGGGCCAACCAGTTCCGTGTTCTCAATGTCCAGGGTGGTGAACAGGCAATCGCCGATATCGCTGGCGATGGGCATCCGCCCCTTCTGGGCGAACAGATCATTGATCGCCCGGGCGATCTCAAGGGGCGTTAGCCCCTGTCCATCCCGCGGCAAATCCCTTGGCGGCGCCGGCAGCGGCAGACCATCGGCTTGCCCCAGCGGTTCCGCCAGCGCGATGAGCGCCTCCAGCAGCGCCTCCAGCGACACCTCCGGATAGAGGTGATGGGCGAACCGAACCTGGCGGTCGAAGGCGTGGATCATCGCGCGATGGTCCAGCGCCCGCTCGCTGGCGCCGAAATTGGTGTCACAGAGGATCGCGCCCAGCACCAGCAGGCAGTCTGCCCCTTCAACCAGGTCCTTGACCGCCGGTTCCCCTGCCAGACCCATATAGGTGCCCACCAAGGGGGCATCGTCGTCGGCCAACAGACCACGACCCAAAAAGGTGGTGGCCACAGGCAGCCCCAAGCGCCGGGCCAAGTCGGCCACCCTCGCCTCCAGACCATATCGGCGGATCTCCACCCCCAGCAGCAGCGCGGGCCGCTCTGCTGTTTTGAGGGCCGCCAGCACCTCCCGGGCGCAGGCAGCGGCCGCCTGCTGATTGATCGGCGGTGGGGTGAAGGGCGGAACCGGGCTCACCGGTGCCATGACCATGTCCCGCGGAAACTCGATATAGACGGGACGGGAGTACAACCGCGCGGCGCTCAGGACCCGCGCAATCTCCCCTGGGGCCGTCATCGGATCGTCCAGGATGGCCTGCGCCTGGGTGATCTCTTGAAAGATTCGATACTGACTGCCGAAATCCTTCACCTGATGATGGAGGTAGAGGCCATATCCCTTCTCCTCCGCCCCGGGGGCGCCAGAGATCACCACCATGGGGGACTTTTCGCTGTACGCCTGGGCCACGGGATTGACCATGTTCAAGGCGCCAGCCCCATAGGTAACGGCCGCCACGGACAGATTGGAATGGATGCGGGCCGCCGCATCGGCGGCGAACCCCAGGCCTGGCTCGTGGCTGAGGGTAATCAGCGGCAGCGTGCCGGTGGCCTCGATCTGCTTGAAAAAGGGCAGTGCAAAGTCACCGGGGATTCCAAAAATCTCCCGCGCGCCATAGGCCTTGAGGGCATCCAGCAGAACGTGGGACAGGGCACGGGTCTCAGTCATCACAGGTGATCCAGGTCAAAGGGGGCCAGAGCGGGCGCGCCACCGCAGCAGTGCCAGCAGACTGCCGCCCATGGCCACGCAGCAAACTTGCGCCGGCGACGTGAGTACGCCACCTATACGCCCATGGCATTGCTCCGTCGCTCCTTTGTTAACCGTATGGCGCTGCTGGTCCCCGACTGGCTGCGCAATCTGTATGTGTTGGTCCGCTACGTGGCCCAGCGCTTTCAGGTGGACCGCTGCACCCAGACCGCCAGCAGCCTCACCTATACGTCCTTGCTGGCGCTGGTGCCCTTGCTGACGGTGTTGTTGCTGATCTTGTCCGCCTTCCCCGCCTTCAAGGATAT
This sequence comes from uncultured Rhodospirillales bacterium, assembly GCA_964496805.1. Lineage (GTDB taxonomy): Bacteria > Pseudomonadota > Alphaproteobacteria > CAZCBM01 > CAZCBM01 > CAZCBM01. Next base: position 2,261 of record CAZCBM010000289.1, on the reverse strand, counting down.
GGAGGCGGACTTTAGGGACCTGATCACAACCTATACGGCGCCGGACCTGGCGAACCGGATCACGCCCTATTTGGATGATTTCTCCAACAATGCGGAGAACCTGGGGGCCATCGGCATCGCCGGCCTGCTGGTGACCAGTGTCATGCTGCTGTTCACTATCGAAAAGACCTTCAATACCATCTGGCGGGTGGAAAAGAGCCGGTCAGTTATTCAGCGGTCGCTGGCCTTCTGGGCGGTGCTGACGCTCTCCCCCATTCTGTTCGCGCTCTCCGCCACGCTCTCGCACTCCATCTCGGCAGCACTGAACACCTTGCCGGTGGACGCCATCGGTCCCGTGCTCACCGGTTTGTCCGGCCTGTTGCCCTTGTTTGTCCAGGCGGTGGCCATCACCGTGATGTTCCTGGCCCTGCCCAACCGGCGCACCCGGTGGAAGGATGCGCTGATCGGTGGCTTCTGCACCTCGGTGGCGCTGGAGATTGCCAAGATCGTGTTTCGCGCATTCTTTGCGGACAGCGCCACCTACACCAGCATTTATGGCCAGGTGGCCATCGTGCCCATATTCATGGTGTGGCTCTACCTGCTGTGGACCATCCTGCTGGCAGGGGCGGAGATCGCCGCGGCACTGCCGGAATGGCGGGCCGGCTTTGGCGAAGCGAAGGAACCCAATGCCATCCTGGCCCGCAAGAGCCTGGGGGCGGCGCTTTCGATCCTGGATGTGGTGATGGATGGGGTCCACCGTCGCCGCCCCGCCAAGATCGACGATTTGCACCGGCGCATCCCCCATGCGCGGTTGATTGTGGAGCGAACCAGCGACCTGTTGGTGGACCTGGGCTGGCTGGCGCGGGGGGAGCAGGGCGAATTCCTGATGGCGCGTGACCTGTACCGGGCACCGCTGCTGGACCTGATGACCGATCTTGGCCTGCGGCCGCGCAGTGACTTCACCCTGTTGAGCCAGGACAGGCATTGGGTCTTGGCCGCCACCACGCTGCTGCGGGATGTGGAAGCGGCGGAGGACCGCATCCTGTCCCTGCCGGTGCGGGACCTCCTGCGTCCCACTGACCGCTCGCGCCTGCTGGCAGAAGCACCGCAACCGGTCACCCTGGAAAAGCGCAAGCCCAAGCGCAGCCTTCCCCCGGCCGCCGCAGCCGAGTAGGTTGATGGCGAAGCCCGACCCCAGACCACCGTTAGGCTCAAGACAGAGGCCCCAAGACACAGGGCACAGGGCACAGGATGATCGGTAGAGGTGACCTGGGCGTGGGCGCCCAAAAGGGCAACCCGACGCGGCGGACCATTCGGAGCGACACCCGATGCTGTAGGCGCCCAACAGCAAACCCCAGCGGGTCCAGCGCTGGGGTCGCTTCGTCGAAGCCCCGGCGTGACCTATATCCCCGGCAGGCCGCTGGACTGGTCTGCCCCCCCACTTGGCTGCCCACCCCCCTGGTTCACCCACCCCCCCTGGTCCACCCGCCCTGTTGTGACCAACACAGTCTATAGTCCCCCGGCCGCTTGCGCCGCTTCAGCTAACCGGATGCCCACCCCTGCCGCAGGCTCACCTCATGGACTCGATCGCCGCCACCGACACGCCGTTTCCCCTGTTTGACCAATGGCTGACCGAGATGTCGGCGGTTCACCCGGTTGACCCCAACGCGATGAGCATCGCCACTGTGGGACAGGACGGTGCCCCGGATGTGCGAGTTGTGCTGCTGAAGGAACACGATGCCCGCGGGTTCGTTTTCTACACCAACACCCAAAGCAAAACCGGCGAGGATCTGGCCCACGATCCCCGTATCACAGCCAACTTTTATTGGCCGGAACCCTTTCGCCAGATCCGCATCCATGGCCGCGCCCATCCGGTGGAACCGACGGAGGCCGACGCCTATTTCGCCTCACGCCCCCGCGACAGCCAAATCGGCGCCTGGGCCAGCCAGCAGAGCCGCCCGTTGCCCGGCGGCCGAGACGAACTGCTGGCCGCCATCGAGGCCGTCAAGGCACGCCACCCTGAAGGCACCACCGTGCCCCGCCCACCCCACTGGAGCGGCTATCGCATCGTTCCCTCCCGCATCGAATTCTGGTTGGGCCACCCTTACCGGTGGCATGACCGATTGGTGTACACCCTGACAACAGAGGGCGACTGGGCGCAGGCGCGGCTGTACCCGTGACCGGGCGTTCCAGCCAGTCCCGCCCCGGCTCCGCGCCCACTGGGGGGCCTCGCCCGCGCCCCAAGACCCGGCCGCAGACCGCCACCCCAGGCTTGGCCACCC
>CAZCBM010000288.1:0-4361 GCA_964496805.1 uncultured Rhodospirillales bacterium | reverse complement strand
CCACCCACGCCAGTATCGTACCAATGGGTGGCCGGGTGGGGGCGCGGGGCTGGCGCGGACTCTATCTCGCCGAAACGTGCTCTAAACGCCTAACCGCCGAAAATACAGGCTCCCGCAGGGCGGGCGCAATTCAGGCCAGCCAATGCGGGAGCCAAGACTAGAGACGTCGAGAGATTAGTTGGCGTCATCCATGGCAGCGATCATGCCATCAATGATCTCAGTATAAAATACTGCGGGCCTTGCCCCTGGATAGACTTGGTCGCCCAGGATCACCGTCGGCGTTGAACTGATGCGGTAGGTATTCTGTGCCTCCTGCACGGTGCGCAGAATGCCCCCCATCAGTTGCTCATCAGTGATGCACTTGTCAAAAGTGGCCTCATCCATGCCCAGTAGTTTGGTCATGTTGAACACGGCTTGGGCTGGGTCGCTGGAGCGAGCCCAGTTGGCCTGATCCACCATCAAGGCCTTGATGAACCGGAAATAAAAACGCTCCGGCACACAGCGTGCGGCAGCGGAGGCCATCAGGGCCACGCTGTCGATGGGAAAATCCCGTTTGATGATCTTAAGGTGACCGGCTTCCACATAGGGTTCCAGCACCGGCAGCACGTCCTTGTTCAGGGTCGCGCAATGGGGACAGGTGAGAGAGGAATACTCAATCAGCGTAATCGGTGCATCCGGGTCGCCATGGACCCGCTCGGCCAAGGCGCGCTCGTAGTCGATCTCGCCATTTTGCACGATCGGCGGCAGGGCACGGGGGGGCTGGGCCTCGGCGGTTTCCGCTTCGGTCGCGGCCTCTGCCGGCGCTTCGGCTGCGGTCTGCGGTTCCTCTGCTGCGGCCGGGGCAGCCGGCTCAGCATCCGTGGAAGCGGCCGGCTCTTCTGCCGGGCTGTGATCATCGGCCAGAGCCGCCGTTGACGGTCCGCCAGCGGCCAGCAAAAGGGCCAGCAGGCTCACCGAAAGGGTCGGGCGAAAGGACATGGTGGCGGGCTCCTGGACTGGGCAGTGCTGGTTTGACTGCACCCGATGTACGCTGAGAGGCTTGGCGCGGCAAGGCTGCTTTCTGGATAATCACCGCCCCGTGAGGCCTCTTGCGATCGAAGCCGGGGTTGGCCTCGGCTTCGCCATAGCCAAGGCAACCGGCGGACGCGGTGGGGCCCGGTTCAGGTAGTGCTGTGACGGGAGTGGGTCACTTCCCGCACCAGTTTCTCAAGGGCGTGGTCGCGGATGCCCAACTCCGCCAGGGCATGGGTGGTGTTGGCCAGATAGTCGAAGTTTGGTCCCTTGGGTCCAGCGCAGTCCCGCAGTCGCCGCACCAGTTCCTGTCGCGGCAGGCGGCAATAGCTGGTGTGCCGGCGGTCCGCCACGAAGGTCAGGGCCCGGTGGTTCTGCCCACCCAAGCGGATGTTGACCCATCGCGGTTCATACACGTTGCGGTGCATCTCGCGCTCATAGAGGTAAGCCAACACCTCGGGCCTCTTGTCACCGGGGACGTGGAAGGCGCGGCCCCGGCAACTGCCGCCGCGGTCGAGACCCAAGACGATCCCCGGTCGCTCCGGTGTTCCGCGATAGCTCGTGCTCTCGATGCAAAAGGCCCGATGGTAGCCGTGAAGCGTGGCCAGCCCGTCGTCGGCGTAACAGAAGCCAGGGTTCCAGATCAGGGAGCCATAGCCAAACACCCAGAAGGGCTGGTCTGGCGTGGGATCGGCAGGCAAGGTCGACATGGGGCAGCACCAAGGTGCAGGGGGGCAGGACGGGGGGAACCGCACAGGCCCTGCTAGGGGCGCGGGTCCGAGGGTAGGTATCGAACCGTTCGGCAGGCGGCACGGCTGATCCTACTCAGATAACGCGGGTTTCCCAACCAGAACCCCCGTACCGTCCCCAATGGTCCGGAGGTGGGGGAGGTTGGGACGGCACAATAGGCTTCGGCGGAAGGCTTTGGCAGACAAGATCAGCGGCAGCCTTGGTGTCCAAGGGTTAAGGCTGAGGTATTTGGGTATTCACAATCCAGTCGGAATGTATTGTTTGTGTCAGCACTCTACATTGCTTCTTATATTATAAAACACAGCTCTTGCATATAAAAGAAAGCTAATTTAATCGAACCTCGATGAGCCTAAAATCAAGGGGCACAATCAAAAACATTGTCGCAGATGAGGGGTTGTCAGGCGTATTTAAAAAAATACCTCATGGTGTGGATGCAGACCCATCCAAATATTGCGCCGGCTGGCGCATCTTGAGTTAGGAGGATTGATCAGAATGTTCGCACGTACCGCTGCCACCGCTGTTGTTGCCCTCAGCTTGTCCGCTGGTGTCGCTTTTGCCGATGCGCACGGCAAGGACATTGTCGACATTGCTGCCGGTGATGAGAATTTCTCCACGCTGGTGGCTGCCGTCCAAGCGGCCGGTCTCGTGGACACCCTGAAAAGCGAGGGTCCGTTCACCGTCTTTGCCCCGACGAACGCAGCGTTCGCCGCCCTGCCGGAAGGCACCGTGGCCAGCTTGCTGGAGCCTGAAAACAAGGATCAATTGGTTGCAATCCTGACCTATCACGTGGTGGCCGGCAAAGTGATGGCTGCTGATGTTGCAGGTCTGTCCAGCGCCACGACGGTTCAGGGCAGTGATGTTGAGATCACGGTCGAGGGCGGCAAGGTCATGGTGGACAACGCCACGGTGACGGCTGTCGATATCGAGGCCACCAACGGCGTTATCCATGTCATCGACGCGGTGATCTTGCCGGAATGACTTCTATCGTAAGGCAAGACTTGCTTGCCTTGCTGTAACAATACCGGATTGGCCTGCCCCGTACCCCACAGGTGCGGGGCAGAGCTTATTCGGTGGCCGAGGTGAGGGCAGGGTCTGGATTGGCGGAGACCAATGCTTGCAAAAAAGCCTCCAGCGTTTGCAAATTGGCCAGATACACCGCTTCCGCATCGCGTCCTGCCACATCGGCGGTGAGGTTAACACTCACCAGGGCGGTGCCTGCCTTGGTGATCCCTGTCACGGTGACCTCATCACGGGATCGATCAGCCCCGCGCACGGGAACGGTTTGTCGCGAACCGGTGAGGACATAGTCATCGGTCTGGCGCAGGATGCCGAGGGATTCCGTGCTGGGGATGGCAGCAGACAAGGCGTATTGCTCCGGCGCGCGCAATTGATCCCACAGGAATTCCCGCTTGGCCTCAATATCGCGGGCTACCCCAGCAACGAGAGCCGGACGTTCCAGGGCCAAGCTTTCATCCACCACAGCGCCGGGCATGAGGATGGAGGCGGTATCGCGTAGTTGTCCTTCACCGGCTTCCCGCAATTTCCCCAGTTGCCCGCAATCGGCATAGAGCGCGATCACCGCGTTCTGCCCACCATTGGCCCGGTCCATGGCCCGCAGCAATCGCGCGTCCACCTCCTGCTCCCTGTCCAGGGCGCAAAGCTCCCCCAGGGGCGGTAGCGTGACCGCGTGGACCCCCCGCTCGACGGTGCGGGGGGTGGGATCCTGAGTAGGGGCCTGTGCCAGGGCCGGGGTGCAGCCCAACCCCAGGGTCAGCAGGATCGGAAGCGTTCGGAGATTGGCGGGGATCATGGCACTCGGCGCAAAGGGGCGAAAAAGGAGACCAGTTCATCGGCAAGGGTAATGTCCCGGCTGACGGGACCCATCAGGGCCGCAGCGCGGGACCGCATGCCGGGCAGGGTATGCCCGCCGCCAACCACACTGTACAGCACAACGGGCGCGCCCGTTTGGCAGGCGGTCCAACTGCTCTTCTCCACCCGGGTGTCATCACCGGGCTTGTCCAGTGTGTGCCGCTGCGGTTCCCCACGACACAGATTGATCCGGCGGAACAGGCTGACGGTGGCGTCCGTGGACAGGACATCGCCAAAACGCCGACCCATCACCTGCAAGGTCCCGCCATCATAGGGAATAATGGGGTCATCGGTGCCGTTGACAACCATGGTGGGTACGGGCGCCGTCGGGGCACAGTCCTGGGCCAGGGGGCGGGGAAGGCTGGCGATCAGCACGGCAATGCCCGCCACCTGCGGCGCCCGCTCGCAGGCAAAGCGCAGGGTCATCATGCCCCCATTGCTGGCTCCCACCAGGAAGATCCGGCTGGGGTCGCCGCCATCGCGGCGGACCACATCGGCCATCACCGCCTCTAGGAACCCGATGTCATCGACGTTGGTGTTGTCCACACGCCGAAAACTCACCCCGCGACCGTCATTCCACTGGCTGTCCACGCCTTCGGGGAAAACGGTGATATAGCCCGCCTGATCCACGATGGAGCCCAGCGGCATGCGCTCAGCCGCATCCCGACCGCCGGCCCTGCCGCCCCCATGGAGCACGAGCATCACCGGGCGCGGCCCACCGCTGGGCTCGG
>CAZCBM010000287.1:0-4393 GCA_964496805.1 uncultured Rhodospirillales bacterium | reverse complement strand
GTGGCAAGCCGCATCAGCGGCGCATGGACAAGGGTCAGCAGCAAGGGCGGGCTACAGCGGGTCTGGGCAACGGGGCGCAACGGGCAAGGGCGCACGGTGTGTGGGCAAGGGATCCGGGCGAACAAGCGTCTATACGCAACGCCGCGCCCTGTGGCAAAGACCTGCGCCATGACCCATCGTATCGGCCTGGACATCGGCGGCACGAAAATCGCGGGCTGTATGCTGGATCAGCAGGGCTTGGCGGTGAGCCGTGTGCAGGTGCCGGCCCCCGCGGCCTTCGATGGCCTGTTGGCGGCGGTGGCTGAGTTGGTGGCGCAGTTGGGTCCGGCGCAGAGCCTGGGCATCGGTGTGCCAGGGATCGTGCGCGCCGCCGGGGACGATATCCAGGCGCCCAATTTGGTGTGCCTCAATGGTCAGCCCTTTGCCAGCCTTCTGGGCCAGCGCCTGGGTCTTCCCGTGGCGATCGACAATGATGCGGCCTGTTTTGCGCTGTCAGAAACCTTGGGAGGGGCGGCGGACGGGGCCCGCGTTGTGCTGGGCGTGACCCTGGGCACCGGCGTGGGCTCTGGTCTGGTCATTGAGGGGCGGCCCTTCACCGGGGCCACGGGCGCTGGGATGGAATGGGGGCACTGTCATCTGCCGGATGGGTCCGGGTTGGTGGAGCATGGTCTGGCGGGGCCAGCCGTGGAGCGCGCCTGGACGGCGTCCACCGGGCAGACGATCCGGGCCACAGACATCGCCGACCAGGCCAAGGCAGGCGATGTCACCGCAGGGGCGGTGATGAGCCAGTATGTCCAGCGGCTCTCCCGGGGGTTGGCGGATCTGGTGAACCTGCTGGACCCTGATGTCATCGTGCTGGGCGGCAGCCTGTCCGCCATGGCCGGCTTGGTGGACGAGGTGGCCCAGAGGGTCCCGGGGCTCTGCCATAACCGATCCACCCGGGTACGGGTGGTGCGGGCACGGTTCGGCCCAGACAGCGGATCCCGCGGCGCCGCCCTGCTGCCCGGGATCGCTCAGCCGCACGGCTGAGCCGTTTGCATCTGCGTGGGCATCCGTGTCGGCATCCTTGCCGGCCTTGTTGCTGGCTGGCACCGGCCGACGCGGCAGGATCAGTCGTAGACGCTCAGGCGGCCCTCGCTGTCCTCCAGCACCCGCACGCGGTTGTCGGCCTCGTAGGCAAAGATCGCCTCGGCATTGCGCCCCACCAACTCCTTGGCCGTCACGCGACCATTCTCAGGGAAATAGACCAGCCGCCGCCCGCCGTTGCCCCGCAATTGGACTGTATTGGGTTTCAGGTCCATCATCTGAAAATACGTCTCAACGAACTTCGCCGTCCGGGCGCCCTGGCCATCCTCGCCGGCACTGACGGGATCAGCACCGCCGAACAACTTGATCTCCAGATCGCGGAAATGCACCTCCCGCGCCAGGAACCCATGGACCAGGGTTTCCAGCACATGGGTGCCGTAGCGCAGGGCCGCGATTTGGCCCAGCCCGCCGGCCTGATCGGGCAGCACCAGGGTACTGACCACACCATACCGGGTACGGACATCCCGCACACACACCGCCACTGACCGGCCAACGAAGGTCAACATGGCTTCGCTGTGTTGTTCGGTTGCATAGGTCTGGCCCAGGCCCACCCGGACCAGGGTCTTGGCCAGCCGCTGATCAAAGGCCCGCCTTTTGCCCCGATAGAGTTCCCGGGTCAGGGGGCTCTGAAACTGCTCATTGGTCACCGTGCTCATGATGTCAGCCCTGCTCCCCCAGGCCCAACCCCTGGGCCCGGTCCCGCCGGGTCTGGGTCAGGTCCACCTTCTCCAGGATCACCCCTTCGGCCTTGACGTCGCGCAGGTCCACCGTCTTGCGCATCCCACTGTCCTGGCCGTCGGCGGTGAGGATCTGGGCCGGTGTCATGCAGGCACCGGTCAGATCGCAATGCTGCAACTGACTGCGGGTCAGGCTGGCCCCCTCCAGGTTGGCGGAGACCAGTGACACCCCCACAAGGCGGCAATCCGACAGGTCCGCCAAGCGCAGGCTGGCGTTGTTTAACTTGGTGCCTTCAAACATGCAGTGGGTGATGGCGGCCCCGTCCAGCACAGCGCCTGTGAGATCAACGCCTGGGATCAATGCCTCATGCAGTTTCAGGCGCTTGCCGCCCTCGCGCCGCTCGATCCACGCCTGATGGCTTGCCACCCGGGCCTTGAGATCGCTGGAGGTGAGTTTGAGCAGGGTCTTTGCGCCGCTTGCCGCCAGCCGTTCCCGCAGGCTGTCGTCCACCACCGCGCGGGAGACATCGACGCCCTTCAGGTTCGTATGCTCAATGGTGACGCCGGTGAGGTCTGCCCCGGCCACATCCGCGTCTTCCAATTCCACCGCTGACAGGTTGGCGCCGGCGAGATTGGCGCCCCGGAAGCACACCCCGGAGAGGTTGGAACCGGAGAGGTTGGCGCCCTTCAGGCTGGCCTCCTCCATGTCGGCGCCCCGGAGTTCTGTATTGACCAGGGTGGCCCCATCCAGGGTGGCCCCCCGCAGGTCATGGGCCAGGGTCTTGGTCTCCCCACCCACTTCACGGGTCATGCTCATGCCGCTTTTCAGCCGCGCGCCGGAGAGATTGGCGTTGCGCAGGTCAGCATGGGCCATGATCGCGCCGCGCAGGTCCGCTTCGGCGAGGTTGCAGTCCCGCAGGATGGCGCTGGTGAGGTTCGCACAGAACAGGTCTGCGCCGGAGAGATCGGCCCCCGACAGATCACGTCCCGACAGGTCCACATGGGAGAGGTCGGCGCGCTGACCACCACCATTGCCCATGCGCCAAGCACGATGGTGGGTCAGGAGGGTCTGAAGGGCGGCTTCGGAAAGAGTACGGCGTTGCTGCATGGCGGCGGTCCGCAGTGATCCAGAATGATAGGCGCAACGCTAGACCGACCCCGTTAGCCACTGGTTAAGGCGCAGCGCCGGTGATGGTGGACGGGGCAGGCGCTGCGGACTATCTCAGAGAGGGTACCCACGCCCTCTCAGTCTTCAGGTCCCATGGCCGATTCAGCCCCCGCTGCCCCCATCATCCCCGCGCGCACGTTGACCCGGCGGGAGGATTATCGCCCCTCAGCCTACCGCGTGACGGCAGTTTATCTGGTGTTCGACCTGGATCCGGCCGCCACCACGGTCCATGCCCGATTGGGGGTTGAGCGGGTGGGGGAAGAGATGGAGCCCCTGGTGCTGCATGCGGAGGGGCTGGAGATTTCCGATGTGCGGGTCAATGGCCAGGCGTTGCGCCAGGGCGTTGACTATGTTCAGGATCTCAAGTTCCTCACCTTCCATGCGATGCCGGCCAAGGCCACTGTGGAGACCAGCACCCATTTGGTGCCCCGGGACAACACGGCGTTGATGGGCCTCTATGAGAGCGGTGCGGTGCTGTGCACCCAGTGCGAGGCGGAGGCGTTCCGCCGGATCACGCCCTATCTTGATCGCCCGGATGTGCTGGCGCCCTTCACGGTGACCCTGCGGGCAGACAAGGCCCGCTTCCCAGTGCTGCTGTCCAACGGCAACAAGGTCTCCAGCCGGGATTTGGATGATGGCCGGCATGAGGTGGTCTGGCAGGATCCCTGGCCCAAACCCAGTTATCTGTTCGCCCTGGTGGCAGGGGATCTGGTCTGCACCCCGGATCGATTTGTCACCCGTGAAGGGCGGGTGGTGGACCTGGGCATCTATACCAAGGCCCATGAGGCCGATCGCACCGGCCACGCCATGACCGCCTTGAAGGACAGCATGGCGTGGGATGAACAGGTCTATGGCTGCGCCTATGACCTGGACGTGTTCAACATCGTGGCGATCCCAGACTTCAACATGGGGGCGATGGAGAACAAGGGCCTCAATATCTTCAATAGCAAATACGTACTGGCCAAGCCGGAGGTGGCAACCGACGCGGAGTTTGAGACCATCGCCGCGGTGGTGGCCCATGAATATTTCCACAACTGGTCTGGCAACCGTGTCACCTGCCGCGACTGGTTCCAACTGAGCCTGAAGGAAGGCTTCACGGTTTTCCGCGATCAGCAGTTCAGTGCCGATCACGCCTCCCCGGCCATCGCCCGCATTGGGCAAGTGCGCCGGCTGCGGACCACCCAATTCCCGGAGGATGCGGGGCCACTGGCCCATCCGGTGCGGCCAGAGAGCTATGTGGAGATCGACAACTTCTATACCGCCACCGTCTATGAGAAAGGCGCGGAGGTGGTGCGCATGCTCCACACCTTGGCGGGGCCGGAGGGCTTCCGTCGGGCCACGGACCTGTATTTCGCCCGTCATGATGGGCAGGCAGCCACCGTGGAGGATTTTGTTGCCTGCGTGGCTGAGGCGACGGGGCTGGATCTGGGGCAGTTCGCCCGCTGGTATGATCAAGCCGGGA
>CAZCBM010000286.1:2145-4420 GCA_964496805.1 uncultured Rhodospirillales bacterium | reverse complement strand
CAACATCTACGGTGTCACCGCCGGGGTGTGGCTGCCCAAGGATGGCCAGGCCGACCCCGCCAATGTCGCCATGGCGCTGGCCCGTGGAGCTCGTGACCGCGGCGTGCGCATCGTCGAGGGGGCCGAGGTCACCGAGGTCGCTACCCGCGATGGCCGGGTCAGTGGGGTCAGCTGGCAACTCGGTGAGGAGCGCGGTCATATTGCCACCGACATCGTGGTCAACTGCGCCGGCATGTGGGCGCGAACCCTGGCCGCGCGCAACGGCGTTGCCGTCCCACTGCACGCCTGTGAACATTTCTACATCGTCACCGAAGGGATCGACGGCCTGCCCACGCTGCCCGTGCTGCGGGTGCCAGACGAATGCGCCTACTACAAGGAAGACGCCGGCAAGATGCTGCTGGGCGCCTTCGAGCCCAAGGCCAAGCCCTGGGGCATGGACGGCATCCCGGCGGATTTCTGCTTTGATCAGCTTCCCGAAGACGTCGACCATTTCGAGCCCATCCTGGCGGCGGCTTGCGAACGGATGCCAATGTTGGCCGAGGCTGGGATCCACACCTTCTTCAACGGGCCGGAGTCCTTCACGCCGGATGATCGTTACTATTTGGGCGAGGCGCCGGAACTGCGCGGCTATTGGGTGGCCGCCGGCTACAACTCCATCGGCATCGTTTCTTCCGGCGGCGCCGGCATGGCCCTGGCGCAATGGCTGGAGGGTGGCGAACCCCCGTTCGATCTGTGGGAGGTTGACATCCGACGGGTGCAGCCTTTCCAGAACAACCGCACCTATCTGCGCGAACGCGTCAGCGAGACGCTGGGCCTGCTCTACGCCGACCATTATCCCAACCGCCAACCAGTGACCGCCCGTGGTGTGCGCCGCTCCCCCATCCACGACCACCTCAAGGCAGCAGGCGCTGTTTTCGGCGAGACCGCTGGCTGGGAGCGCGCCAACTGGTTCGCCAACCCGGGGCAAGAGCGCGAGTACCGCTATGATTGGAACGGCCAGAATTGGTTCGAGAACCAGAAGGTCGAGCATATGTCCCTGCGGGAGGGCGTCGGGTTGATCGACATGACCTCCTTCGGCAAGATCCGGATCGAGGGCCGCGATGCCTGCACCTTTGTCCAACGGGTCTGCGGCGGGCAGATGGACGTCGAGGCCGGGCAAATCGTTTACACCCAGATGCTTAATGCCCGCGGCGGCATTGAATGCGACCTGACGGTCACCCGCCTGTCAGAAACCGCCTTCTTGATGATCGTGCCCGGGGCAACGCTGCAACGCGACTTGGCCTGGCTGCGGCGCCATGTTGACGAGCAGAGCGTCGTCGTGGTCGATGTGAGCGCCGGTGAATGCGTCTTCCCGCTGATGGGCCCGAAGGCGCGGGAGGTGCTGGCGGCCTGCTCGCCGAATGACTTCTCCAACGAGGCCCATCCCTTCGGCACCGCACGGGAGATCGAGATCGGCATGGGGCTCGCTCGCGCACACAGGGTGACCTATGTGGGCGAGTTGGGCTGGGAACTCTACGTGTCCACCGACCAGGCCGGCCATGTTTTTGAGACCCTCGTTGAAGCAGGGGCCCAGCATGGGCTGAAGCTCTGCGGTATCCACGCGATGAACTCTTGCCGCCTGGAGAAGGCGTTCCGCCACTTCGGCCACGACATCACCGACGAAGACCACGTGCTGGAGGCCGGCCTTGGGTTTGCGGTGAAGACCGACAAAGGCGACTTCATCGGCCGTGATGCCGTGCTGGAGAAGCGCCAGCGCGGACTTGATCGCCGGCTGCTGCAATTCCGCCTGACGGAGCCCGACCAGCACCTGCACCACAATGAACCGCTCCTGCGCGACGGTCAGATTGTCGGCTTCTTGACCTCCGGCGGCTACGGCCACGCCTTGGGGGCCGCCGTTGGCCTGGGCTATGTCCCCGCCACCCGGAGCGGTGAGCCCGCCCGCGAAATGCTTGAGTCCACCTACGAGGTTGAGATCGCCGGTCGCCGCATACCGGCCATGGCGAGCCTGAAACCCCTGTATGACCCCACCGCCCAGCGGCCGAAAGTGTAAGTCCAAAGCAAGGGAGACACCCAATGAACGCCTACATCAATCTGGCCAAGCAACTGGCCCTGCCACGCGGTGTGCTGATCGACGGCGAGTTCCGCCCTGCCATCAATGGTGGGACGTTTGAGACCCGCAACCCGTTCAGCGGTGAGTTGCTGGCCACCTTGCCCGCCTGTGATGCAGCTGATGTCGATGCCGCCGTCACCGCTGCTCGCCGCGCGTTCGAGGCGG
>CAZCBM010000286.1:0-2135 GCA_964496805.1 uncultured Rhodospirillales bacterium | reverse complement strand
AGGCGGGTGTCTGGTCCGGCAAGCACCCGTCCGAGCGCAAGGAGATCCTAGCCACGCTGGCCACCCTGATCATGGCCAACCTGGAGGAGCTGGCGGTCATGGAGGCGGTGGACGCCGGCAAGCCGATCACCGATTGCCTGGAGGTCGACATTCCCGAGACTGCAAATTGCATCCGCTGGCACGGCGAGGCACAGGACAAGCTTTACGACCAGATCGCCCCCACCTCCCCAGACGCGGTTTCGCTGATCGTGCGCGAGCCGCTCGGGGTTGTGGGCGCGGTGCTGCCGTGGAACTTCCCGCTGATGATGATGGCGTGGAAGATCGGCCCGGCGCTGGCCACCGGCAACTCGGTGATCGTCAAGCCGGCGGAGCAGACCAGCCTGACCGCCCTGCGCCTGGGTGAATTGGCGCTGGAAGCGGGCGTGCCGCCGGGGGTGCTGAATGTCCTGACCGGCATGGGCCCGGACGTCGGCGAGCCCCTGGGGCGGCACATGGACGTTGACGCCATCACCTTCACCGGCTCCACCGAGGTCGGGCGCAAGTTCCTGGAGTATTCCGCGCAGAGCAACGTCAAGGAGGTGTGCCTGGAGATGGGGGGCAAGAGCGCAGCCGTCATCCTCTCCGATGCCGCCGACATTCCGCGCATCGCGGAGATCCAGGCCAACGCCATCTTCTGGAACATGGGCGAGAACTGCACCGCCAATAGCCGCATTATCGCCCACAAGGACGTCTATGACGCTGTGGTCGAGGAGTTGGTCAAGCAGGCCGCCCATTGGTCTGTCGGCGACCCTTTGGATCCCGCAACCCGCAACGGGCCGCTGGTCAGCGAAGAGCATTATGCCAAGGTGTCGGGGCTGGTGGCCTCCGGCAAGGCGCAAGGGGCGCGGGTTGCAAGCGGCGGCGATGGCGCTGGCGGTCTGATGTTCCAGCCGACTGTATTCGCTGATGTTACGCCGGAGATGGAGATCTTCAAGACTGAGATCTTCGGTCCCGTGGTGGGCGTGACCCGCGCGGAGAGTGATGAGGAGGCGATCAAACTTGCCAACCAGACCGAATACGGGCTGGCGGCAACGCTCTATACCAAAGATGTCTCCAAGGCCCACCGCTATGCCCGCCAGTTGCGCGCCGGTACGGTCGGCGTGAATACCTACTCCGAGGGGGATATCTCCACCCCATTCGGTGGCTTCAAGGCGTCAGGGTTTGGCGGCCGTGATAACGGCATTCACGCTCACGAGCAGTATACTGAGTTGAAGACGATCTGGATCGATCTCACCGCGTGAAAGAGGTGAAGACCATGGCCAATAAAGTCATGCGCCTGCGCGCCGATGGTCTCGACGGCCGCGGCTTGCAGCCAATTGCGCTGGATGAGGCTGATTTTCAATCACCTCTGCCGCAGCAGCATTGGGATATCTGCTTTTCTGATCCGAAGGTGGGACTAAATGTCGGCACCTGGGACACCACGACGATGCAGGAGGCGTTCGGGCCGTATCCTGGCGATGAGTTCATCCTGGTGCTCGAGGGTCAGTTCGCCATGCTGGACGGCGATGATAAACCGATGCCGGCCAAGGCAGGCCAGAGCGTGATTTTCCGCAATGGCGCACCGATGAGCTGGAAGCAGGAGGGCTATCTGAAGAAGTTTTTCTTCCTGCTCTATGACAATAATGCCGAACAGCCAAAGATTGAGACCGCCGAGGGTGGCTTGATCGTGCTGGAACCCGATGCACAACTCAGCGATGCCGACGACATCTCGCATTCCCAAGGCGGCGCGGTGCAGCGCACAAGGGTGCTGTGGACCAACGACACCGGCAATATGGAGGTTGGACTGTGGGACACGCAGGCGATGACGTCGACGCCGTTCCCTTTCCCCACCCACGAGTTCGCCCAAGTCTTGGACGGGATGGTTACCATTACCGAGGAAGACGGCACCCGTCAGACCTTCGAAAAGGGTGATGTGTTCTTTATCCCCGCCGGTACGGTGACCACCTGGGAGGTGCCGTCGTACTTACGCAAGTATTACGCGGCGGTCACGCCCGCAGATTGAGCTACCCCATATTGACTAATGCATGCAAAGCTCGCAGATTTTGTCAAACGAAAACTCTCCTAGGGGAAGCCTGTCATGAAGATCCGAGCGCTAG
>CAZCBM010000285.1:3138-4429 GCA_964496805.1 uncultured Rhodospirillales bacterium | reverse complement strand
CGCGAGGATCCGCAGGGCCCGGCGAGCCTCACCGCCACCGGCACCGGTACGGGACAGGTGGTGGCCACCGTGGCGGACAGCCAGGGACAGACCTTGGCGCTGAGCCTGCCCATTGCCGCCGTTCCGGGCCTGCTGCTGAGCCCGCCACCGGACCCTGTGGTGGGCTTTGTCGGGTTGGAATTGGAGATCCCTCTGGAATTGCTGCGCCTGTTCGTCGTGGACAGCGCCGATGTGGCCGTGATCAGCGTCGGTCCCGTGCCGGAGGGCCTGGGCGGCCAGGCCAGCCGTCGGGAGGATGTCATCGTCCTCACCCCCACGCAGGTGGGGCTGTATGAGTTGCCGTTCACCGTCCAGGATACGCAAGCGGGCCTGCGCGCCCAGGGCCAGGTGAGCCTGCGCATCGGTCAGCCGCAATCCAGTGCGCTGTATGTGGCCAATAGCGACCGGGGGGCCGGCGACTGCATCCAGCCGTCCCGCGCCTGCGCGGTGGACCGCATGGCGCAATCCCGCTTCTTCAGCCGCGCCCAGAGCATCCAGGCCGTGGAGGATTTGCAGATCACCTCCAGCCTAACCGTGCCCCAAGGCAAGACCCTGCGCTGCCAACAGCCCGGACAGTGCAGTCTGATCCAACTGGAACCGGGTGTGCCCGCGGTGGTGGTGGAGCAAGGCGCCGGTGTCAGCGACATCACCATCCGTCCCGCTGCCGGTGAGCGCAGCGTAGGGATCCGCGTGGACGGCGGCCAGGCCACCATCCGCCGGGTGCTTGTGGAGGGTGGCCAATACGGCTTGTTTGCGCCGCTTTCCCGCGCCAACGGAACCATCACGCTGGAGCAGGTGACCTTGCGGAGCAGTGCTGTGGCAGGCCTGCGGGTGGGCGGCGGCGGCTTTGCCACCCAACAACAGGGGCTGAACGGGACCCTGCAACTGACGGGTGTCACCATCGAGCAAAGCGGGGGACGCTGTGCGGAAGTGGTGCCGGACGGCACCCAGAGCCTGCGCCTGAGCGCCACCGGCTTGACCTGCCAGGGGGCCGCGGCAGAAGGCTTGATCGTCCTCAGTCAGGGCGGTGTCTCCCCGCGCAGCCGCAGCGAGCGCATCAGCCTGTCCCTGGCCCAGGTGGAGATCACGGGCACCGGTGGTACGGCACTGCTGTTGGCGCCGGCGGCCCAAACCGCCACGATCCAGATGAGTGATGTCAGCGTGCAGCGGGCCGGTGCCGATGGGATCGACCTGTTGTCGGCCCCGGCGGGTGCCTTCACCGCCACCCTGGAGCGGGTCACCGTCCAGGGCA
>CAZCBM010000285.1:0-3128 GCA_964496805.1 uncultured Rhodospirillales bacterium | reverse complement strand
AGTGCGGCCTCCGGCCTGCGTCTGCGTCTGGAAACGCAGGGCACCACCCGACCGACGGTGACACTGGCCGATATCAGCGCCATCGGCAGCGGTGCAGCGGCCGTCCTGGTGGAGACCGCTGGCCCGGCCGGTGCCAGCCTGGATGCAACGTCCCTGCAAACCGCATCCCCCGGCGGAGAACCGGGCAGCACGCCCGGTGTTGACGTCACCCTGGGAACCACCGGCAAGGTGGATATGCGCCTGAGCGGATTGTTCGTGGATACCGAGGCGGCCGAGGGCGTTGTTTTCCGGCAACCCGCCCCCACCAGCACCCGGTCACCGCAGGGCGCCGACACGGCCATCCTGGTGGAGAAGTCCCGCATCGTCTCCGGTGACATTGCCTTGCTGGCACAGTTGGAAGGCGTGGGGGAGTTCAGCCTGAGTGCCAGCCGCGACAGCCTCATTGCCCCCAGTTTCAGCGCCCGCATTGAGCGCAAAGGGCCGGTGCAGGTCTGTGCTGACTTCAGCTACCTCAACCGTAATGCCGGTGCCGATGACCCCGACGCGGTCATCAGCCTGTTCAACGGGCAAGAGGATGACGGCTTTGCCCTGGGCAGTTCCCTGGAGCGCCTACGCAGCCGGGCCGGAGACGTTTTGCTGTCCGCGCCGTCACCGGAGTTGGAGGCCGTGTTCGCCGACAGCCGGTGTTCGGTCCGCCGCGCCCGTCCCTGACCTAGCAGTGTGCGGATAAAGTGCCTCCGGCGGGTCAAGGGTCTAAACCCTTGACAATCCCATCCAACATTGAATGCGCTGGCGTAATATTATTACTCCACTGCCGAGGAAGATTGTCGAAGAGTGTCTGGGGGATCCGGGGGGACGAGTACCCCCGGCCTTTCCCTTCGGCCTGCTAAAGCCCTTTGCGCGGCAAAGGAGGCACCAACGGCCGACTCCCCCTGCTGGCGTTGCCTCGGCCGGCCACCCATTGCGATCATACTCCCGTGGGTGGCCGAGAGGGGGAGCGGCCGGCCCCGGCAAAACCGGGGCTGCCACAGGGCCAGCGTTTGGCTGGCCCTGGGCCAGCCCATGGCGGGCTCAAGGTCATTGGGGGGCACCGCACCTTTCCCTTTGACGGGTACAGGCCCGCCGGGCAGGCTGCGTTGACCAGCCCCTGGCCGACGACACCTCACCTGGATCCTGTCCCATGCGATTGCCCCTGCTGTTCCGCCCCCTTTGGCCCGCCCTCCTCTGTGGTCTCAGCCTTGTCGCGCCTGCCCGGGCCGACATGGGACCGTTGACCGACGCCTTCACATCGATGGGGCAGAGCGCCTTCAGCGCTGAGATCCAGCCCGGCAACATCGTGGTGTTGACCAACACCACCAGCACCAGCGCGCTGAAGGACTTCTATCTTTCCCCGCCGGTGGATGAGGGCCAGCGGCGATTTAGTGTGGATGTGACCTTGCTTCAGGCTGATGGCTCCTCCCACGCGGGGCTGCTTTATGGCTCCATTGAGGAGCCCCGCAGCTACTTCATTTACACGCTGGAACTCTCCGACGATGAGACAGAGCCGGCCTTGGCGCTGCACTTCATCCAGCCGGGCCAAGGATTCGAGACCATCTGGTCCTCCACCGGGGGCGGTCTGACGGAGGGGACGAACCGGCTGGAACTGGTGGAGGACGGCACCCGCGTAAACCTGTTTGCCAATGGTGAGCGGCGGCTGACCCTGACCAATCAGCGCTTCGGTCAGGGCCGGGTTGGTGTGGTTGCTTGGGGCACGGGGCAGTTCCAGTTTGCCAACTGGTCGAAGACATCCCCCAGTTTCGCCCCGCAATGACCCGGCGGCGGGCATGCGCTTGGCTGATCCCCCTGCTTCTGGCGGCCTTGGCCGGTTGGCCGGCGCTGGCGGACATGGGGCCGCTGGGGCCGCCCCTACTGGCGCTGGAGGGCAGCGCCTTCAGCGCCACCGCCGGCGCCGATGGCGCGGTGATCCTGACCAATCGCAGCGACCCTGGGGCCCTTAAGGAGATGCTGTTGAGCCCCGCGCGGGATGAGGGGCGGCGGCGGCTTGCGGTGACGGTGGAGATTGCCGAGCCTGACGTTCCGGCCCGCGCCGGGTTGCTGCTGGCAGGGCAAGCCGATCCTGTGGCGTTCTTTGTTTATGCCCTGGAGCAGACCGCAGAGGATGCGGCGTTGGTGCTCTATTTCGTCGACCCGTCGCGGGGATTTGAGCAACTGTGGCGGGCACCGGTGACGGACGGCGCTGGCACCCACATGCTGGGGGCCGTGGAGTCGGGTCAGCAACTCACCCTCACCCATCAGGGTGTGCCGGTGCTGACCGCGGAGCAGGAGCGCTTCGGGTCTGGCCAAGTGGGGGTGGTGGTCTGGGGACGGGGTGTTTTCACCCTCAGCCAGTGGTCGCGGCTGGTCCGTTGACCTGCGCCAATCCCAGCCGGTGGGATGGGCCAAGCCTATCTGTGCACTGAAGGGGCGCGCACGGTTTCCCAGGGGAGACTCAAGGGGGCCTCGCCGCGCCCCTGCTGCAGCTTATTGGTGGTCGCTCGGATGCTCCCCTCCGTGGCGTTGCCACTACGGGGTCCTAGGCCCTAGCCCCAGGACTGGGCGAACGTCGGTGAGGCCCGGACGACGCTCCGGGGCAAAGGGCACCGGCCGGCAGCGATCCAGGATCATCAGGCCCAAACGGGCCATGCGCCAAGCCGCCACCGCCCCTTCCCCTGCGGCCACGGAGACCCGGCCCAGCAGCTTGTCTCCCAGCATATGGCTCACCGCGTCGCCGGCCAAATCCGCCGCGGTGAGGGTTCCCAGGTCCATCAGCACTTGCCTCGCCAGTCTCAGCCGGGCGAACAGCCCGGGTTTCAGGCCGTAGACCTCCGCGACCTGGCGCACCAGGCGCATGGCCCGCCACGCAAACAGCAGGGTATCGGTCAGGGTGGTGGGGCTCAGGGCCACGGTCATGAAGGCATCGCGCACGCTGGTCCGGACCACCGCAATCGCCGCCCGATCCCGCTCCACCAGCACCAACGCCTCAAACAACTGGATCTGAGCCGCAGCGGGGTGGTCGGGCTGCGCTTGCGCCCGCCAGCGATCCAGCGCCGGGCCATAGTCCGGCAGGCGCCGCAGCAGCGTCGCCGCCT
>CAZCBM010000284.1:0-4450 GCA_964496805.1 uncultured Rhodospirillales bacterium | reverse complement strand
AAGTGGCAACGCCACGGAGGGGATCATCCGAGCGACCACCAGAAAGCGACAGCAGCCACTGGGTTGGGGGATCGACGGCTGGTCGTGCGTGGGCACGACCAGCTTTTTGTTTGCCTGTGCTTCGGCCCATGCTAGCGAGCGCGGTAGTTTATCCCTCCCCCGCCCAGGCCCCGGAGCCTTCCGCCCATGTCCTCCCCGCGCCCCGTCCGCAAGGCCGTGCTGCCCGTGGCCGGTCTCGGCACCCGCATTTTGCCGGCGACCAAGGTTCTGCCCAAGGAAATGCTGACCCTGGTGGACAAGCCGCTGATCCAATATGCGGTGGAAGAGGCGCTGGAGGCGGGCATTGAGGAGATCTGCTTCGTCTCCGCCCGCAACAAGACGGCGATGGAAGACCATTTCGACGTCGCCAAGGAACTGGAAACGGTGTTGGAGGCGCGGGGCAAAACGGCCGAGTTGGCCGCTGTGCGCGCCGCCACTCTGGGGCCAGGCAAGCTGGCCAGCGTGCGCCAGCAGCATCCCCTGGGGCTGGGCCATGCCGTCCATTGTGCTGCCAGCTTTGTCGGGCGGGAGCCCTTTGCGATCCTGCTGCCCGATGAACTCGTCCTGGCGGACACCGGCTGCCTGGCGCAATTGGTGGCGGTATACGAGGCCCGGGGCGGCAACGTTCTGGCGGCCATGGATGTCCCTCGGGAGCACACGGGACGCTATGGCATCCTGGCCACTGGCGCCGACGATGGCTCCGTCGCTGAGGTCACGGGGATGGTGGAGAAGCCTGCCCCGGCGGATGCCCCCTCCACCCTGTCGCTCACCGGCCGCTACATCCTGCAGCCCGAGGTCATGGACCGGCTGGCGGATCAACCCCCCGGTGCCGGCGGCGAGATCCAGCTCACCGATGCGATGGCACGGCTGATCGGTGAGCAGCCCTTCACCGCGGTTCGCTTCGCTGGGCAGCGCCTGGATGCCGGCAACAAGCTGGGCTACATCGAAGCCACTCTGGCCTTTGCCTTGGCCCGTCCAGACCTGGGGGCGGATGTGCGGGCGATGATGGCGCGCCTGCTGTCTGCGGCTGAGGAGGGCTGAGCGCCATGCGCGTTGCGATGATCGGCACGGGCTATGTGGGTCTTGTGACCGGCGCCTGCTTCAGCGAATTCGGCTACACCGTCACCTGTGTGGACGTAGACGCGGCCAAGGTGGGGGCGCTGCGTGCGGGCGAGATCCCGATTTTTGAGCCAGGCTTGGACGTGCTGGTCTCCAAGAATGTGGAGCGCGGCCGCTTGTCCTTTACGACGGAGATCGCTGAGGCGGTGCCGGACGCGGACTTGGTGTTTATTGCTGTGGGCACCCCCTCCCGCCGCGGCGACGGCCATGCCGACCTGAGCTATGTGTTCACAGCGGCCCGTCAGATCGCCCGGCACCTCAGCGGCTACACCGTGGTGGTGGGAAAAAGCACGGTCCCGGTGGGCACCAACCGCCGGGTCAAGGCCATCATCGAAGCCGAAGCACCGGATGCCGATTTCGATGTCTGCTCCAACCCTGAGTTCCTGCGCGAAGGGGCAGCCATTGAGGACTTCATGCGGCCCGACCGCGTGGTGGTTGGCGCTGAAAGCGAGCGGGCAGAGGCCACGATGCGCGCGCTGTATCGGCCGCTGTCACTGAACGAAAAGCCGATCCTGCTGACCAACCTGGAGACGGCGGAGCTCACCAAGTACGCCGCCAACGCCTTCTTGGCCACCAAGATCACCTTCATCAACGAAATGGCCGACCTGTGCGAGAAGGTGGGGGCCAACGTCCAGCAGGTGGCCCGTGGCATCGGCCTGGATGGGCGCATCGGGGGCAAGTTCCTGCATGCGGGCCCCGGCTATGGCGGCAGTTGTTTCCCCAAGGATACATTGGCGCTGGTGCGCACCGCCCAGAAGGCCGGCGCACCCTCGCGCATCGTTGAGGCGGTGGTGGCGGTGAATGCCGCGCGCAAGCAGTCCATGGCCGCGCGCATCATCCGGGCCTGTGGCGGCAGCGTGGATGGCAAGACCATCGCCGTGCTGGGGGTGACCTTCAAACCCAATACCGATGACATGCGGGACAGCCCGGCCCTGGACATCATCCCGGGCCTCCAGGCTGCGGGGGCCGAGGTCAAAGCCTTTGATCCCGAGGGGATGCAGGAGGCGGCGCGCCTGTTGGACGATGTCACCTGGTGTGCCGACGCCTGGTCGGCCTTGCGCCGTGCCGATGCCGTGGCGCTCATCACAGAGTGGAACGAGTTCCGCGCCCTGGACCTGCAGCGCCTGAAAGAGGCGCTGAAGACCCCTGTGGTGGTGGACCTGCGCAATATCTATCGCCCTCAAGAGATGGCGGCGATGGGCTTCGAGTATCATTCCATCGGGCGTCCGGACCTGGACCGCTTCGACTATTCGGTTCTGGAGGAGCCTGAAGCATGACCGCCCATACCCTGGACCCCACCATCCTGCGGGAATACGACATCCGCGGCATTGTTGGCGAAACCTTGAGCGAGGCGGATGCCCGCGCCATCGGCCGCGCCTTTGCCAGCCTGGTGGCGCAGCGGCTGGGGGTCGATCAGCCGCGTCTGGTGACCGGCCGGGATGGGCGGGAGAGTTCCCCCAGCCTGTCGGCGGCGGTGATTGAGGGCATGGTTCAGGCCGGAGCGGTGGTCACGGATGTCGGCCTGGGGCCGACGCCCATGGTCTATTTCGCCACCAAGCATTTCGACGCCGATGGTGGGCTGATGCTCACCGGCAGCCATAACCCGCCCAACTACAACGGTTTCAAGATGCTGACCCGGTCGGGGCCCTTTTTTGGCTCGGACATTCAGGCGTTGGGCCACCTGGCGGCGGCGGGCACGTGGCATGAGCCGCCCGAGGCGGGGGGCGCCCGTGTCGACCCTGACCTGTTCGAGCGCTACGTCGCGCGGCTGGCTGAGGATGTTAGCCCCGGGGTGGAGCGGTTGCGCGTGGCCTGGGATTGCGGCAACGGCGCCACCGGCCCGGCCACCCAGGCGCTGGTGTCCCGCATGCCGGGGCAGCACACGGTCCTGTTTGCCGATGTGGACGGTACCTTCCCCAACCATCACCCCGACCCCACGGAACCCAAGAACCTCTCCGCCCTGCGCCAAGCGGTGAATGAGGGTGGGTGCGACCTGGGCATTGCCTTCGACGGTGATGGCGACCGCATCGGGGTCATTGATTCCGAAGGGGAGATCCTGTGGGGCGATCAGTTGCTGGCGCTTTATGCGCGCGAGGTTCTGGCCGATCGTCCCGGCGCCACGATCATCGCCGATGTGAAGGCCAGCAAGATTACCTTTGATGAGATTGCGCGCCTTGGTGGCACCCCGCTGATGTGGAAAACCGGCCACAGCCTGATCAAGGCCAAGATGGCGGAGACTGGGGCGCCGCTGGCTGGGGAGATGTCTGGTCATGTGTTCTTTGCCGACCGCTATTATGGCTTTGACGATGCCCTGTACGCAGCGGTGCGCCTGTTGAGCCTGGTGGTGAGTGATGTCGTGGGCCGCCATACCCTGGCCAGCTTGCGCCAGGGCCTGCCGCGGCTGGTCTCCACGCCGGAGACGCGGTTTGAGGTGGCAGAGACAGAGAAGTTCCCGGCCATGGAGCGGATCAGCGCCAATGTTGCGCAATTGACCGACGTCGACGTGGCCACCGTGGATGGAGTGCGGGTGACGACGCCGGACGGCTGGTGGCTGCTGCGCGCCTCCAACACCCAGAATGTGCTGGTGGCCCGGGCGGAGGCCGCTGATGCTGAGGCGCTGGAACGGCTTAAAACCATGATCCGGGAGCAATTGGACCGCGCCGGCGTGGCCGCACCCGAGGGGTTCTGAACAGAACCGCCTGTGCCCCTTGGGGCTACCGTGCAGGGGCGCCGATTCCAAATCGGTGTCCACTGCTGTAGAGCCCTTTGCGCGACACAGGGGTCAGCGTTGGCCCTGTTCACCGAACCACCGCTCCACACCCGCGCAATAACCGATCGGTGGTCTGTTCTTCCGGCACGAGTTCCCTGCCATGGCCCGGCTTGATGATCCGCTGTTTCATGTGGTGTTGGTGGCGCCGGAGATCCCGGCCAACACCGGCAATATCGGCCGCACCTGCCTGGGTACAGAGTGTCGGTTGCACCTGGTGGAGCCGCTGGGGTTCAGCATGGACGACCGTGCCGTGAAGCGGGCCGGCCTGGACTATTGGGCTCAGGTGGATTGGTGCCGTCATGCCACCTGGGCAGACCTGCTGGCCACCGTGCCGGACCCGTCGCGGCTGTTCCTGTTCTCCACCCGTGTGGCACGCCCCTATACCGATCAGAAGTTCCGTCGCGGGGACTGGCTGGTGTTCGGGCGGGAAACGGCCGGCTTGCCAGCGGAGCTGCTGGAGGCGTGGCCCTCTCAATGCCTCACGCTGCCCATGCCCGGTGCCATCCGCAGCCTCAACCTGGC
>CAZCBM010000283.1:0-4450 GCA_964496805.1 uncultured Rhodospirillales bacterium | reverse complement strand
CCGACGCCCCGGCGATGCTGCGGCTGCCGGCCCTGTGGCTTGGGGCGTCAGTGGAGCACACGGCAACCGCTGGAACCTTCAGCCAGTCCCACGCCGCCCTGCAAACCCAGATCGAGGCGCTGGCCGATGGCCTGCCTCCCTTGGGGGTGGACAGGCTTGTGCTGTTCAACGCTCACGGCGGAAACCAAGCGGTGGCGGAGAACGCCGCCTTCGCCCTGCGCGCCCGCCATGGGATGCTGGTGGCGGCCTGCCATTGGACCCAGTTCGGCCTGCCTGAGGACCTGTCCCCGCCCGCCCCAGAAGCCGGAGACATTCATGGCGGCTGGCGGGAGACCGCCTTGATGCTGCATCTGGCACCCCAGGGCGTGCAACTTCCCCTGGCAACGCAGGCAACGGCAGAAGCCCCCAGCCCGATGCTCAGCCCCGGTGGCCGGGTGCGATGGGGCTGGATGACCCAGGACTTGGCCGGTGGTCGCCATGCGGGGGCCGCGAGCCTCGCCACCCCAGCCCTGGGGGAGGCCCTGACGACGCACATCGCCCGGCAACTCGCCTCCCTGCTGCTGGATCTGGCCACCTGCCCCTGGACGCCTGCCTGAACCGCCTCACACCGTCCCGCTCCGTCCCTCGGCAACCCGCCTTAGAGCCTAGGACCCGTAGTGGCAACGCCACGGAGGCGATCATCCCAGCGACCAGCAGGACGCGACTTCGGTGGCACCGATCCCACATCGGTGTCCCTTGGCGTAGGGCTTCAGAGGCTGAGCAAACGCGTGACCAGTTCCACCTGCCCGCTGACGCCAACTTTGGCATAGACCCGCTTGAGATATTGCCGCGCCGTACCGATGGTGAGGTTCTGTTTGTGCGCCGCCTTGGCGATTTCCCCCTCCGTTAGCAGGGCAAGCGCGATCCCGGCCTCTGCGGTGGTTAAATTGAGGGCCAGTTGCACCCGCGCCGCATCGGGCGGTTCAATCCGCGGGTCACTGAGGTGGATCAGAGCCCGCGCCTTGACCAGGTCCCCCACCGCTTGGCTCTCCCGCAAGGGGATCACCGTCAGCAGCAGCGGCGCCAACCCCAAGGTTGTGGGCAGGGCAATGGGCGTTCCCGATGTTGCGGAGGCGACCAGGCCCGCGCTCCCGGAAGCCGGCAACCGCTCCCGAAACGCCGCGTCCAGTGCGGCCGGAACCAATCGGAGATGGCCTGACGCCGTCCAGCTCAAATTGCGCGTAAGCCGGCTCAGCGTCTTCGCTGCTGGGTTGTGGTAAATGATGATCCCGTCCCGGTCCACCGCGATCCAACCATCCCGATGGCGATCCAGGATGTCGCTCAACAGCGCCCTTTGATTATCCACCTCCCTCAGGCGCAACCATAGCCGAACGGCCCGTGCGGCATGGCTCTCAACGGCCAACATGAGGTGTCGGGCCTCCGCGGTCAGGAATCCCCGCCCTGGTGCGTTCTGAAGCCCGAGGCCAACAACGCCCTGGGTCCCGACGTCCAGGATGTGGGCACCGCCAGACTGGATATCGACGGTGGGCATCAATTCCATGAAATAGGGGTCTTTGAGGATCTCGCTCTCTGGGATGATGTCGCGATCATCCGCGAGATGAACCCTGGGATTGCGGGCCGCATATCCGTTGCGGGCGTCGTGAGGGGCAATGGTTGTCAGATACCGGAGCAACTGATCGTCGGTCATGAAGGACGATATGGCCACATGCAAGGGATGCCCCGGCCCCTGGATGACCCCCATCAAGGCGGCGTGATCCATGTCCAGCGCATGGGCAAGCTGTGCCAGCGTTTTCCGCCAGGGTTGTTCGCCCATGGCGGCAGCGTACAAGGCCTCGACAAGGGAGGACACGATTCGGGGATCGGATCTGTTCTCGGGCATGGGGCAAGACTCACGATCACTGAGAAAAGCGCATACGATACCCCTAGGTACTGCATATGCTCCCAGATGGGTGCTCCCATTTGGGACTACCCACAACCGTCCGTCTCGCCGGCGGCCGCCCATCATCCCTGATGATCAGCCGCCGTCCGCGCCGTTCAGCAGGTGGCCCTTGCGCTCAGCCTTAGCCCGAAGATAGCGGCGGTTGTGGGGGTTCTCCGTCCCATGCAGGCGCTCATCCCCGGTGATCTCGATCCCCTCCGCCGTCAATGCAGCCAGTTTGGCGGGATTGTTGGTCATCAGCGCCACGCGGGTGGCGTCCAATGCCCTCAGCATGCGCCCGGCCAAAGCGTATCGGCGTTCATCCGGGCCGAACCCCAGAACCGCGTCGCTGTCCACCGTATCGAGGCCGCTTTCCTGCAATTTGTAGGTGCGGATCTTGTTGCGCAGGCCGATCCCCCTGCCCTCCTGATCCAGATAGAGCAGGATGCCGGCGCCGGCGGCCTCCATGCGCGCAACGGCAGACCGCAGTTGCTCGCCGCAGTCGCATTTCAGGCTGGCAAACAAATCGCCCGTGAGACACGCGCTGTGCATACGCACCGGCACAGGTTGGGACAGGTCCGGCTGCCCCACAATGATGGCCACTTGGTCCCGCAACCCATCGCCCCCACCAAAGACGACGAACTCCGCCCGCGTGCTGTCAGCCAGCGGCACGGTGCATCGTGCCGCAATGGTGAGGCTTGCCGCCCATGCGTCGTGGAACGCCATCACATCGGCGGCCTCCACGCTCAACGTCCAGTCCGGCAGGGCCGCGGCATCCACCAGCACGGCGGCCGGCAGCATCTGCGCCAGGCGCACCAGTTCGATTGCCGCCTCACCGGCGGCGCAGGCTGCGCGCACAGGCCCCAGGGCGGACAGGTCCACCGGCCCCGCGCCGAGGATTAGGCTATCCACCTGCGCCTGGCTCGGCGGGACATAGGGGATCAGGGCCGGCCCCTGGACGCTCACCCCCAGATGGCGCAGCCGCAGGGGGCTGAGCAACAGACCCAGCGTGGCCGGGTGCGTCGCAAGCGCCTCCAGGCTGTCAGGGGATAGGGTCTCAGCCGCCAAAATCCCAACAGGGGCTTGCCCCTCCGCCCACAGGCGCACGGGGCGCGCCTGCCGCACCTCTGCGAGGGCGCGCTCCACAGACAGGCGGCCGGGGGGCACGGTCATGCCGGGCAAACTATGGGAACAGCCGGCCACACCGGGTGGGGTAGACACGCGGCTTGAGGCCCGGTTCATGGGCATTCCTCCTGGTCAAGGCGTCGGCGCTCGTATAACCGACACGACAGTCGTCGTCTGCATCAATTCCCATCACGATGGGTGAATGGGGTGCAGCGCACCCAAGGGCAAGAGGGATCGCTGGGGTGCTGGGTCACACCACCCCAGCGGCACCCCAAGAGGGTGATTTTCCTGGACGAAGGGACACAGATGGCCATGACGGTAGAGCAAAAGCCTGAACAGGCCCTGAGGGTTCCCGCCCACACCAAGGTCCTGGGGCAATTGGGCCAGAGCCTGGACGGACGGATAGCCACAGCCAGCGGCCACAGCCACTACATCAATGGTCCAGAGGCCCTGGACCATCTGCACCGGCTGCGCGCCTGGGCCGACGCGGTGGTGGTGGGGGTCGGCACTGTCGTGGCCGATGACCCGCAGTTGACGGTCAGGCGGTGCGCTGGCAGCCATCCCGTGCGCGTGGTCCTGGACCCCACCGGCCGTATGCCGCCGGATGCCCGATGCCGGGGGGAACCAGCAGCAACACTACAACTGTGCCTGGACGGAGCGGCGGCACCCCCCACCGGTGTGCGGCAAATGATCCTGCCAGCCCGAAACGGCATGATGGCACCGGAGGACGTGATCGGTTGCCTGGCAGCGGAGGGATTGCATCGTGTGCTGGTGGAAGGCGGCGCTAAGACCCTGTCGGCTTTCTTGGCCGCAGGGTTGCTGGATCGGCTGCACCTGCTGGTGGGCTCGGTGATCATCGGGTCCGGCCCGTTCGGCATCACCCTGCCAGCGATCTCCACACTGGAGGAGGCTCTGCGCCCTGCGCTCAATCTTGTGCCCCTTGGGCCGACGGATGTGTTGATGGATCTGGATCTCAAGCCATGACGCGCAACCCCCAGCAGGCACGACGCCTGAGCCGTTAGGGCGCGTTGCGGGGAGATTGAGCCGGCACCAGCCCCCTCCAACTTGGCTGACCCCACCCGGCCGCCCATTGGTACGATACTGGCGTGGGTGGCCGGGTGGGGGCGCGGGGTGATCAAGGCAAGTGGGGCGAACTCTGGGGCAGCAGCAGCGTGTCCGTATGGCCCACGGTTAGGCTGCGCGTATGGCGACGGCGGCGCGCCGCCCAATCGGCGACGCGCTGGGCGTCCAGGCCCTGCTCGATGGCCACACGGGCATAGAGGTCCAGCAGGGCCGCCATCAGGGCGGCGTCGCCCGGCACCCGCAGGCCCCAGGCGCTATTCCCCTGCCGGACCTGCACCCCGCGTGCCAACGCCGCAGCGCGCAGGGCCGCCGGTGCGTCGGGGC